>JBDSHF010000360.1:0-4989 GCA_039918595.1 Thermoanaerobaculia bacterium
AGGAGATGACCTGCTCGGCCGTGAACGGCAGCCACCCCTTCAGCTTGATCTCGCCGTGCATCCGCAGCCGCACCGCGGACGCGAGCGGCGTTCCGGGAGCGATCGCGCGCTCGAGATAGCGCCGGGCCGCCTCGGGAAGATGCGCGAGCTGTCCGGGTTCAAAGACCCCCGTGGCGGGAGGTGCCGAAGCCCAGAGATCGTCGAGGGAAGATTCTTGATTCATTGCATCTCGCTTCAGGCAGGAAACCCCCGCGCCTTGCCGCACAGTGGCGGACATCGCGACAGGCAGTATATAGGCCGCGGCCTGGGAGAAGACGGGAAAGGTTGGCACGTCTCATGCTCGCTATTTCTTGCCGGCTTCAAGGAAGCGTGTGGCTTCGGCCGTCGGTGTGAGGGGAAGAACCAACCTGTAGACGAGGAGGATGGGCGATGGCGAGGAATGTGGCATCGAAGAGTCCAACGAAAAAATCCGGGGCGCTGGCGAAGACCCCGTCGAAAGATGCCGAGGTGCTGGATCGGGCCCGGCCGCTGGTCGGTCAGAAGTCTGTGGAAATCCAGCCCTTCGGCACGATCGTCAAGTTGCCGATCGCGCTCAGCGAAACGGCCTGCCGCCAGAGCGTCGAGAACCTGAATCAGGTTCTGGCCGATACGATCACGCTGCGGGATCTCTACAAGAAGCATCACTGGCAGGTCGCGGGTCACACTTTCTACCAGCTCCATCTCCTCTTTGACAAGCATTACGAAGAGCAGAACGAGCTGGTCGACCAGATCGCCGAGCGCATCCAACTGCTCGGCGGCGTCAGCCTGGCGATGGCGCCCGATATCGCGGAGACCACGCTCATCCCGCGCCCGCCGCGCGGCCGGGAAGAGGTGCCGGTCCAGATCTCGCGGCTCCTGCACGCCCACGAGATCATCCTGGAGGAGTCGCGCTCGATGGCGGGCCAGGCCGACGATGCCGGCGACGACGGCACCAACGACCTCCTGGTGAGCGACGTGGTCCGGACCAACGAGTTCCAGGTCTGGTTCCTCTCGCAGCACTTGGTGGACGTGCCGCTCGTCCGCGCCGACTGAGCCGGCACAGGTCAACGGTCACCGCGGCAGCCGGGCCTGGCAGGCAAGGACGACATCAAGGACGAGGAAGCCGCGGTCTCGGCAGCCTCCTCCGTCCTTGATGTCCTTTTCGTCCTTTACGTCCCTGCTCTGGCTGTTCCGGCCCCCATACGGCCGCGGTGTCGCGACCTCGCCGCCCCTGATGCGTCTTTCCTGGATACGACGCCACCTCGCAGCAGATGAAGCGACATACCGGGACGACGTCGCATCCTCCCCGGAGATGATGCGTCATCACTGGATATGAAGCATCCTCCCACTACGATGAAGCATCGTCGCACGGCGATGCATCATCTCCCGCGAACACGCATCATCTCCAGTGACGACGATGCAATGCCACCGGAGATGATACGTCGTCGATTTGATTGAAGCGACTTGCGCAGAAACGACGCGTCATCGCGCGACAATGCCGCATCCCCTCCTCATCTGAAGCATCCTGCGGGGATTTGAAGCGTGTCGGCACGGTATTGCTTCATTCTGGGACAGGTGTGCCTCGGCGGGTGGGAATTTGATTCGCCGTCGGTGGATACGAAGCAATGTCAGCCTCTGCGAACCGCCTGCCTGGACGGAGAGCCTGCCATCGAGATACTGTTGCAAGCTGAACCTGGTGTGATGCAAGCTTCGGGAGCTGCTTCGCCATCCGGGCCGCTGAGGCGGCGCGGGCTTACGGCAGAGCGCGGAAGCTGCGCCGTCACGCCGTCTTCCGGGAGAAGCGCGATGAGCTCAGATCTTTCCATTGCCCAGGTCCTCAAGGATCTGGAGGCGCAGGTCAAGCAGCTCGAGGGGCAGGAAGCCTTCCATGCCCAGCAAGAGGGCTTCCATCGGGAGCAGCGCGCCCTGCGGGCGGGCGAGTTGGAGAGCATCCGCCAGCGTTATGAGGCGTTTCAGATCGCGGCGAAGGCGGCGGGAGAGGTCGTGCGCCGAGTCAAGATCGAGGGCGCGGACGAGTCCGCCCCGCCGGTGACGATCAGCAGGATGATCAGCCGGGTGATCGAGGGCAAGGTGAACGGCGAGAAGTTCACCCCTTCCGCCATGGCCGCGGAGGTCAACGAGACCTTCGGGAAGCGGCTGCGCCGGCCGGTTACCGGCCGCACCACCGCGGTCGCGCTCAGCCGGCTGGCCGACCTCGGCTGGGTTCACCTCGTCCGCAAGGGAAAGCCCTTCCACGAGGCCATCTACGCCAAGGGCCGGAAGCCCTGATCAGATCGATTTCATGACTCAAGGCCACCGCGCTTAGGTCGCGTTGACAGCCACGCCAGAAAGCCCGCGGCGGTGATGTCGTACGCCAGACAGAACGCCGGCCACCAGGCCGGCACCCCGGGATTCGTCACGATGTGGCCGTGGAAAAAGTCAAAGACGCCATGGGCCGCCAGCGCGGCGGCGACGAGCCAGAGATTGACCTTGAACCCGACGATGGCAACACAGAAGAAAACCATCATGATCAGCGACTCGACAAGCATCGCTTGGACAGACCCGCCCATCACCGCGAACAGGACGTAGTACGAAGCGATCACCATCAGCAGCGTCGGATAGAACGCCCGGTCGCGGTCGAAGCCCACCAGCCGTGCCATGACGGAGACGAGAAGAGCGATGACGATCCCTACGACGTAGGCCATAGACCCAAGCTCTGTTTTGAACCTATTTCGAACCTGTTCCCGCCGCCGCTCGTAGAGGCTGCTGCGAAGGCGGATTGACCCGGTCCTTGTATTTTCCGAGAACTTCGTTAACCCGCACCATCAACTTCGAATGGCGGATGTACAGGTGCCAGACGAAGACGAGGTCGAACAATAAGGCCGCGAGCCACCACAGATAGAGGAAGGCCGCGGTCGCCAGGAACACCGGCCACAAGGGTCCAGAGGGGCGGTCAGGGACCATGATGAGGTGAGATACGACCATGGTCGTAACCGCCACCGAGCCGAGCACCATGAGTGGCGTCAGACCCCAGGAAGGTCGTTTTACGCTCGCCAGGTAGACCAGACATACCACTACGATCGCTAAGGTGAGCGTAACCAAACCCGGGGGAAGCCGGAAATTCTTCAGCGAGATCACTTCATTATGATGGACGCTCCACATATATGCAGTGGCTCCAAACCCTGCGATGGCGACGGAGATCCTCCGCCAAAAGGTGCTGCGCGTGAGACGAGGGATGCGCGCCACGGTCGTGATGCCGAGCAAGAGCGCCGCGAGTCCCGCGGTCTGTTTGAAGATGAGCAACTGGGTCAGTGCCGACTGCATTTTCCCAGTTATCGGATCGGGAGGGCCCGTGTAGCCCATGGCTTCGGTGACGGCCTTGTAAAGAATATAGGCAGCAACAAACAATATCGCGATCACCCCTGCGTAGGGCAGAAGATAGCTGAGCCACTGCTTGGCCTTCAAGTCGGGGGGCACGGGCCGGGCTTTTCTGAGCTCTGAAGGAGCAGCCTTGGCCGGCTTGGCCTCGACGACCGTCGAGATGAAGTGGCCGAAGACCTCCTTGTCCGTCCAGTAATCCACATGGGCTTTGCCCGGGAAGGGATAACGTGTGAACCCCATGTCGTGATCGTCATCGAAGTTGAACACGCCTTTCCAATGATTCTCCTCGAGCCATTCGCGAACACTATCGAGCTTGAAGCCAACCGGATCGCCGAAGTCGTAGTAGTTGCGCCAGTCGATCCTTTTCTGTGGATCTTCGTTCCGCTCCACGAGCGCCTTATTGCTCGGCGGGCCTTCGCCGAAGAGCTCGGGCCAGAGGGCCAGGTGCTTGTCGATCGGCGAGCCGAGCGTCATGAGCCCTCGCACCTTCTCGGTCCAGCGAGGCGGCTCCGGCTCGCGCAAAGCCTGCAGCAGTCCGAGAAAGGCGACGACCGTCCCCTCGCTGTGCGTCACGAGGTAGATGTCCGCGTTTGGAAAGGCCTTCTCAACCTTCTCCAGGAGCTTGGCGAAGGCCACCAGGATCTCGTCGCGCTGCTTCTTGAACTCGGCCACGATCTGTACGTCGCCGAGGTAGTTGTCGAGCAGCTTTCTGAGATCGAAAGTGAACAGGCCGGCCTTGTCGGCCAGAAAGCAGAGGCGATCGACGACCGCGATGGTCTGGATCATCTCCCCAAGCACCTGCTGGGTCAACAGGAAGTCCGCCTCGCGACAGCCCCCTTTCTTACCCTCGGTGCTCCAGCGCAACCGCAGGCGCTCGACGATGGTGCGCGCCCATTTTTTCGTCTCTTCGAGGGTGTATTTTTCATTCTCTACGCCGCGCGCGATCGGTGCCCAGTAGACTTCCGCGAAAGCCAGCCGCTCGAACGGCTCTCGTGGATAAGGCAATGGGATCGAGTACGCAGCCTGATCGTCATGGAAGTTGCCCAACGGAACCGCGGACGGCTGGTTGTAATAGCAGCAGAACTGGTTGACGACCGACTGGATCGTCGCATAGCTGTACTGATCGCCGATTCCGTGCACCGCCACGATGACTTTCTCGATCTTGTTCGGTTCGGCCGTGGCAGTCACCTTCGCCGTCGTACTGACCTCGACGCCGCTCTCGCTCTGAGGAGGGGAATTCTTTTCAGACCCTGATGCCGCCGTTTCGTTCATGGTGCCTCCCAGTGCGCGATGCGCGACCGTCCGTTCACGGTCAGGCCGGACTCCTGGTCCTTCAACTTGTAGACGGACGGCGATCTGGAATTCCTGCTCCCGGATCGCAGCGTCTACTCAGAACGACCGTCCCGGATCATGAGCGGCGGTCCGCCAAGTGCCACTCAAGCCGGCCGTCTTCCCTGGTTCCGAGGAGCCAGCAGCGGCGCTCGGCGGCGTCAGCCGGGACCTCGCCGTGGGCCAGGGCGGCGATCAGCGGCAGCGGGTCGTGGCGGAACTCGACGGTCTGCGGTGGCGGAGCGGAGCCGTCCGGCCGGG
>JBDSHF010000361.1:0-2542 GCA_039918595.1 Thermoanaerobaculia bacterium
CGCCAGTGGCCCAGCATGCGGTCGGCGGTGGCCGGATCGAAGAGATCGGCGTCGTACTCCAGGACGGCCGCGAAACCCTCGCGCTCGCGGACCACGCTCAAGGTGAGGTCGAACTTCGCGGTGCCGGTCTCCAGCCGCCGCACCTCGGCGGCCGCCGCGCCCAGCCGCTCGAGCGCGATCGGCTGCTCGAGCTGGAAGACGACCTGGAAGAGGGGGTTGCGCCCCCGCTGGCGCTCCGGCCGCAGCTCCTCCACCAGCCGCTCGAAGGGGACGTCCTGGTGGGCGTAGGCTCCCAGGCAGACCTCGCGCACCCGCGCCAGCAGCTCCAGGAATTCGGGGTCGCCGCCGACCGGGGTCCGCAGCACCAGCATGTTGACGAAGAAGCCGATCAACCCTTCGGCCTCGGCGCGGCCGCGGTTCGCCACCGGCGAGCCGACCGCCACCGCGGGAGCTCCCGAAGAGTGGGAGAATGAATAGTAAGCGAGCTGGGCCTGGAAGGCGGCGAGCAGGACCATGAACGGGGTCGCCCCCTCGCGCCGGGCGAGCCGCTCCAGAGCCGCCGAGGTCGCTTCCGGCAGGACGGCCGTCCGCGTGCCGCCACGCCCCGAGCGCGATGCCGGCAGCGGCCGGTCGACCGGCAGCTCCAGGGGGGGCGAGCCGGCGAGCCGCTCGCGCCACCAGTCGACCTCGGCCGCCAGCCTGCCGCCGCGCAGCCAGTCGCGCTGCCAGACCGCCCAGTCGGCGTACTGGACCGGCAGCGCGGAGAGCGGCGACGGGCGGCCGGCGGCGGACGCTTCATAGAGGGCGGCCAGCTCGGCGACCAGGATCTCCATCGACCAGCCGTCCGCCACGATGTGGTGCAGGGTGATCGCCAGCAGGTGCTCGTCGGCCGCAATCCTGATCGCGATCGCGCGCCAGAGGGGGCCGCGCGCGAGGTCGAACGGCGCCACCGCCACCGCGCGGGCCAGCCGGCCGGCCTCGGCCCCGGCCGCCGCGGCGGGGAGCGCCGCGAGGTCGACCCGCGGCAGGGCGACAGCCCGCGCCTCCGCGGGGACCTGCATCGGCTCATCCCCCTGGGCGCGGAAGACGGTGCGCAGCGCCTCGTGCCGGCTCACCACTCCACCCAGGGCGGCCTCCAGGGCCGCGAGGTCGAGGGGACCCGACAGGCGCACGGCTCCCGGCAGATGGTAGGCCGGGCTCCCCGGCGCGAGGCGGTCGAGGAGCCAGAGGCGGCGCTGGGCGAAGGAGAGCGGCAGCGCGCCGTCCGCCGAGCGCTCCGCCGGCCGGACCGGCGGCGCCGCCGGTCCCCCGGAGGCCTCGGCGATCCGCTTCGCGAGCGCCCCCACAGTCGGATCGAGAAAGACGCTGCTGACCGGCAGGTCGACGCCGAACAGGCGCGACACCCTCGCCAGCAGCCGGGTGGCGAGCAGCGAATGGCCGCCCAGGGCGAAGAAATCGTCGTCCGGACCGACCCTGTCGACGCCGAGCACCTCGGCGGCCAGGCCGCCTAGCATCTCCTCGACCGGAGTCCGGAAGGCTCCGGCCGACGCCGCTTCTCCAGGGCCGGAGGGATCGGGCAGGGCCCGGCGGTCGACCTTGCCGGTGGCCGACAGCGGCAGGGCGTCGAGGCCGACGAAGGCCGAGGGGACCATGTACTCCGGCAGGCGGTCGCGCAGGAAGCCGCGCAGCTCCGCGGCGGCGACGTCCGCGGGCACGACGTAGGCCACCAGCCGCTGCCCCCGGTCGCCGTCGTCGCGGGCCGCCACCACGGCTTCGCGCAGCCGCGGATGCCGGACCAGCGCCGCCTCGATCTCCCCCAGCTCGACGCGGAAGCCCCGCACCTTCACCTGGTGGTCGATCCGCCCGAGGTAGTCGAGGGTGCCGTCCGGCAGCCGGCGGGCGAGATCCCCGGTGCGGTAGAGGCGGGCGCCGGGCTCGCGGCCGAACGGATCGGGGACGAACCGCTCGGCGGTCAGGCCGGGCCGGCCGAGATAGCCGCGCGACAGCCCCTCGCCGGCCAGGAACATCTCGCCGGGGACCCCCGCCGGCACCAGCTCCCCACGCGCGTCCAGGAGATGGACGCGGGTGCCGGTCACCGGCACGCCGATGAGGACGGGGCGCCCGGGCTCCAGCCGGGAAAAGGCCGAGTAGACCGTGTCCTCCGTAGGCCCGTAAACGTCGAGGATGCGCGCCCCGGGGGCCGCCGCGGCGAGCGCCTCGACCAGCGCCGGCGGCACCGCTTCCCCGCCGAGGTTGATCGTCCGCACCCAGGACGGAAACTTGCCGATGCGCACCAGCTCGGCCACCGCCGTGGGGGCGCCGCAGACCATGGTTACCTCGCCGGCCGCCGGCAGGCCGGGCAGTGCCAGCAGGTTCTCGGTGACCAGGATCCGCCCGCCCCAGGAGAGCGGGGCGAAGATCTCGAACACCGAGACGTCGAACCCGATCGAGGTCGCGGCCAGCGCGCCGGCCAGCTCGCCGTCGGTGAACACCTCGCGCCCCCAGTGCATCAGCGCCACCGGGCTCCGGTGCTCGACCGCCA
>JBDSHF010000362.1:0-8751 GCA_039918595.1 Thermoanaerobaculia bacterium
CAGATGACGCAGATAAAGCAGCAACAGGACCGTATCGGTGACATGGGCTTTTAGCCCATGCGAGCGGTTTCAGCATGGGCTAAAAGCCCATGTCACAGATACCGCTCTTGATCCTCTGCTCTTCTTATCCGTGTGCATCCGTGCCCCATCCGTGGCTAACTTTCTTCTCTGTGCCCTCTGTGCCTCTGTGGCCAATCCAGTTTTTTAATGAGCATTACGCATGAGCAACGCATCAGAACCCATCGTACAGGCCATACACCTCACCAAGACCTTTGAGCGCGGGCAGGTCACTGTTACCGCGCTGGAGCGCGTTGAAGTGAGCGTCAACCGCGGGCAGTTCGTGGCGCTGATGGGTCCATCCGGGTCCGGAAAGAGCACCCTGCTGCATCTGATCGCCGGCATGGACAAGCCGACCGAAGGCCGCCTCGTCGTGCTCAACGAAGAACCCGCGACCATGACTGAAAAGAGCCTGGCCCGCTGGCGCAACAACCATCTCGGCTTTGTCTTCCAGGCGTTTAACCTCATCCCTGTTCTGACCGCACTGGAAAACGTCGAATTGCCGCTGAAGCTCACCAGCCTCTCGCGACAGAAACGCCGCGAGAATGCGACGACGGCACTGAATCTCGTCGGGCTTGGTGATCGCCTGGATCACTTCCCCCGCCAACTCTCCGGCGGCCAGGAGCAGCGCGTCGCGATCGCCCGTGCGATCGTCACCGACCCAGATATCATTCTCGCCGACGAACCGACCGGCAACCTCGATGCCGCCAGCGCCAAAGACGTCCTGACACTCCTCCAGCGGCTGAACAAGGAATTCGGCAAGACGATCATCATGGTCACCCACGACCCCCACGCCGCGGCGCGCGCCCGCCGCACCCTGCATCTGGACAAGGGGAACCTGGTCCTGGAGGCGGCGGCATGAAGTTCCTGCCGCTGGTCTGGAGCAACCTGAAGCGGAAGAAGCTGCGGACGGCGTTCACGCTGCTGTCGATCGTCTTCGCCTTCATCCTGTTCGGCTACCTGGCGGCGATCCGGACGGCGTTCAGCGCCGGGGTCGAGGTGAGCGGCGCCGACCGGATGATGGTCACCCACAAGGTGTCGATCATCCAGCCGCTCCCCTTCTCCTACCGCGACCGCATCGCCCAGGTGCCGGGGGTGAAGACGATCACCTTCATGAACTGGTTCGGGGGGATCTATCAGGATCCGAAGAATTTCTTCGGCCAGATGTCGGTCGATCCAGGCACCTTCCTCGACCTCTACCCCGAGTACCTCCTGAAGCCGGAGGAGAAGAAGGCCTGGCTCGCGGACCGGGCGGGGGCGATCGTCGGCCGGGTGACCGCCAACCGGTTCGGCTGGAAGGTGGGGGACAAGATCCCGATCCAGGCGACGATCTACCGCCACCCGGACGGCTCGAGCCTGTGGACGTTCAACCTCGTCGGCATCTACGACGGCGCCCAGAAGGGGACCGACACCTCGGGCTTCTACTTCCGGTATGACTATCTGGACGAGGGGATGGGGGGGAACCTCGGGCGGGTGGGGTGGTACGCCATCCGCATCGCCGACCCGTCGCGGTCCGGCGACGTCGCCCGGCAGGTCGACGCCCTGTTCGCCAACTCGCCGGCGGAGACCAAGACGCAGACCGAGAAGGCGCTCGCCCAGTCGTTCGCCAACCAGGTCGGCAGCATCGGCAAGATCATCACCGCCATCCTGGCGGCGGTCTTCTTCACCATCCTGCTGGTGGCCGGCAACACCATGGCGCAGTCGGTGCGCGAGCGCACCAACGAGCTGGCGGTCCTGAAGACCCTCGGCTTCTCCCACGGCCAGGTGCTCGGGCTGGTGCTCGCCGAGTCCTGCGTGCTGGCGGTGCTCGGCGGCGGGCTGGGGATCGCCCTCGGCTGGGGGCTGATCACCGCCCTCGGCGACCCGACGCACGGCCAGCTCCCCGTCTTCTACTTCCCCGGGCCGGACATCGCGATGGGCGCCGCCCTGGCGGTCCTGCTCGGCCTCGTCACCGGCACGCCGCCGGCGGTCCAGGCGATGCGCCTGCGCATCGTCGACGCTTTGCGGAGGGTTTGACCATGTTCAACTGGCTTTCACAGGTAATGGCCGTGACCTGGCTCAACCTGCGCACGATCGGACAGCGCCGCGGCGCCTCGCTGGCGGCGATCTTCGGCGTCGCGGGCGTGGTGGCGGTGTTCGTGGCGGTGCTGTCGATCGCCGAGGGGTTCCGCAAGACGATGACCACCGGCGCCTCGCCGGACACCGCGATCATCCTGCGTAGCGGCAGCGACACCGAGATGATGAGCGGCATCTCGCGGGACGCCGCGCGGATCGTCTCCGAGGCGCCCGGCGTGCGGCGCGGCCCGGAGGGGCCGGTCGCCTCCTCCGAGCTCTACGTCGTCGTCGACGTGCCGAAGCGCTCGACCGGGACGGACGCCAACGTTCCCCTGCGCGGCGTGCAGCCGGCGGGGTTCGGCGTCCGCGACCGGGTCAAGATCGTCCAGGGGCGCCGCTTCGAGCCGGGGCGCAACGAGGTGATCGTGGGCCGGGCGGCGGCCGCCGAGTTCGCCGGGCTCGACCTCGGCAGCCATCTCCGCTGGGGGGAGAACGCGTGGACCGTGGTCGGCATCTTCGCCGCCGACGGCGGGATCTCCGAGTCGGAGATCTGGTGCGACGTCGGCGTCCTCCAGCCGGCCTACCGGCGGGGGAGCAACTTCCAGGCGGTCTACGCCAAGCTCGAGTCGGCCGCGGCGTTCGACCGCTTCAAGGACGCGCTGACCACCGATCCGCGCCTGGACGTCAAGGTCCTCCGCCAGTCCGACTACTACGCCGAGCAGTCCCGGACCCTCTACTCCATCATCACCGGCCTCGGCACCACGATCGCCATCCTGATGGGGGTCGGCGCCGTCTTCGGGGCGCTCAACACGATGTACACCGCCGTCTCCTCGCGGAAGCGGGAGATCGCGACGCTGCGGGCGCTGGGCTTCCAGAGCGGGCCGGTGGTCGTCTCGGTGCTCGCCGAGTCGCTGGCGCTCTCCCTGATCGGCGGCGCCGCCGGCGCGGCGGTCGCCTACCTCGCCTTCAACGGCTACCAGGCGGCGACGATGAACTGGTCGAGCTTCAGCCAGGTGGCGTTCTCCTTCGCGGTGACGCCGCGGCTGCTCGTCCAGGGGATCGTCTATGCCCTGCTGATGGGGCTGGTCGGCGGACTGTTCCCGGCGATCCGTGCGGCGCGCCTGCCGGTGGCCACGGCGTTGCGCGAGCTGTAGCCCAGCTTGTAGCCCAGGTGCCCGTTTCCTTGCACCTGCGCGAAGCCGGGGGATAGAATCCGAACCGGTGCTCCGCATTTCCGGAGCGCCGGTGACGTCGAGGGGAGATCTCGGGGATGTCTCAGCAAACGAAGGATCTGGTCGAAGAGCCCATCACCTCCGCGGCGCCGAGCCCGGCCAGGCTCGCTCTGGATGGCAAGGAGTACGAGCTGCCGGTGACCGTCGGCTCCGAGGGCGAGGTCGGTATCGATATCCAGCAGCTCCGCGCCCAGAGCGGAGCAATCACGCTCGATCCCGGCTACGGGAACACGGGGGCTTGCGAGAGCTCGATCACGTTCATCGACGGCGAGGCCGGCATCCTGCGCTACCGCGGCTACCCCATCGAGGAGATCGCCGGCAACGCGCAGTTCACCGAGATCTGCTACCTCCTGATCTACGGCCGCCTGCCCAGCCAGAAGGAGTTCAAGGAGTTCGAGGAGCGGCTGACCTACCACACCCTGCTCCACGAGGATATGAAGAAGTTCTTCGAGGGCTTCCCCTCGAGCGCCCATCCGATGGCCATGCTGTCGTCGATGGTCGCCTCGCTGTCGGCCTATTATCCCGACAGCACCAAGAGCGTGGACCTCGACCTCAACATCGCGCGGCTGCTCGCCAAGG
This sequence comes from Thermoanaerobaculia bacterium, assembly GCA_039918595.1. GTDB lineage: Bacteria > Acidobacteriota > Thermoanaerobaculia > Multivoradales > UBA5704 > DATARR01. Next base: position 3,924 of record JBDSHF010000362.1, read on the forward strand.
CGCCGACCATCGCGGCGTTCTCCTACAAGAAGAGCATCGGGCAGCCGTTCATGTATCCGCGCAACGACCTCGCCTACGGCTCGCGTTTCCTCAACATGATGTTCGCCGTGCCGGCCGAGCCGCACAACGTGCGGCCGGTGCTCGACCGCGCGCTCAACCTGCTCTTGATCCTCCACGCCGACCACGAGCAGAACTGCAGCACCTCGACGGTGCGCATGGTGGGGAGCAGCCAGGCGAACCTGTTCGCCTCGATCTCGGCGGGCATCTGCGCGCTCTGGGGGCCGCTCCACGGCGGCGCCAACCAAGCCGTCATCGAAATGCTGGAAGGCATCCGCGACGACGGCGGCAACTACAAGAAGTACGTCGACATGGCCAAGGACAAGAACTCGGGCTTCCGGCTCATGGGCTTCGGCCACCGCGTCTACAAGAACTTCGATCCGCGGGCCCGCATCCTCAAGCGGATGGCCGACGACGTGCTCGCCGAGCTGGGGGTCAACGACCCGTTGCTGGAGATCGCCAAGGCGCTCGAGGAGGTCGCTCTGCACGACGAGTTCTTCGTCTCCCGCAAGCTTTACCCGAACGTCGACTTCTACAGCGGCATCATCTACCGGGCGATGGGCATCCCCACCAACATGTTCACGGTGATGTTCGCACTCGGCCGCATGCCGGGCTGGATCGCACACTGGAAGGAGATGCTGGACGATCCCAAGAGCCGCATCAACCGCCCGCGCCAGATCTACACCGGCGCCACCCAGCGGCCGTACGTGCCGCTCGACCAGCGGTAGACCGGAAATTCTCTGGGGATGTGGACGGCCGGCGGCGACGCCGGCCGTTTCTTATGGATCCAGGATTATTGATCCAGGATTACTGATCCGCGCGGTGGAACATGCGGTGGACCCGCTCGTGCGTCTTCTCGCGGAAATGCTCGAGGCGGTCCCAGATCCTGGGCCAGCGGGCGAGCAGCCGGCGCAGCCCGCGGTAGACCAGCTCGTTGTCCAGCGACAGCAAGGCGGCCCCGAAGAGGATCGTGGCCACCCCCTGGATGCCCGGCAGGACCAGGCCGGCCACCCCGATCAGGATCAGCAGCCAGCCCAGGATGAAGATGCCGACGCGGGCGCCGAGCGGGAGAGGGGGGCGGCCTTCCATCGCCGGCAGCATAGCATCCGGTATCCGGCGAGTTGACAAACCGGACCAGCGCGGTCCAGAATAAAATCCAACTATTGAGACCAGCTCTCAATAAATGGAACGGACCAGAAAGAAGATGGCGAATACTCGGGAGAAGGAGCACTTCCTGCGGTTCCTGCGCGGCCGGGGCCAGCGCGTGACCGGCGAGCGGCTGGCGCTGTTCGACGAGATCTTTTCGCAGCACGGCCACATCGACGCCGAGGAGCTGCTGGTGGCGATGAAGGCGCGCGGCCTCAAGATCTCGCGTGCCACGGTCTACCGCAACCTCGACCTGCTGGTGGAGAGCGGCCTGGCGCGCAAGCAGAGGCTGGGGAGCCGTGGCTTCCTCTACGAGCACATGCACGCCGGGCAGCAGCACGATCATCTGGTCTGCACCGGCTGCGGCCGGGTGGTCGAGTTCGTCAGTCCGGGGATCACGGCGCTGCAGGCGGAGATCTGCCGGGCGCACGGCTTCGTGCCGACGCGGCACACGCTGCAGATCGCCGGGCTCTGCAATCGCTGCGCGGAGGCGGCCCCGCAGGCGGGCCTGGCCGCCGCGCCATCCACGGCGGGGAGGGTGGTCCATGTTTGAAGCGCTGATCGTCACGTTGCGCGAGGGGGTCGAGGCGGTGCTGGTGGTGGGGATCATCGTCGCCTTCCTGCGCCGGGAGGGGTACGAGCGCTACCTGAGCGCCGTCTGGTCGGGGATCGCGGCGGCGACGGCGGCGAGCCTCGCGGGCGCCTTCCTGCTCTACCGCTGGGCGGTCAACGAGGAGGTCTTCGAGGGCATCCTCTATCTCGGCTCGGCGGTGATCGTCGGCTCGATGATGGTCTGGATGTGGCGCCACTCCCACGCGCTGTCGGGCGAGATGAAGGGGTCGCTCTCCCGCATCCTCAACCGCGAGCGGGCGGGGTCGGTGGCCGCGGGCCTGTTCCTCTTCACCTTCCTGATGGTCTTCCGCGAGGGGATCGAGACGGTGCTCTTCCTCTCCGCGCTGTCGCTCACCACCAGCGGCCTGATGGCGGCGCTCGGCGTGCTCGTCGGCCTCGCGATCGCGGTCGCCTTCGGCGTGCTGTTCGTGCGCGGAAGCCTGCGGATCGACCTCGGGCGCTTCTTCAAGATTTCCGGCATCGCGCTCGGCATCTTCGTCCTCCAGCTCCTGCTCAACGGATACCACGAGCTGTCGGAGGCCGGTTGGGCGCCCGCCAACGAGACCACGATGGCGACCATCGGGCCGCTGGTCAAGAACGAGTTTTTCTTCGTGGCGGCGGTGCTCGCCCTGCCGCTGCTGATGCTGCTGATTCCGGGCCGGAGCCGCGAGGCGGCGCCGGCCGAGGGCGCGGCGGCGCGCCTGGAACGGGCGGGGAGCCGCCGGCAGTCGCGCGCCCGCGTGCTGGGGGCCACGCTCGGCCTGATCATCCTGGCCGCCCTCGGCCTGGGGTTCGTCTACTCCCAGCCGCCGGCCGCGCTGTCGGCGTCGACGGCGGTCGAGCCCGGGGCGGACGGCAAGGTGCGCATCCCCCTCTCGACCTTCCAGGGGACCGCTCTCCAGCGCTTCCAGGTGACGGTGGGCGGCCAGCCGGTGCGCTTCATCGCCGTTCCGATCGAGCCGGTCGAGAAGAGGGGGCGGATCGCCACCGCCTTCGACGCCTGCCTGCTCTGCGGGCCGCGCGGCTACTACCAGGACGGCCCCAACATCACCTGCCTGCACTGCGGCTCGGTGATCTACCCGCCGAGCATCGGCCAGACCGGCGGCTGTAATCCGATCCCCCTGCCGTCCAGCGTCGAGGGGAGTGATCTCGTCCTCGCCATGCCGGATTTGACCGGCGGCGCCCACTTCTTCACTTCCGGGCCCGGGACCCACGCCGGGCACGCCGGCGGGTAATTCGAGATCGGACGATGTACGCCCGCCTGCTCATCGAATCGCTGCGCCGGGGCACCCGCCGCAAGCTGCTGGCGGTGAGCGCCGTGGCGCTCGGCACCCTGGGCGCGACCGCCCTCGGCGAGGTCGTCCTCTCCTCGGGCGACCGGCTGGCGGCCGAGATGGGCTCCTACGGAGCCAACCTGGTGACGACGCCGGCCCGCGAGGGAGAAACCCTGGCGGTCGCCGATCTGGTCAAGGTGCGGCGGATCTTCTGGCGCAACAACATCGTGGCGGTGGCGCCGACCCTCGATCTGCGGATGCGCATGGCGGCCGGAGCCGCTGAGGGCATCGTCGCGCCGCTGGTCGGCGCCTGGTTCGATCATCCGCTGGAGCCGGGATTCCGGACGGGTCTGCCGCGGACCCGGCCGACGCTCGCGGTCGAGGGGCGCTGGCCAATTGACGGCGATGGTGAGGGGGCAGCGGAGGTGGCGCTCGGCCGCCGGCTCGCGCAACGGCTGGCCCTGCGGCCGGGGAGCGATCTGCGGGCGAGCCTGGGCGACCGGAGCCAGGGTTTCCGGGTGGTCGGGATCGTCACCAGCGGCGGCGAGGAGGACGACCAGGCGTTCGCGCCGCTGGCGGCGGTCGAGCGGCTCTCGGGGCTCTCCGGCCGCTACACCCGCGCCGAGATCTTCGCCATGACCGTGCCCGAGGTCCGCAACTCGCACCCCGATCCGGCGCGGAATCCCAAGGAATACGAGACCTGGTACTGCACGGCCTACCCCTCCGCGATCGCCCTGCAGCTCGACGAGGCCCTGCCGCGGGCGAGGACGGACGTGAACTACGGCGTCACCCAGGCCACGGCGGACGTGCTGGGGCGCCTGCGCTGGGTGCTGACCGCCCTCGCCGCGGTGGCTCTCGCCGGGGCGGCCGTCGGCGTCACCGCGGCGATGACCGCGACCGTGATGGAGCGCCGGCTGGAGGCCGGCCTGCTGGTGGCGATCGGCGCCCCGCGCGGCCGGGTGGTGCTCTTCTTCTTGACCGAGGCGGCGCTGCTGGGCCTCTTCGGCGGCCTGGTAGGGGGCGGAATGGGCCTGGTGGCCGGCCGGCTCCTGGGCAGCGGCGTGCTGGGGGTGACGGTTCCCTGGATGCCCATCCTGCTGCCGTTCGCGGCCCTGCTCGGCCTCGCGGTCGCGGTCGTCGCCAGCGCCGCGCCGGTGGCGCGCGCCCTGGAGCGCTATCCGGCCGACATCCTCAAGAGGGCGACCGCCTGATGTTCCTCCGCCTGGTGCTCGCCAGCCTGCGCCGCCGCTTCCGGCAACTCGCGCTGATCCTCGCCGCGGTGACGGTGGCCGCGGCGACCGTCGCCACCCTGGCGGGCTTCTCGAGCCGCGCCGAGCAGCGGCTGGCCGACAGCCTGGCCGCCTTCGGCCCGAACCTGACCGTGCGCCCGCAGGTGGGCGGCCCGGCGCTCCTGCCGGTGAGCATCATCGCGCGGTTGCGGGAGATCCCAGGCGTCGGCTCGGCGACCGCCACCGTGGCGGCGACCTCGGCGGGCCTCGACCGCGTCGAGGTGCGCGCCGATCCCGGCCGGCTGGAAGAGATTTCGCGGGTGATCGAGTCGCGGGTCGAAGGGGTGGAGGCGGTGCCGTTGCGGCGGGTCAGCCAGTCGGATGCCCGCCTCACCCGTCGTCTCACCCTGGTCCTGGTGGCGGTGAGCGCCGTCTCCTTCCTCCTGGCGCTCCTGTCGGTAGGCGCCGCGACCACCGCGCTCGTCGGCGAGCGCCGGACCGAGATCGGCC
>JBDSHF010000363.1:0-14871 GCA_039918595.1 Thermoanaerobaculia bacterium
ACGTCAACACCACCCGTTTCATCGACCTGCTGCAGGAGATGGCGCAGAACACCCAGTTCATCGTCATCACCCACAACAAGCTCTCCATGGAGATCGCCTCGCGCCTCTACGGCGTCACCATGGAAGAAAAGGGGGTCTCGAAGCTGGTGTCGGTCGAGCTGGAAGAGGTCCAGCCCGAGGAGCGGCAGACGGCGTAGGGGGCGGCCCGGCTGGCCGCCCCTCGTTCAAACGTTCAGGCTATGCACGCCGTGCAGTTCGTATCGGCGCTGGGGCACCTCGCCGAGAGGGGTGCGCAATCACTTCGGGAGTAAACGGTGTCCTGGTAGGTGTACTGCAGATACCCGCCTAGCAGGTTCGCGAGGGTCTCTCTCCGGAGTACCAGCTTCTTGACCTCGATCCGCTTCTTCAAGAGGGCTCCTTTCGCCAACGCGCTTCAGTGCGCGGCCCGAGTATACAGGGCCTCTAGTCAACGGGCCGGGTTAGGATACCCGCCGTGTCCCGACCCAGCCCGCGCAGCCTCCTGGAAGCCCTGACCCGTCCGCGCCTCGCCGCGGTGGGGCGGGAGCTCGGCACACTCATTCAGGCGAGCGGCACGAAGGATGTCCAGATCGAAGCCCTGGCGGCCTCCCCCGCCCTCGACCTCCCAGGGCTGCTCCGCCTGCTCGGCCGCGACGAGCTCCGCTCCGCCTGCCGGACTCATGGTCTCGACGACTCCGGCCGGTCCCGGCCGACCCTCATGGCCCGGCTCCTCGAAGCCGCGGGCGACGGCGCCGCGGTACCGGTCTCCCCCGCCGTCCAGGTCCGCCGCACCCGGCCCGAGGCCGGCGATATCGTTCAGGTCCGCCACCGGCAGTACCTCGTCGAAGAGGCCATCCCTCCCGGCGGACCGGCGGAGGCCAGCCGGATCGTCCTCTCCGGGCTCGACGACGACAACCAGGGCCGGCGGCTCGAAGTGCTCTGGGAGATCGAGCTTGGAGGCCGCATCCTCCAGCCGGAGCTGCACGGGCCCAACACCCAGGGCCGGCTCGACCCACCGCGCGCCTTCGCGGCCTATCTCAACGCCCTGCGCTGGAACGCCGTCACCGCCACCGACGCGCGCCTCTTCCAGGCCCCGTTTCGCGCCGGCATCCAGCTCCTCACCCACCAGCTCACGCCGCTCAAGCGCGCCCTCGACCTCCCCCGGGCCAACCTGTTCATCGCCGACGACGTCGGCCTCGGCAAGACGATCGAGGCCGGCCTCGTCCTCCAGGAGCTCATCCTGCGCCAGCAGGTCGACTTCTCTCTCGTCGTCTGCCCGGCCTCCCTCTGCCTCCAGTGGCGCGACGAGATGGAGCGCCGCTTCGGTCTCCGTTTCGAGGTCTACAACCGCGCCTTCGTGGCCCGCCGCCGCCAGGAGCGCGGCTTCGCTGTAAACCCGTGGACCACCCACAACCGCTTCATCGTCTCCTACCAGCTCCTGCGCCGACCCGAGGTCCGCGACCCGCTCCTGAGCCGTCTCAGCGACCAGAAAGGCCTCGGCGACCGGGCGCGCAAGAGCCTGCTGATTCTCGACGAGGCCCACACGGCGGCCCCGGCCAGCGCCAGCGTCTACGCCGTCGACTCGCGGATCACCCACGTCGTCCGCGAGGTGGCGCGCCGCTTCGAGCACCGCCTCTTCCTTTCCGCCACCCCCCACAACGGCCACTCCAACAGCTTCTCGGCCCTGCTGGAGATCCTCGATCCGCAGCGCTTCAACCGCGGCGTCAAGGTCGAGCGCGGCCAGTTGGACCGCGTCATGGTCCGACGCCTCAAGGCGGACCTCCGCGAGCTCGGCGTCGAGGGCTACCCCCTCCGCCGCCTCGTCCAAATGGACCTCACCCATGAGGCCGGCTCCTGGCACGCTCGCGCCCGACCGGCGGCCGGCGCCTTCGCCGCGAAGCGCATCGACCTCGGTCCCGCCGAGCCCGTGGAGCTGCGCCTGTCCGCCCTCCTCGCCGAGTACACCGCGCTCATGCGCCCCCGGCGGAACAAGCGCGGCCAGCTCGTCTTCATCAACCTCCAGAAGCGCCTGCTGAGCGGTGTCGAGGCGTTCTACCGCACCCTCAAGCTCCACGCCGACCACCTGGGAGCGGAACCCGCGGCAGATACCCAGCTCGCTCTCTCGGTGTCCGATGATGACGAGTACGGCCAGGACGAAGAGGCCGCGGAGGCCGCGGCCGGCGCCGAGATCGCCTCAGCCTCGCGCCACATCGCCAATCCCGAGGAGCGCGGACGCCAGATCCTCGACGAGATGCTCCAGCTCGCCGAGCGCTGGCGCCACCTGCCCGACGCCAAGACCCTCGCCCTGCTCGCCTGGATCCGCCACCACCAGTGCCGGCCAGACCGCTCCTGGTCGGACCGCCGGGTCATCGTCTTCACCGAGTACGGCGACACCGAGCGCTATCTCCATCGCATGCTCGCCGCCGACATCGAGGGCACGGACGATGCCGAGCGCCGCATCCTCAAGTTCCACGGCGGCATGTCCGACGAGGCGCGGGAGGAGGTCCAGCGCGCCTTCAACGCGCCGCCGGACGAGCACCCGGTACGCATCCTCCTCGCCACCGATGCCGCCCGCGAGGGGGTCAATCTCCAGGGGCACTGCTCCGACCTCTTCCACTTCGATATCCCTTGGAACCCGGCGCGCCTGGAGCAGCGCAACGGCCGCATCGACCGTACCCTCCAGCGCGACCCCGAGGTGCGCTGCCACTACTTCTCCTACGAGCAGCGGGAGGAGGATCGGGTCCTCGAAGTCGTCGTCGCCAAGGTCCAGACGATCCAGAAGGAGCTCGGCTCGCTCTCCGCCGTCCTGATGGACCGCTACGCCGAGATCCTCGACCAGGGGATCGGCCCCGAGTCGCGCGGCGCCCTCGAAGAGGCTGGCCTCCTCGCCGGCCGGCGCGAGGCCGTACGCGAGGAGCTGGAGTCCGAGCGGGACGATCTCCGGAAACTTCGTAAGGAGATCGACGACGCCGGCAGCATCCTCGCGCGGTCGAGCAAGATCCTCGAGTTCGACCCCGATCTCCTGCGCGAGACCGTGGACGCCGGACTCGTCCTGGCCGGCGAGAGCCCCCTCCAGCCCGCTCCCCCGGAGAGCGGCGGCGGGCCTCCCGCCTTTGCCCTCCCCGATCTGCCCGAGTCCTGGCAGGGCACGCTGGATAGCCTGCGCCCGCAGCGCCGGAAGGACGAGCCCTTCTGGAACTGGCGCCGCCGTCCTCTTCTGCCCGTGGTCTTCCGGCCGCTCGACCGGCTGGACGGCTCCCGCGTGCACCTGCACCTTCAGCACCCCTTCGTTCAGCGGCTGCTGTCGCGCTTTCTGGCTCAGGGGTACGGCTTGCACGACCTGTCGCGGATCACGGCGGTGCGCGATCCCTACGGCGCCCAGGTGGTGGTCTTGGTGTACGGCCGCCTCTCGCTCTTCGGCGCCGGGGCCGCCCGCCTCCACGACCAGATCGTGGCCGTGGCCGCCCCGTGGATGGAGGCCGGCGGCCCCGAGCACCTCCGGCCGTATGAAGGAACACCCGAGCGCCAGACCCTCGACCGCCTCGACCGCGTCTTCCGCGAGCTGCCGCCGGAGGGCGATCCCTTCGCGGGGGTTTCCGAGCGCGTCCGAGAGCGCCTCCGCGCCTCCGCCCCCACCGACTTCGCCGCCCTCTGGCCGCACGTCGAGGCCGAAGCCGAGGCCCTGGCCCACGAGGCCGAAAGGAAGCTCGCCGAGCGCGGCGCCGCCGAATCCGAAGCCCTGCGCGGCATTCTCAGGAATCAGAAGAGCGCCATCCAGAAGGCCATCGGAAAGCTGCCCCAGCTCACCCTGGCCTTCTCCCCCACCGAACCCAAGGCCCGCGAGCAGATCCGCCAGATCGAGCAGGACCGCCACTACATGGAAGGCCGCCTGCTCGACATCGACCGCGAGATCGAAACCGAGCCGGCGGCTATCCAGGAGCTCTACCGGGTGGCGCTCACCCGGCGGGAGCCGGTGGGGATGTTGTATCTGTGGCCGGCGGTGCGGGGGTAGCCGATCTGATTACGGGTTTAGGCTGAACCCCGAGCCGACAAAAATACCGGCCTGCCAGTGTCCGGTTCTCGTCCATCCTGCTCGAATCCCTCCTCTCAGATTACCATCGCCATCCTTCACGAAGGCAATCGGGAGATCCACACCCGTGAGATCCTGCTTGAAGTCGTATGTGAACTTAAGGGAAGCTCCAGCCGGCCCCAGACGATGCCGCACCTCTAGATAAACTAACTCCGCGTCATCGCTGACGGGGCGACCTATAGCTCCCGTCTTGCAAGTCACGGGTCCGGTTCCCGATGAAACTGGACAGAGAGTTCCTTTATCGGCGTCCTTGAAGCCCTTTTGGTAGCTCCCTCCTAGGGTGATGAGGGTCTGCAATCTCCGAGGCTTGAAACCGAGGAAAGCCTGTACGCTCCAAGGGGTCTTCGCATCGGAAAGCTTTGCCAGGTTCAATGAATCCAGGAATTCAAACTTCTTGTAGCCTACCTTCGGCTCAAAGCCTCCCGAAAAGGTCCAACCATCGGGGCTGAAGAAGAGATTCTTGAATTCTTTGTACTTTGCTGGCAAGTACTCCTGGACAGTCGCAGTATCACAGGTGGGTACGTCCTTTTTGGCCGTCTTCTCCTGATAAGCGGCCGTGAGCTGGTCGCAGATCTCGTCACTCTTTTTTTCCGCATCCGCATCGTCGAGAGGGTTGGTAACGCCGGTCAGGTTGAACCATGTGTACTTCACCCCCATTGTGAAGGCATTTGTGAGACCGTCCAGGCTGACCAACTCGGTCCTGTCGGAGCTGTCGTCTAGAGGAGCCGACGCAGTTACTGTCAGAGTGGAGAATTTCCCCCGGTTCAATCCGGAAACTTGACGGGTATACTTGATGATAGAGTTGCTCGAATCTGTGGCCGCATTGATTTCGCCCGTGGCCTTGTTTACGTCAGCCTCTACAGCACGGTCCGATGTAACAGGGCCCGCGAAACCCATAGCAGAACGAACTTCGCGCATCTCTGCCGTCTCTTGCTGGCACCTCGCCGACGAGACACTCAATAGGCCGAGGCAGAACAGTGTCGCCAATGTCTTTTTCATGCTCGTCTCCGTCAAAGGTCGAACTTCTTCTTACCAGCTCCCTCGGTTTCTCCCTTGGGAATCTTGCTTTCTTTGACCTCTACAACCGTCGCCTGCCCCTGCGTGCCGGTAATTGAGATGGCGTCTCCTTCGTCACCCGCGAACCACCAAACCAGAGTATGCTTTTTCCCAGCCTCTAGATCGATACTTCCCTTTCCGTTAACCAGTGGCACATCTTTCTTTCCAACCGCGATCCAGAATGCCTGAATGCCGTCATCGGACTTGACTTCAAAATCAACTCTCGGCATGAGCCTCTCCTTTGGTTATTCATATGATTCTTTCATCACCCGTCAAGATCACGCAAGCGGACGGCCCAGAACCTCCGAGATCGCCGAGATGGACGGCGAGAAGAAGAACCCGCCGCCCGTAGGTATCACCCATTCCTCAACCAGCTCCCGCGTGACGGGGGGGTGGCCCGGGGCGGTGATTTCGAAGAAACGGTGCCGCCTCGGCTCGTCCGGGCTCTGGCCGATGATCGGGTCCTCCCCACCGCTTCGGTTCGGATTGCGGCCATGGTTTGCCCAGTTTGTCTGTAGAAAGGCGAATTGATTCTCGATCGAGGTCTGATAGCTGACGAAGATCAGGCCGCGTTGGGTGCCGACTTCTCCGGTCGCGAGCATGGCGTCTCCCGGGTCCTCGGGGTATGGGGGGCCGAAAGGAATTCCTCGCCGCAGGATGAGCCGGGTCAGTACGTCCTGCCGGGTTCCCCGCTCCGTGGTGATATCGCGGGGATTCACCTTGCGAACATGGGCTGAGAACGGACAGACCGCCCCCTTCGAATCCTCCATTGAAAGACTAAAGGTGTCTCCATTGTACCCGACGTCGGATTTCAACTCCAGCGGCGGCGGCGAATTCAGTTCAAACTGAAAGAAGTTGTTCGCGAACCCGTCCCTGCCCAAGTCCTCGTCTTCACTCAGGGGCGAGCGTGCCAGGGGAGATCCCCCTGGCCATCGACCCACAAGCATCGAGGCGAAGCGCTTGGGAGTCATCCCCTCGAATCCGGACAAAGCCGAGACTCGCGCGCTCTCGGAAACGACGAAGTCCCGGAAGGCCCGAACATCCTGGCGCAACCGCCTCATCACGAGATAGGAACCGTTCCTTGCCCACGCCGGACCGCTCATCATGAGATCCTCGCGAGGCACTCGCGCGTCGTTCGGATTCTGAGCCTTGTAACCGAAGACGAATTGGCCGGGCCAGACGAGCGGCTGACCCGGCCGGGCGAACTCAGGGATCCTGGGATCCGGCTGGGGTGACTTGGCCGGATCGATCACCCGCGGCGTCACGTACTCCGCGGGTGATCTCCGGATCAGCCCGCGGACTCCCGGCTGCGAGATGCCGTCTTTGAAGCCGAAATGCTCGTGCCCGGTCAAAGGGGGTGGCAAGGTCTCGCCCGCCTCCTCCCAGACGATGCGCAGGGCGGAGCCGATCGCCTCTCCAGTCTCGGGCAGAGTGGCCTGACTGAGGCTCGCCTTCAGCTGTGCCACCCTCTCGGCGAGAGCGGCGGGACTGTCACTCGCTACGATGACCAGGATATCGGCCGGATTCCGCGGCCCGCCGACGACCCACTGGTTGGGATGTCCTTCTGCCGTTTCATCCGTCGGGTCCGCCAGGTCGCTCGACCGCGCCGGAAGACCGTCGAGAAAGAAGGAATCCTTGAACTCGGCGACATCCTGGGATGAGGTCAGAATCTCCAGGGCGGCGGCCGAGAACGCGATGTTCATCCACGTCGCGGAGACACCGTGGGGATCGCGGCCCAGCCGTGCTCGAAGCGTTCGAAAAAGCTCGTTGAACCGATGGACCTCGTTGAGCGAACTGATTTGCGGGGCAAGAGCCCGAAGCCAGGCCTTGACCGCCGCAACCGTCTCCTGGCTCGGGGCCTTCTCTCCGGTCTGCTCGATCCGGAGAAAGAGGAAGACCTGATGATCCTTATTGAATCCGGCCAGGATGTTTCCCTGGATCTGGTCGGCTTCGAGCAGTTCCTCGGCTGTTGGGTCCTCGGGTTCTTCGGGCATGGCTGAGCTCCCGTGCGTAGTGCGGCCGTAGCTTATTGATCCAAAGGAACACGAGTCGGCAGCTTCTGGACGACGGAGGCTCCCACGGATTCCGCCGCCATCGCTGCCTGAGGTTCCGCAGCGGCTGGCCCGACGCCGCACTTGAAGCTTGGATTGTTCGACTGCCCTTCGTTGCAGACCAGCCCGAACAGCCCGACGTTGATCTTTTCCGCGAGCTGGCCTCCAAACTGGATCGTCCGGCTGCCGATCTTGATGTCTCCCACCACGAAACCTTCCGAAGCGGGAACCTCGAAGACGAGGTGCAACCCCATGGCGGGTTGGTTGGCTCCCGGAGAAGGCTTTCCCCGGAGCAGCTTCCAATAGTTTCCCACCGGTGAGCCATCCGGCTTCTTCATGCCACCGCTGCTCCAGCCCGTGAGGTACAGCGCGACCGGATTGCGGAGGGAAATCGAGTTGCCGGCGCGTGAAAGCCCATTCACGTCCGAGCCAATTTTCGGATCGCTCGCCCGACCCGGCGCCCCATACTCCGCGCACCGGATGAGCTCGTCCGCGTCCGTGATCGGCGTCCCGTCCTCTCGGCTGCGGAGGATGCAGGCCTGCGCCGCGATCATCACCTCGGCGAAGAGATTGTTGTTGGTCTGGATCAGATGCACAGCTCCATGTTCCCGGTTCCATTTGTTCCTCGGCTGATAAACCCCGCCGACGATCAGGTCAGCCAAGACCACCTGATTCTGAAACTGGGGATCGACGAGAGCCTTGTAGATCTCGAGCAGCTTGGCCGGGTCCGTCTTCGCCAGGAAGTTGTAGTACTGCGCCGTTTCGCAGGTGAAGCTGACGCGGGTGATCTTGCCGTTCTTGCGGACAACGTGCCACTCGAGGTATTCGTCCATGAAGCGCTCGCGGGCATTGGCTCCTGTTTCCGCCGTCTTCCAAGCCATCTCAGGATCGTTGGGGAAGTGATCCTTGACGAGCTTCGGGAACCCGGGCCATTCGATGAGCGGCTCGATGAAGGGATCGGCCGTCTCGGTGGTCACAGGGTTGTAGAACTGGCTCGTCACGCCTGGGAATGCATCGTTGAAGGCGATGCCCTGGTTGAAATAACCCAGAACCTCCTTGCTCCAATCGTTGCGCTGCTGTTCGGTCGTGAAGTCGGTGAGGAAAGCGGGGGGATCGAGTCGTGGATACTTCATGGCGTGGGTTCCTCTTTTCAGAGTCCGAAGATTGGTCCAGTACGGCAACCCGACCGGCATGGAGGCTGGCGATGGCTCGGGTCCGCTTCTGGCTTCTAGACGGACCCGCTCCGGAATTTCCGCCCCTCCCTCTCCGACTCTCCCTCTGCGCTAAAATCCCACCGTGACCGACCTCGAAGTCCGCTTCCACCAGGAATGGCTCGGCCTGATCCAGCCCTCGGAGGGCTTGGTCGTCTCCATCCCCGTCCTCGTCGATGCCCAGTGCATGGCTCGGCAGGCCCCTGCCGTCCAGCAGGGGCTGCTCGACCTCTGCCCCATCGTTGACCCGGAAACCGAGGAGCGGGCGATCCGCGACCTGCCGGAGTTCCTGGCGGCGATGCTTGGGCTCACTTCCGACCTGTTCCACTCCGGGGAGGCTCTGCCGGCGGACCTCAGCTTGTATGTCCCCGAGGGGCGGCAGACGCTCGTTCCGACTCTCGCGCTCCGCAAGCGCGACGCGGTCCAGCCGGCGGAAGGCGGTGCTCTCTCGGAGGCGGAAACCCCGGCGAGCCGGGCGGGGTCGGGGTATCTGATGCTCGTCCTCGATCTGCCCGACGGTCTCCCCCTCGACAAGGCGGAGACCGTCACCGGGTCCTGGGACTACCCTCCGGCCGCCAAATTCGACCGCCTGTTACGCTACGTCCGGGTCCCCATCGGCCTGCTGACCAACCGCCGCGAGGTGCGGCTGATCTATGCTCCTCATGGCGAATCGAGCGGCTCCCTCACTTTCCGGATCGACGAAATGGCGGCGGTGGGCGGCCGGCCCATCCTCGACGCCTTCGTGATGCTGCTCTCGGTGCGGCGGTTCTTCTCGGTGGCCCGCGAGCATCAGCTCCCCGCCCTCCTCGCGGACAGCCGCCGGCGCCAGGCCAACGTCACCAACGAGCTGGCCGAGCAGGTCTTCCAGGCTCTCGACATCCTCCTCCACGGCTTCGAGGCAGCCGCCGAGCGCGACGGCTCCGTCCTCCTCGAGGAGGCGGCCCGCGCCGAGGACGACCACCTCTATGGCGGCCTCCTCACCGTCCTCCTCCGTCTCGTCGTCCTCCTCTATGCCGAGGACAAGGGCATGCTCCCGGTCGAGCACCCCCTCTACCAGGAGCACCTGAGCGTCTTCGGCCTCTTCGAGCAGCTCCAGCGCGACGCCGGGCTTCATCCCGACTCCATGGCCCGCCGCTTCGGAGCCTGGGACCGCCTCGTCGCCCTGTTCCGCGCGGTCTACGCCGGCGTCCACCACGCCGACCTGCATCTGCCGCCCCGGCGCGGCGAGCTCTTCGATCCCGACGCCTATCCCTTCCTCGAGGGCTGGTCCTCCGGCGGCAGCTCCCCGTTCGACGACGAGCGGCGCGCCGCCGTCCGGGTCCCCTCCGTCGACGACGGCACCCTCTACGAGGTTCTCCGCAAGCTCGTCTTCCTCGGCGGCCAGCGCCTCTCCTACAGCTCCCTCGAGGTCGAGCAGATCGGCAGCGTCTACGAGCGCCTCATGGGCTATCACGTTCAGCGCGTCTTCCAGCCCGCGGCCTGCCTGCGTCCGGACCGCGTCTGGCTCACCGCCGAGGAGGTCCTGAAGCAGCCGGCCTCGCGCCGCGCCAAGTGGCTGCAGGAGGCGACCGGCCTCGCGAAGGCACAGGCCGAAAAGCTCGCGGCCGCCGTGCAAGCCGCCGCTTCGCCGGAGGAGGTGCTGGCCGCCCTGGAGACCGTGCGGGTGAGGAACACGACGCGGGCGCGTCCCGGCCAGCTCGTCATCCAGCCCGGCGAGGAGCGGCGCCGCACAAGCAGCCACTACACGCCGAAGAGCCTCACGGCGCCCATCGTCCGCCGCACGCTGGAGCCGCTCCTGGCGGCGATGGGCCGGAGCCGCCGTCCGAGCTGATCCTGTCGCTGCGCGTCTGCGATCCCGCCATGGGCTCGGGCGCGTTCCTGGTGGAAGCCTGCCGCTTCCTCGCCGACCAGCTTGTGGCCGCCTGGACCCGCGAAGGCCGCGCCGAGCTGGTGGCCTCGCCCCATGAAGACGTGAACCTCCACGCCCGCCGTCTGGTGGCCCAGACCTGTCTCTATGGCGTGGACAAGAACCGCCTGGCCGTCGGCCTCGCCAAGCTCTCGCTCTGGCTGGAGACCATGGCCCGCGATCTCCCGTTCACCTTCCTCGATCACGCGCTGCGTTGGGGGGACTCCCTGGTCGGCCTGACCTTCGAGCAGATCCAAGGATTCCACTGGCAACCGACGGCGCAGATCGATTTCGCGACGGACGAGCTCACCGTGGCGTTGGAGGAGGCGATTGCGGATCGTCGCAAGATCCAGGAGTTGGCCGCGGATCCGTCTCCAGAGGCCCAGAAGGAAAAGGAATGGCGTCTTCATGACGCCGAAGACGCCCTGTTCCGCGTCCGCCTCATCGCGGATCTGATCGTGGGCGCGTTCTTCGCGGCGGAGAGTGACCGCGAGCGGAAAAAGGAGCTGGGCCGGCGGCTGCAACTGGTGACGGAATGGCTGAAGGCCGGAGGACGGGAGACGCCGGCCGAGTTGATCGACATGCAGGACGCCATCCGGCAGCGGATTCCGGTGTTCCACTGGATGATTGAGTTCCCGGAGGTTTTCTATGCGGAGCGGCCGGACCCGCTGGATGGTGGGCGGTTGAATGGGGCGGCTTGGATGGATGCGTTTGTGGGGAATCCGCCGTTTATGTCTGGGACTGACATCTCTGGAAGTCTAAGCAAGGAGTACCGAGACTGGCTTCTCGACATTCATGGGTCGACTCACGGCAAATCAGATCTCTGCGTCCACTTTCTTCGATTAGCTTCTCGCCTGATTGGCGATCATGGATCTCTGGGATTGATAACGACCAATTCGATTGCCGAAGGAGAGGCTCGCCTTTCAGGTCTCAGGTATCTAGTGGATTCCGGGTTATCGATCTACGCAGCCGTCAGTTCTTTAAAATGGCCTGGGGCTGCCGCTGTTCACGTCTCAGCAATCCACTTGGCTAAGGGCTTAGTGAAGGACCGGATCTTGGAATGCGAGTACGATGGCAGACCGGCTCAAGCGATCAATTCACGCCTACGTCCACGCCCCGAGAGACCAGAGCCAATCCAGCTTCACTCCAACAAAAAAATCTGTTCACAGGGCACAGACATAGCTAGTCAAGGATTTATTTTGACCTCAGAAGAGCGAGATCGGTTGCTCTCCTTCGATCCCAGGAATAGAGACCTAATATTTCCATACATAGGCGGAGAGGAGCTAAACAGTGACCCTGAACAGAGGCATAGCCGGTATGTGATCAACTTCTCTAAACTGTCTTTACACGAAGCTGAGAACTGGCCTGAGCTTTTGGATTGGGTTCGAGAGAGAGTGAAGCCGGGAAGAGCCTCCTTGAACTCGAGCCCTATTAACGACCGACTTAAAGAGTACTGGTGGCGGTTCTGGGCTTTGCGCCCTGAAATGGTTGAGGCTCTCAAAAGAATAGAAAAATGTTTGGTAACAGCCGCTGTAAGCAAGCACCGCCTATTTGCATGTCAGCCTTCTGACAAAATTTTTGGAAAAACTCTCTACGTCTTCGCATTAGATGACTTCTCAACCTTCGCAGTCCTCCAGTCGAGACCTCACGTGAATTGGTCTAAACTTCTTTCGTCTTCAATGAAGACAGATCCTCGCTATAGCCCGTCCGACTGCTTCGAAAACTTCCCCTTCCCCCACCCCGACCCTCGCACCGTCATTCCATCTCTGGAAGACATCGGTCAGCGCCTCTACGACACCCGTGCGAAGTTCATGCTGGACACCCAGCAGGGCCTGACCACCACCTACAACCTGATCAAGGACCCCGACTGCCACGAGCCGCGCATCGAGGAGCTTCGGCGACTGCACGAGGAGATGGACCGCGCCGTGCTCGCCGCCTATGGGTGGGACGACATCCCGGTCCCGCCGTACGGCACGCCGACCACGGACGCCGAGCGCCGCGCCCTCGAAGCCTTCGAGGACGAGGTGATCGACCGCCTTTTCATCCTCAACGCCCAGAGAGCCGAAGAGGAGAAACGGCAGATCGCCGCGAAGCCACCCAAGGCTGCGCCGAAGAAGCGCGGGCGTAAGGCGAAGGACGACAGTCAGGGCTCGCTGCTGGAGTGAGCCCGCCCGCGGGACGGAGCTAGCCCCAATACGGTTCATTTAAGGCATTTTAGCGTTTTTATGTAGGGGCGGGGCTTGTCCCCGCCCTCGCCCTGGAAGGGCGAAATTTGAATAGCCTGGGGTTTCAACCCATACCATTACACACAACTAGTTCTGTACAAGCGTGCCCAGATCTGCTTTCCTAGTACGTAGATACGGTACCTACGACGAGGAGGCGCGATGGGATCGCAATCTGCGGAAGGAGCGCCGGAGGCGGCGGACTGGGTGGTGTCGGAGACTTCGTCGGCTGAGTTGGGAGACGAACGCCTCAATCGGCGGCTGGAGTTGGTCCTCCGGCGACTGGCTGCCCAGCCAGACAAGAGTATTCCGGCGGCCTCGCAAGGTTGGAGTGAGACGCAAGCGGCGTATCGGTTTTTCGACAACGAGAAGGTCACGCCGGAGAAGGTCTTGGCGCCCCACCAGGAGGCGACGCGGCAGCGCTTGCGGCAGCATCCTGTGCTGCTCTGCGTTGAAGACACCAGCGAGTTAGATTTCACGAGCAAACCCAAGACGGAGGGCCTCGGTCCGCTCAACTACGAGCTGACCCGGGGGATCCACATCCACCCGATGTTGGCGGTGACGCCGGAGGGTCTGTGCTTGGGAGTGTTGGACTTTTGGCGATGGGTTCGCGATGCCAGCGACCACGGCGGCAAGGACCGTCAGAATCGACTCTCGCGGCCTTTGGAGAAAAAGGAGAGCCTGCGCTGGGTGGAGGGCTACAAGAAGGTCTGCGCCCTGCAAGAGGAGATCAGAGAAACCCGGATGGTCTATTTGGCCGACCGGGACTCGGATTTATTCGAGTTGTTTGAGGCCGCCGAGTCGGGCTCGGCGGCTTGGCTGATTCGAGCGGCCCAGGATCGAGCCGTTCAGGATGGAGGCCTGCTGTGGGAGAGGGTAAGCCAGTCTGCTTGTTTGGGTCAGGTCGAGTTCAATCTGGCTCCCGCCAGGGGCCGTAAATCTCGCCGGGTCGTTCAGAGCCTGCGGGCGGCGCGGGTGCTGTTGCGCCCGCCTTATCGGCCCGACAAGAAGCTGACTCCGGTGGAGGTGACCGCGATTTTGGCGCGAGAGGAAACGCCTCCCTCCGGAGAGGAACCAATCCAGTGGCTGCTGCTGAGCAGTCTACCCGTGGACAGCCTTGCCGAGGCCGCCGAGAAAATCCAGTGGTATCTCTGCCGCTGGCAGATCGAAGTCTACTTCCACATCTTGAAGAATGGGTGCAAAGTTGAGGACTTGCAGTTGCAGAGCCGAGAGCGGATCGAGGTGGCTCTGGCGTTGTACCTGATCGTGGCTTGGCGCGTCTTGTACCTGACTCGGCTGGGCCGGGCAGTTCCGAACCTGTCTTGCGAGGTGGCCTTCTCCCCGCAAGAGTGGCAGGCGGCCTATCTCGTCAGCAAAAGACAGAAACCCCCCGCCGAACCTCCCCGCCTGCAGGAGATCCTCGTCCTAGTCGCTGGTCTAGGAGGGTACCTAGCCCGCAAGGGCGATGGCCCTCCTGGCCCCAAGACCCTTTGGATCGGACTCCAACGCGTCCGTGATTTCGTTCTCGCCTTGGAAGCCCGGGGTGCCTCGGCCTAGAAGATGTGTGTAATGGTATGGGTTTCAACCCCAGGTGGGGACGGCCCAACCCATCCCAAACCCCGAAGGGGTGGCCTATCAGGTTGGAGTCGGCCACCCTTACAGGGTTTGGATTTTTGAGGGACTTCCTACCTGGGGTTAAAACCCCAGGCTCTTCAAATTTCGCCCCTTCGGGGCGAGGGAGGGGACAAGCCCCTCCCCTACGTTCAGAACGCCTTAAGTGAACCGTATTGGGGACAAGCCCCGCCCCTACATTAGACCGCCTTAAATGAACCGTCGCATTGCCCAGAGAATATGACGCGATACCCCGGGAGAGGCCGCATAGCCAGCGGAGACGTCGCAATGTCTCCGGACGACGATGCATTGACCCTGGAGGGCGTCGCATCACCACTGGAGAGGTCGCATTGCCACCGGAGGCGTTGCATAGCCAGCGGAGGCGTCTCAATGTCTCCGAGCAATGGCGCATAGCCATTGGAGACGTCGCATAGTCGACTTACGACGAAGCGATGTCTCGAGACGACGTCGCGTTGACCGCAGAGGCGTTTCAATGTCACGGGAGGCGTCGCATTGTCGCTGGAGGCGTTGCGTAGACCAGGGATAGGTCGCATAGCCGCTGGAGAGGTCGCATTGTCCCTGTACATTGCGACAGCTTCAGCGGGCAATCTTCGAGAGCGGGCGGCGGGCGGGGTTTCGCGGTAGACTATGCGACGCTTTTTGATCCTCTTCGACAGAGTCTCGGGGCGGCGTTTTCGCTCGCGGG
>JBDSHF010000364.1:0-15337 GCA_039918595.1 Thermoanaerobaculia bacterium
AAGCCGTTGACCACGCCGGAGATCTTGTTGAATCCCGGCGCCACGTTCACCATTCCCAGCACCCGCAGCCAGGCGGTGATGCGGTCGAGATCCCCCAGCTCCCGCTGCAGGCTGCCGAGCATCGACAGGGCTGAAAGGCGGGCGGCCTGAACTCCCTGCTCCAGAGAGACCTCCTGCCCGACTTTGCCCAGAGGAGCCGCCAGGCTGCCGTCGGGATGGAGCGGCAGATGGCCCGAGACGTAGGCGCGGTCCCCCCGCACCCTTACCCAGGAGAACGGATACCGCGCGCCGGCCGGCCCCTGGAAGGGCTCCGGCAGGACGAGGCCCAGCTCGCGCAGTCTGGCTTCGATCGACATGGCTCTTTCTTCTCCTGTCATCCCCGTGGCCTGGGCACGTAGCTGTCCGGCCCGATCTGCCGGGTCTCGATGATATCCGGGTCGTACGCCTCTCCCAGCTTGAAGACCCGGGCGGCGAGCCAGCCCAGGGTCATCGTGGGGATGGGGCCGGTGATCGGGATGAGCGCCTCGACGGTGGCGACGTTGCGCAGCGCCTGCAGGCCGAAACGGTTGAGGATGAACCAGATGATCGGCGCCGAGAAGACGTCGAGCCCGAGGTCGAGGAGATCGAGGCCGACGACCAGCGAGAACGGCACCGCGCGGATGGTCGTGAAGAAGTCCGCGTTCGGAGGCACGCGGAGGCGGACGCGGCGGAGTGTCCGGAAGGCCATGGCGAGCACGAGCGCGGCGAGGATGAGGGCGATGACCGCGACGACCGCCACCAGCTTGAACAGGGATCCCCAGTCTACGTGCATGTCCATGGGGGTTCCTCCTTGCAAGATCCATGATAGGCCGGCCCCGATCCTGCATGAGGCTTTTCGGGCGAGGAACGAAGGACGATGTTCGAGATGCACCCTGAACCGAAAATTCCTACCCGCCGCGCTGGCACCGTCCGCGCCGCGTTGGCGGTGCTGATCGTAGCCGGCGTGGCCGCCGCTCTGGCTGCGGCTCCCCAGCCCGTGCAGCCCTGGAAGAAGCTCTCGGAGCGCGAAAAAAGCTATCTCCAGAGGGAGCTCGAGCAGATCCGGCGGATGAAGGGGCGCTTCGACTGGATCGGCCGGCAGCCGCTGGCCGCCGGCGCGCTGGCCGCGGCGGCGCTGGCCTCCGAGGGAGGGCCGGAGGCGCCGAAGCTGCGGCAGGAGGCGGCGACCTGGGCCGCCGGAGCGGTCGACGCCTGCGCCAAGTGGCACACCAACGAGTGCGCCCGCTCGCAGCTCCCGCTTCAGCGGCTGGCGCTGGATTATCCGGAAGCCCTGCCGTCCGACCTCCTCGCCCGCCTCAAGGCGGCGGTCGCGAATTCCGCGCCACCGCCCGGCGAGGGGCAGATCCGCGATCCCTGGTCCTTCGGAGACACCGAGAACCAGCGCATGATCGCCATGTCGCGCAGCCTGGTGGGGCAGGTCGTGGCGGGCACGCCGGACTCCCCCACGGCGCGCGGGTGGGGCGCTTTCGCCGAGGCGTTCCTGCGGGCGCACGACCGCGACGGCTGGTACGAGGCCGAGAGCCCGGGGTATATCGCGCTCTCGACCACCGGCCTGCTGCAACTCGCGGATCACGCGCCGCAGGCCGCCGTGCGCGACCTGGCGCGCCGGCAGCTCGACGTGCTGCTGGCCTCCTGGGCGCAGCAGCAGGTGGGGGGCTATCCGGCGGGGCCGAAGAGCCGCACGTCCGCCGTCTGGGCGCTCAGCCGGCGGAGCAGCCCGTGGCAGGCCTGGGCCTGGCTGGCCGGCGGGATCGGCGATCCCGGGGAGATCAACTTCATGGACCGGCCGGAGCTGCCGGTCAGCCATTATCAGGTTCCGGAAGGGGTGGTCCGCCTGCTCACCGACCGCCGCAAGCAGGCGCCGTACGAGATCCGCGCGCGGCGGAAGATCGCGCCCGCCAAGCGCCGGGACTATGACGCCGCGCTCTACGGCTATGCTACCCCCGACTACATCCTGGGCGTCTCGCAGGCAGTGAACGGCCTCGCCCTGCGCGTCTCCGGCGGCCAGGAGATCGCGGCGACGCTCTACGCGGAGAGCCCGCGATTCGCCCCCCTCTATCTCTGGAGCCGCACCAGGACGCCGAAGAGCAACGATGCCGACCAGCTCAACACGCTCGATCAGGCGGTGGCGAGCCGCAATCTCGTGCTCGCCCGCCTGGACACCCCGGGCGCCGGCCTCGGCCACGCCTATCTGTCGCCTCCCTGGTCCCGACCGGAGGTGATGGGCGACGTCGTGGTATCGCGTTGCGGGGATGCCTACGTCGCCCTGGTCACCCAGGGAGGGTGGGAGGTGGCGCCGGCGATCGAGAAGTTCCCCGACTATTACAGCGTCGGCAACGGCCGGCGCCGGGACCTCGCCGGCGCCAGTGTGGCGGTGCCGCGGCGCCAGCCGGCCAGCGTCGCCCTGGTGGCGGGCCGCCGCGCCGAGGACGGCGACTTCGAGGCCTGGAAGCAGAAGGCCGCGCGGGCGCGCCTCGCGGTGGGGGAGGACGGAGAGATCCACTTCACCGGCGGCGACGGCGCGCGTGCCGATTTCCTTCCCGGCCGTAACGCCAGGATCGCCGGCCGGCCCGTCGACGCGGCGGCCTATCCGCGCATGGAGACGCCGTTCCTCAGCAGCCCCTCGCCCGGGCGCTGGTCGTTCAAATTCGAGAAGTTCCTGTTCCGCTTCGAACCTACCATGGAGGCTCCGCGGCCGCGGCCCGCTCCATGACGACTCACCAGGAGGTTGCAGCCATGAGTGTCGTCAAGTCCGGATTCAGTCTGATCAAAGAAAGCTTCAAGGGATGGAAAGAAGACGGCGCCCTCGATCTCGGGGCGGCGCTCGCCTACTACACGATCTTCTCGCTCGCGCCGCTGCTGCTGATCGTCACCGCCGTCGCCGGCCTGGTCTGGGGGGGGGAGGCGGTCCAGGGGCAGCTCGTGGGCCAGATGCAGGGCATCGTCGGGAAGCAGGGAGCGGAGGCGATCCAGACCATGGTCGCCAACGCCGGCAAGCAGGGCTCGGGGGTGCTCGCCACGATCCTCGGCCTGGTGACGATCCTGTTTGGCGCCACCGGCGTCTTCGTGCAGCTCCAGAGCGCTCTCGACCGCATCTGGAACGTCGAGCCCAAGCCGGGCGCCGGGATCTGGAGCTTCATCCGGACCCGGATGCTCTCCTTCGGCATGATCCTGGGGATCGGCTTCCTGCTGCTGATCTCGCTGGTGGTGACGGCCGGGGTGGCGGCGGCCGGCAAGTGGGCGACGGGCCTGCTGCCGGGCGGCGAGGCGCTGGTCAACATCCTCACCTTCGCCGTCTCCTTCGCCCTCATCACCCTGCTGTTCGCGATGATCTACAAGGTGCTGCCGGACGTCGAGATCGCCTGGCGCGACGTCTGGATCGGCGCCGCCGTCACGGCGCTGCTGTTCACCATCGGCAAGTTCCTGATCGGCCTTTATCTCGCCCACAGCACCGTCGCCTCCACCTATGGCGCGGCGGGGTCGCTGGTGGTCCTGCTGCTCTGGATCTACTACTCGTCGCAGATCCTCTTCCTCGGCGCGGAGTTCACGCAGGTCTACGCGACCCGCTACGGCTCGCAGATCACGCCCAGCAAGAACGCGGTGCCGGTGAAGGAGACCAAGGAAGTGGTGAGCCGGCGCGATTGGCCGCCGGCCAAAGAAAAGGGGGGCGCCGATGCGCCCCCCAAGGATTCGAACAATTCTGGCAGGCGGCGAGCCGGCGGAGCCTAGAAGCGGATTCGCAGGCCGAGCTGGGCGAGGCGCTGCTCGCCCTGCGCGGCATTGCTGCCCGAGAACGCAGTCGGCCCGGTGCCGATCGGGTTGCCGTTCTTGTCGAAGATCACGCTGTAGGAGGCGGGGTTCTTCTCGTTGAAGAGGTTGAACACCTCGCCGATCAGCTCGAGGCCGACGGGACCGACGGTGAAGATCTTCGAAAGCCGCAGGTCGAGCTGCGAGAACGAGTGCCCCCGCCGCGAGTTGACGGAGTCGCCCGGCAGCAGGTCGAAGTGGAAGCCGTCGCCGTTCGGGTCGGCGGCGGTAAAGTAGGTGAACGGCGTCGCCGAGCGGTAGCGGAACATGCCGGAGACGTTGATCCCCCACGGCGCCTGGTAGATCGTGCTCAAGGTGAAGCGGTGCCGGGCGTCGGTGTTGAGCGGCCCGATGCAGGCTCCGCACAGCGGGTTGAGTGGGTTGGCCGAGACGTCGCGGGCGGCGCGGAAGGCGGGCTCATAGCCGGCGTCCGTCAGGCGGAACTCGTCGGCGCCGGCGAGGACGTTGCCCGTCGCCTTGGAGTAGGTGTAGAAGCCGAGGATCTCGAGCTTGTCGGTCGCCCGGGCACGGAAGCTGAGGTTGGCGCCGTCATAGTCGGCCTTGCCGTTGCCGACCCAGAGCCGGAAGTTGCCATACTGCGGGAAGCGGCGCGCGTGGGTGGCCGGATCGATCGGATTGGCCCGGAAGCGGTAGGGGATGTCCCGGTAGTCGATCGAGACCGCTTCGAAGTTGAGCCCGAGCCAGTTGTTGACCTGCCAGGAGTAGCCGAGCGAGGCCTGCCGGGAGTAGGGGGTCGCGAGGGTCGGCGAGGCGACCTCGGTGGGCGCTCCCGCGGCGAGTCCGGGGAGCTGGTTCGGCGGCAGCGGGTCGCCGGGACGGAAGAGCGTGCCGTTCGGATTGCGGATGCCCAGGCCGGTGGGGTCCGTGTAGTTGTAGACGGTGCCGAAGTTGGACTGCACCGTCAGGGCCGGGAAGAGGATGGTGGCGTTGGTGTAGGGGAAGTCGTAGTAGATGCCCCAGCCGCCGCGCAGGAGCTGCCGGCCGTCCCCCTTGGTGTCGAAGGTGAAGCCGAGCCGCGGGGCCCAGTTGTTCTTGTCGTTCTCGAGCACTCCCCCCCTGCCGCCGTTGAACTCGCGCAGGAAGGACTCGTTGTACCGGGTCTGGGTCGAGAGCGTCCGCCAGATCGGGTTCGTCCGCTGGTCGAGGTCGAAGCCTGCCCAGTAGTCGTAGCGCAGGCCGACGTTGACGGTCAGCCGGTCGCTCAGCAACAGGTCGTCCTGGAAATAGCCGCTGTACTGGTTGATGGGGGTGTTGTAGCCGCTGAACCCGCCATTGATCGTGATCTGCGTGATGCCTGAGTTGATGTCGTCGCCGCGGTAGGAGTACTGGCCGGTGGTGCCGGTCGTGGAGTCTCCGCTCAGGGTCGGCTCGTGAATGTAGTTGAGGCCGAGCTTGAAGTTGTTGGCGCGCCCGCCGATCGCGCGGGTGAAGCTGAAGTCGTCCTTGTACTGGTACTTCGTCTGGTTGGTGGACTGCGGGGTGTTGATGTTCTGCCCCCGGTGCGCGCCCGAGGGGAAATACAGGTAGGGCGCGGTGGAATCGGCGGTGATCTGGTTGTTGAACTTGGTGTACTGGAACAGAGCCTCGTTCAGGCTGTCCGAGCCGATCTGCAGGCTGTGGCCGGCGAGGATCGAGCTGTACTTGTTGGTAATGGTGCCCAGCGAGTCGGGAGCCGAGAGCGCGCTCGCGCCGTACTTGTCCGAGTTCTTCTGATAGCCGTAGCGGACCTGGAGATACTGTTTCGGCGAGATGTTGTCGGTGACCTTGGCGGTCGCCAGATCATCCTGGAAAGGGGTCTGGAACGACTGGCCGTTCTCGGCCAGGACCGGGGCGCTGACGATGTAGGAGGTCTTGCGGTCGGTCTTCTCGTAGGTGGCGAAGAAGTGGACCTTGTCCCTGAGGATCGGTCCGCCCAGGGAGGCTCCGTACTGCTTGCGGTCGTAGTCGTTCTTGCCGCCGCCGGCGGCCCTTTCGGACTCGGTCTCCGAGTTCAGGCTGTCCTTGCGGAAGAAGCCCCAGGCGGCGCCGGAGAGCTGGTTGGTGCCCGTCTTGGTCACCACGGTCAGCACGCCGCCGGTCGAGCGGCCGTACTCGGCCTTGTACTGCTGGGTCTGGATGTTGAACTCCTGGACGCTCTCCAGGTTGAAGTTCTGGAGCGCGCCGCCGATCGTGTCGTCGGTGTTGTCGCCGCCGTCCACCAGGAAGTTGACGTTGCGGCCGATGCCGCCGTTGAGCGCTACCGTGAGCTGCCCCGGCTTGGTCGGGTCGGAGTTGTAGGCGAGGCTGGTGCCGGGCGCCAGGACCGCCAGGTTGGCGAACTGGCGGCCGTTGAGCGGCAGGTTCTCGAGCTGCTTCTGGTCGATCACGGCGCCGACGGCGGGCGTGGTCTGGACCAGCGGCGCCTCGGCGGTGACGTTGATCGTCTCGGAGACCGTCGACGGGGTCATGTCGACGTTGATCTCACGCTGGGAGGCGACGTTGAGGGTCACGCTATCGACGCTGACCGTGGCGAAGCCGTTGAGCTCCACCTCGACGGTGTACGTGCCGATCGGGAGGGAGGGGAGCCGATAGGTACCGTCGCTCTCGGTGACGGTGTTGCGGACGAGGCCGGTTTCCTTCTGGGTGGCGGTAACGGTGGCGCCCGGCAGGGCCGCTCCGCTCTTGTCCTGGACTTTTCCGACCAGGTTGCCGCCCGAGGACTGGCCGTACGCGGCCGGCAGCAGGGAGAGACCCCAGGCCAGCGCGAGCAGGGCCGCGACCGCGAAGCTGCGGATCGTCGATATTGTCCTACGGTTCATGACACGTCTCCTTTGGATCATATGAAAATAAAAACGGGATCGATTCGCCTGTCATCTGGTACGTCAAGAGCTGAACGGTACGAGCGCTTCGGCAGCGGCACGGCTTGAAACGGACGATCACCTCCTCTCGGCCGGCCCGCTCCCCGCGGTCCGGTTTTCCAACCGGGCGAGGAGCTGCTGCGCGGCACGGCGCTGTTCGGAAAACTTCGGATCTCCCGCCGTCGCGGCGAGGAAATCCCGATAGGAGCTCAGGGCGCCCCCGGCGTCCCCCGCGAGATCCTGCGCGATGGCCCGGTTGAGCCGGACCTCGTGGTATCCCGGGGCGAGAACCAGAGCGCGTTCGAAAAAAGGAAGTGCCTGTCGAGGCCGATCGCGCTCCACCTCGAGCGTTCCCAGCCCGTTGAGCGGCTCGGCGTAGCGCGGAGCCAGGGCCGCGGAGCGCTGGTAGGCGCTCACCGCCTCGTCCAGCTTGTGCTCCGCCCGCAGGACGTTGCCGAGGTTGTTGAACGCGGCGGCGTCGCGCGGATCGATCGCGGTGGCGGCGGCGAACTCGCGCCGCGCGCGGTCGAAATTCCCCTGCCCCAGCTCGATGATCCCCAGGGTATTGTGAGCCTCCGGCCGGCCGCCGTCGAGCTGCAGGGCGCGCTCGATCGCCTGCCGGGCTTCGCCGGGCTGGCCGGCATCCTGGAGCGCCGAGGCCAGGTTGTACCAGGCCTCGGGATCCCGCGGCGCCGCGGCGGCCGCCTGCCGGTAGAGCGGCAGCGCTTTGGCGGTCTCCCCCCGCTCGCGCCAGGCCGCCCCCAGCTTGCCGCGGAAGACGGAATTGGCGGGGTCGGCGGCCACCAGCGCCTCGAGCTCGCTCACCGCGGCCTGGGAATCGCCGCTGGTGAGCCGCGCGTTCGCCCGCTCGAAGCGCTGGAACAGGTCGATCATGGTGCTGGGATCGATCGCGCTCCCTGGCGCGGCCTCCCCGGGAGAGCCGCCGTCGCTGCCGGCGCTGCTGCCGGCGACATAGCCGAGGCTCGCCAGCTTGGCGCGGGTCTCGGCGTCGGCGGCGAGGGGGCGCGCCGTGGTCACGGCGCTGGCCTCGATCGCGGCGAGGCGGGCCGCGAAGCCGCGCGATTCGGGCGCTTGCGGCCGCGCCAGCAGGTCCGCCTTTTCCCGCGGATCGCGGCGCAGATCGTAGAGCTCCGGCCGGGAGGCCGAGATGTACTTGAGGTCGCGGCGCCGCAAGGCCGCGAGCGGGCTCCAGCCGAAGACCGCCGGGTAGCGGCTCTCGGCGTAGATCTCGCCGGCGGCCGGCTCGCCGCCGTCGAGCAGGGTCCTGGAGAGGTCGCGGCCGTCGAGCGATGGCGCCGCGGGGAAGGGGTGCCCGAGCAGGCCGGCGAGCGTCGGAGCGAGGTCGACGAGGCTCACCGGCGTCTCCACCACCCGGGCCGCGAGCCCCCAGGGAGCGCGCAGCAGCAGCGGCACGTGCAGCGTCGGCTCGTAGAGGAGCAGGCCGTGGGTCAGCTCGCCGTGCTCGCCCAGCCCCTCGCCGTGATCGGCGGCCACCGCCACCGCCGTCCTGCCGTCGAGGCCGCGGCGGCGGAGCTCCTCGAGGATGCGCCCCACCTGCTCGTCGACGGCGGAGATCTCGCCGTCGTAGGGGCGGCCGGGGTGGCGGGCGCCCCAGGCCGGCGGCGGGGTGTAGGGGGAGTGGGCGTCGTAGAGGTGCACCCAGAGGAAGAACGGGCGCGTGCCGTCCTTCGCCAGCCAGGCGAGCGCCCGGTCCACCACTTCGCTCCCCGGCCGCTCCGCCTCCAGGACGGCGCCGGCCTTCGGGTCGCGCTCGATCTCGTCGTCGTAGACCTCGAAGCCGGCCTTCAGCCCGAACCGGTGGTCCAGCACGAAGGCGCCGACGAAGGCGGCGGTGCGGTAGCCGGCGCCGGCGAGCAGAGTGGCGAGAGTCGCCGTGCCCGGGCGGAGCGTGCCCACCCCGTTGTTGCGCAGGCCGTTGTGGGGAGGGAGCAGGCCGGTGAGCAGACTGGTATGAGAAGGCAGGGTCAGCGGCACCGCCGACGAGGCGTTCGCGAACCGCAGCCCCTCGCCGGCCAGGCGGTCGAGCCAGGGGGTCACCGCCTCGCGGTCGCCGTAGCACCCCAGGTGGTCGGCGCGCACCGTGTCGAGGGTCACCAGCACGAGGTCGGGCTGGCGGGGGGCGCTCTCACGCGAGCAGCCGCCGATTCCGAGAAGGCTGAGAAGGACGCCCCCGAGCACGAGGAGAGCAAGGAGCGCGTGCACGCCCCGGATGGGAATCGGCGATCTAGCTTTGCGCAATCAAAAAACTGCCTCACGAGAGTGTACCGCCGAAGAATAACGGAATCCTTCGAGAGGGAAAAGGGCATGGGAGCGCGGCGTCCGGGCGCCGTTGCGATAGGATTGACCCGTTTGCACAGCGGAGGAGGCATCCGATGACCAACAGCTACGAAGAGGCTCAGGGACAGCGCAACTGGCTGGAGAGGCTGGGCGACAAGATTCCGGGCTACCGCGGGTTCCAGGACCGCGAGCTCCGGCGGGACGTGGACCGGACTTTGCGCGAGCATCTGGCCTCGGAGCTGGGGCGGCTGAAGGGGTTGCTGCGCGACCACGCCCGCGGCTGGGTGGACGCCGGCAAGCTCGGCGCCCTCAACGGTTTCGACCGGCTCGACCGGCAGATCGACGGGCTGTCGCAGGCGATCCGCTTCAGCGACTACGGCGCCAGCGGACTGTTCGATCCGGTCAAGATCGGCGAGCCGGAGCTCCAGCGGCTCTACGAGTTCGACCTTTCGGTGGTGAACGACCTGGCGCAGCTCGAGGCGGAGGTCGCGGCCCTGCCGGCGGCCGGCGGCGAGGACCCGGCGCCGGCGCTCGACCGGCTGCTCCAGGAGATCCGGGCGCTCGACGGCAAGTGGCGGCAGCGCGAGCAGGTGATCAGCAACGTCGTGCAGGGCGCCCAGAACAATCAGCTCCCCGGCGCCTGACGGAACGGAGAAGAAGGAGACTTCGATCATGGACGTGATCCAGTACCAGGACCCTACCGGCAACACCATGGTGTCGCGCTGGCCCGCCAACGGCACGGCGGCGATCCCCCTCGGCAGCCAGCTCATCGTCGAGGAGAGCCAGCAGGCGGTCTTCTTCCGCGACGGCAAGGCGCTCGACACCTTCGGCCCGGGGCGCCACACCCTGGCGACCCAGAACGTCCCCATCATCGCCAGCGTTTTCGGAATCCCGTTCGGCGGCAAGTCGCCGTTCCAGGCGGCGGTCTTCTTCGTCTCCACCAAGACCTTCATGGATCTGAAGTGGGGGACCAAGGAGCCGGTCATCTTCCGCGACCACGAGCTCTCCATGGTGCGTCTGCGCGCCTTCGGCAAGTTCGCGGTGCGGATCGCCAACGCCCAGCTCTTCGTCAACACGGTGGTCGGCAGCCGCGGCATCTACTCGAGCCAGGGGGTGGAGGACTACTTCCGCGACGTCATCGTCGCCCGGCTGACCGATGTCCTGGGGGAGAACCTGACCTCCATCTTCGACCTGCCGAAGCTCTATGACGAGCTGGCGATGGGCCTGAAGGCGCGGGTGGCGGACGACTTCGGGAAGTACGGCATCGAGCTCGTCGACCTCTTCATGGGGGCGATCACGCCGCCGGAGGAGGTGCAGAAGATCATCGACGAGCGCAGCGGCATGGGCGCCCTCGGCGACATGAACAACTACATGAAGTACAAGACCGCGCGGGCGATCGGCGACGCCGCCCAGCAGCCCGGCGGCGGTGCCGGCGGCACAGTGGGCGCCGGCCTCGGAATCGGCATGGGCGCCGGCCTCGGCGCCATGCTGCCGGGGATGATGCGCGACGCCATGCAGGCGCCCGCAGCTCCGGCGGCGCCCGCGGCTCCGGCAGCGGCGGCAGCGGAGAGTCCGGTCGCCGGCCGGCTCCGCCAGCTCAAGGGCCTGCTCGACGAGGGGCTGATCTCCCAGGAGGAGTTCAACGCCAAGCGGCAGAAGCTGTTGGAGGAGATGTAGGCAGGCGAGGCGGAGAAGAAGAACACGGACGAACAGGGACGAGCACGGACCTGCAAGGACCCGGGGGGACCGTTTCCGTTGATGTTTGTCCGTGTCCGTCCCCTCTGTCCGTGTCAGTCCTTGTTCCCCAGCTCCCCAGCGCGGTTACAATAGGCACCTCTTCAGCACGGAGGTGCCTTTTGGATTTGCGGGAGCCGGGGTCTACCCTTGACGGTAAGTACGAGATCGTCCAGCGCCTCGGCAGCGGCGGCATGGGAGAGGTCTATCTGGTGCGCCACGTTCACCTGCAGGAGCTGCGGGTGGTCAAGATCCTGCGCCAGGACCTCGCGGCCGATCCTTCGGCCCAGAAGCGGTTCATGCGGGAGGCGCGCCTCGCCACCCAGATCAAGCACCCCAACGTCGCCATCCTCTACGACTTCTCGACCCTGGCCGACGGCAGCTTCTACATGGTCTGGGAGCACATCCAGGGGCAGGATGTCGGCGACCGCATCCGCCGCCACGGACCGTTCCCCGTGGGGGTCGCCGTCCGCCTCGCCATCCAGGCGCTGCACGGCCTCGAAGCCGTCCACGCCACCGGGGTGATCCACCGCGACCTCTCGCCCGACAACCTGATGATCACCGAGGACAAGGCCGGCAACCTGCGGATCAAGATCATCGACCTCGGCCTCGCGCGCGCCCTGGAGACCGACGCCAACTTCGAGATCACCCAGGTCGGTATGTTCATGGGCAAGCTGCAGTACTGCTCGCCCGAGCAGGCGAGCCCCAGCGGCGGCTCCCTCGATCACCGCAGCGACATCTACTCCTTCGGCATCGTGCTCTACGAGATGATCTCGGGCCTGCCGCCGTTCGAGTCGGAGAACCAGCACGGCTTCATCTTCAAGCGGCTGTCGGAGGACCCGCTGCCGCTGCGCGGGCGCAACCCGCGCGTCGACGTGCCGGTCGAGCTCGACCGCGTCGTCCGCCGCGCCCTGGAGCGCGACCGCGAGCAGCGCTTCGCCGGCGCCGGCGCCTTCATCGCCGCCCTGGAGCGGGTCGAGCAGTTGCTCGCCTCGATGGAGACCCGAGAGATCGTGATGTCCTCCCTCGATCTCTCCGCGGCCCCGGCCGCGGCTCCCCTGGCCCCGGTAGTGGCTCCGGCGCTGCCCACGATCCCGCGCGAGCGCAGCTCCAGCGAGCTCTCCCGGGCCGAGCGCGTGGATCTCCTGGCGCAGATCGAGCGGGCATCGAAGCGGGTTCAGGAGAGCTCCGTGGAGCTCGCCCGCGCCGAGGCGGTCCTGACCGCGGGCCGGCTCGACGAGGCGCACGAGCTGATCGAGCGGATCGAGATCGCGGCTCCCCGGACGCTCGGGCTCAGCCACCTGCGGGACCGGCTCACCCAGGCTCGGGAGAACGAGACCCGAGCCCGCCGCGCCTCCGAGACTGAGCAGGTGCTCACCAATTACCTGCAACGCAAGCAACTGCCGCTGGCCCGCCTGGCGCTCGAGACGCTGCTGGAGATCCAGCCCCATCACCCCAAGCGCGCCGACTACGAGGGGTGGGTCCACCTCCTGGCCGACGAGGCCGAGAAGGGGAAGCGCGCCGAGGCGGCCCTGACCGCCGGGCGGGCCGCGCTCGGGCGGAAGGACTTCCAGGCCGCCCGCCGCGAGCTGGAGACGATCGCCAGAAACGATGCCACCGGCAAGCGGGCCGAGGCCTTCAACGACGAGCTGGAGCGGGCCGAGCGCGAGATCCGGGAGAACGCCGAGATCGGGCAACGGCGGCGCCGTTTCGAGGAGCTGATCGCCGCTCACCGGGTGGTGGACGCGAAAGAGGAGCTGGACGCCCTCGCGAAGCTCGACATGCCGCGCGTGACGCTCGACTTCTACCGCGAGCAGCTCGCCGAGGCCCGCGCCGGCATCCACAGAGAGGAGCGGGACGCCGTCTTCGCCCGCCGCTACGACCAGGCGATCGGGGACCGCAACTGGTTCGCCGCCCGCGAGGTGGCGATGGAGCTCGAGAAGGCCCAGCCGGGGAACCCGCGGGCCACTTCCATGTACAGCGAGATCGAGCGGTTGGAGTCGATCCACCGCCGGCAGCAGGCGGTCGAGCAGGGGGTCCACCAGGTCGAGACCTTCATCGAGCAGGGGGACGCCGCCAAGGCCGAGCTGGCGCTCAAGATCCTCCTCCAGATGGACCCCGAGAACCGCCACCGCAAGCGGTTGGAGAAACAGGTGGGGGGGCTGAAGAAATAAGCCCTGACCTGGGACCCAGGGCGATGCCCTGGGCTAAAGGAGGGCGGCCCGTTGGGCCTCAAAAATCATGTCCGCGTTGCTTTCCGGGCCAAAGGTCCGGGCTCCTTTAGCCCAGGGCATCGCCCTGGGTTGGGTGAACCGAACGACACATTGATAAACTCCCGGCGCCATGACCGTTCTATCCCCTGAACCGACCGCCATCGCCGCACCCGCCGACGCGCGGGCGCGGCTTCTCCGTTACGCCTTCATGAAGCTCACCCGGGACTTCGATTCCCGGTTCGAGGCCCTGCTGCTGACCGGCCGGGTCTCCAAGTGGTACAGCGAGGTGGGGAGCGAGGCCACCACGATCCCGGCCGGCCTGGCCCTCGGAGCCGGCGACGCCCTGTGCACGCTCCACCGGGACCTCGGCGCGATCCTCGCCGTCTATCTCGATCCGGCCCGCGCCTTTCCCGGCTTCGGCTTTGGCGAACCCGACGGCCGGCGGCCCGATCCCGACCACCTGATGCACCGCCTCGCCTGCCAGCTCCTCGGCAAGGGGGAGGGGTTCTCGCAAGGGGTCGAGCGCTCGTTCCACTACGGCTATCTGGCGCCCGAGCAGGGCATCCTGCACCTCGGCATGATCAGCCACCTGGGTGCCATGATCCCGGTGGCCGCCGGCTGCGCCTTCGCCTTTCGCCAGTCCGGCAGCGACCGGGTGGCGATCAACTTCATCGGCGAAGGGGGCACTTCGACCGGCGACTTCCACGAGGGGCTCAACATGGCCGCCGTCTGGAAGCTGCCGCTGATCCTGGTGATCGAGAACAACGGCTACGCCTTCTCGACCCCGGCCCGCCTCCAGTACGCCGCCCGCAAGCTCTCCGACCGCGGCCCCGGCTACGGCGTCGCCGCCGAGACGGTGGACGGCAACGACCCCGACGCCATGGCCGACGCCTTCGACCGCGCCATGGCCCGCGCCCGCTCCGGCGAGGGCCCGACCCTGATCGAGGCCATGCTCGGCCGCATGCGCGGCCACGCCGAGGGGGACGATTCCCTGAAGGTCGTTCCCGCCGACGAGCTCGCCGGCTACCGTGCCGCCGATCCGGTGCCCGCCTACGCCCGCCGCCTCGAGGAGGAGGGGGTGCTGGACGCCGCCACCGCCAAGCGGCTGGAGGCGCGGATCGCCGAAATGGTGGAGTCCGCCATCACGCGGGCGATCGACGCGCCGCCGCCGGCCGACGAGATCGCGATGCGGCCGGTCTTCGCCCCCGATCCGCCCCAGCGGGTGGTCGAGGCCCCGGCGATCATTTCTAGCCGGTCCAAGGGGGAGGTCACCTACGTCGACGCCATCAACCAGGCGCTGCTGGAGGAGATGGAACGGGACTCCTCGGTGGTGCTGATGGGGCAGGACATCGGCGTCTTCGAAGGCGCCTTCCGCACCACCAAGGGGCTGCACGCCCGCTGGCCGAACCGGGTGTACGACACGCCGATCGCCGAGAGCGGCACGATCGGCATCGCCATCGGCGCGGCGCTGCTCGGCTACCGGCCGGTGGTCGAGATGCAGTTCGGCGACTTCATCACCTGCGGCTTCAACCAACTCGTCAACGTGGCGGCCAAGCTCTTCTACCGTTGGCAGGTGCCCTGCCCGATCGTCATCCGTCTGCCCACCGGCGGCGGCGTGGGCGCCGGCCCCTTCCATTCGCAGAACCCCGAGGGGTGGTTCGCGCAGACCGCCGGCATCAAGGTCGTCTGCCCGGCCACCACGGCCGACGCCATGGGGCTGCTCAAGGCTGCGATCCGCGATCCCAATCCGGTGATGCTCTTCGAGCACAAGTTCCTCTACCGGCGGATCAAGAGCGTGCTGCCGGAGGGCGACGCCGTCGCCCGGCTCGGCGAGGCGCGGGTGATGCGGCCGGGCAAGCACCTGACGCTGATCGGCTACGGCGCCTCGACCTGGACCTGCATGGAGGCCGCCGACGAGCTGTCGAAGGCGGGCGTCGAGGCCGAGGTGATCGATCTGCGGACGCTGGTCCCCTACGACGAGGAGACGGTGCTCGCCTCGGTCAAGCGGACCGGCCGGGCGCTGATCGTTCACGAGGCGCCGCTGACCGAGGGGTTCGGCGCCGAGGTGGCCGCCCGCCTCGCCGACGCCGCCTTCCCCTGGCTCGACGCGCCGATCCGCCGCGTCACCTACCCGGACCGGCCGGTGCCGTACTCCAAGAACCTGGAGAAGGTGCTGCTGCCGGACAAGGGGAAGGTGGTCAAGGCGGCGCGGGAGCTGATGGCGTTCTGAGGCCGGCCCCGCCCGGGCATTGATGCCCGGGCGGGTAGGAATCACTGCCGCTTGATCTGCTTCTCCAGCTCCGCGATCCGCTTCTCCAGCGCCTTGAGATGCTTCTCCAACTCGGCCTCCCGGGGGGAGACGAGCTG
>JBDSHF010000365.1:0-5135 GCA_039918595.1 Thermoanaerobaculia bacterium
CTCCGACCCGCGGGTCCGACTCTTCGACCCCTGGGTCCAACCCTCCGACCCGCGGGTCCGACGGTTGAGTCCATGGGTCCGGCGCCGCGACCCACGGGTCCAACTCCGCGCTCCGCCCCCGCCCTTCCCTACTCCGGCCCCACGGCATACAATCCAGCGTCGTCGTCGCTGGTGTGCGATACCACCTTTTTTCACTCTGGCAGGGGGCCTCTATGGCAGATGTTCAACCCGGTGAGGATACGTCCGTACCACTCGAGGGGGTTCAGAAGTCTCGCACCGGGATCGGCGGCTTCGACGAGATCACCGACGGCGGCCTGCCGACGGGGCGGCCGACCCTGGTGTGCGGCGGCCCGGGGTGCGGCAAGACGCTGTTCGCCATGCAGTTCCTGGTGAGCGGCGTTACCCGCTTCGACGAGCCGGGCGTGTTCATGAGCTTCGAGGAGCCCTCGGACGACCTGGCCAAGAACGTCGCCTCGCTCGGCTTCGATCTCAACGAGCTGATCGCCAGCGGCAGGATGGCGATGGACACGGTGATCGTCGAGCGCAGCGAGATCGAGGAGTCCGGGGAGTACGACCTCGAGGGGCTGTTCCTCCGCCTCGACTTCGCCATCCGCTCGGTAGGCGCCAAACGGGTGGTGCTCGACACCATCGAGTCGCTCTTCTCCGGCTTCAACAACCAGGCGATCCTGCGCGCCGAGCTGCGGCGGCTGTTCCGCTTCCTCAAGGAGCGGGGGGTCACGGTGGTGCTCACCGGCGAGCGCGGCGATGGGCAGCTCACCCGCCAGGGGCTCGAGGAGTACGTCTCGGACTGCGTGATCCTGCTCGACCACCGGGTCAACGAGCAGGTCTCGACCCGGCGGCTGCGCATCGTCAAGTACCGCGGCTCGGCGCACGGCACGAACGAGTACCCCTTCATCATCGACCAGTACGGGCTCGAGGTGCTGCCGATCACGGCGCTCGACCTCCAGCACTCGGCGTCGACGGAGCGGATCTCCTCGGGGGTCCCGCGGCTGGACACGATGCTCGGCGGCGAAGGGTTCTTCCGCGGCACCAGCGTCCTGGTCTCGGGCACGGCGGGGACGGGCAAGAGCTCGCTGTCCGCGCACTTTGCCGACGCCACCTGCCGCCGGGGGGAGCGCTGCGCGTATTTCGCCCTGGAGGAGTCGCAGCAGCAGATCACCCGCAACATGCGCTCGATCGGGCTGGACCTCGAGCAGTGGACCCGGAGCGGGTTGCTCCAGTTCCACGCCAGCCGCCCGACGCTGTTCGGGCTGGAGATGCACCTGGCCAACATCTTCCGGGTGGTGACGATGTTCGAGCCGCGGGTGGTGATCGTCGATCCGCTCTCCAACCTCTCGTCGATCGGCTCGCCCAACGAGGTCATGGCGGCGCTCCTGCGCCTGGTCGACTTCCTGAAGGCGCGGCAGGTCACGGCGCTGTTCACCAGCCTGGTCTCGAACGACGCCGCCGAGAACGACACGCAGCTCGGGGTCTCCTCGCTGATGGACACCTGGCTCTCGCTGCGCAACCTGGAGAGCAACGGCGAGCGCAACCGTGGCCTCTATGTGCTGAAATCGCGCGGCATGCACCACTCGAACCAGATCCGCGAGTTCCTGCTGACGGACCACGGGGTGCAGCTCGTCAACGTCTACCTGGGGGCGGAAGGGATCCTGACCGGCTCGGCGCGGATCCATCAGGAGGCGCGCGAGCGGGCCGAGTCGGCCGCGCGGCAGGAGGAGCTCGTGGCCGTGCAGCGCCGGCTGGACCACCGCAAGGCCGCCATGGAGGCGCAGATCTCCTCGCTTCGTGCCGAGCTGGAAGCCGAGGAGGAGGAGCTCGGCAAGCAGGTGCGGCAGGCGGCGCGGTGGGGCGAGGAGAGGAGTGCGAACCGGGCGGCAATGGCCTCGATCCGTGGCGCGGATGATGGTAGTCTTTCTGAAAGTCCCATGGACCTCGAGCACAAGAGCAGCAATCCGGAGAAGTAGCGTCTTGAACGAGCGGGAGACAACCATCGTGAATGCGGACGCCAAAAAATGGAACCTCCGCCTATATATCGCGGGGCAGACGCCGAAATCGATCGTCGCCCTCGCCAACCTGAAACGGATCTGTGACGAGCACATGAACGGGCAGTACAAGATCGAGATCATCGATCTGATGGAGAATCCGCAGCTCGCCCAGCGGGATCAGATCGTGGCCATTCCCACCCTGGTCCGGGAGCTGCCGTCGCCGCTGAAGAGGATCATCGGCGACCTCTCCAATACCGATCGCGTGCTGGTCGGCCTGGACGTGGTCCCTCAGGGCTGAGCGGGCTCGGAGGAATCCGGCGGGCGCCCGCCGGCCCGGAAATTGCAAACTTTTTTTTGGTTACCATGGATGCACTGGGGATCGAACTGGTAGGAGAGCCCGACGAGGGGCCTCTCCCCAGGTACATCCTGCGGCTTTACGTCACGGGGAAGACGCCGAATTCGGTCCGGGCCGTCGCCAAGGTCAAGGAGTTCTGCGAGGAGGTCATCCCCGGTCGATATCAACTCCAGGTCGTCGATATCTATCAGCAGCCGGCGCTCGCCGAGGGAGATCACATCCTGGTGGCGCCCACCCTGGTCCGGAAGGCTCCAGGGCCGCTGCGCCGCCTGATCGGCAATCTTTACGATCGGGATCGACTCCTGGCGGGTCTGGGACTGCAGCCTGTTGCCGGAGGGTAAGGGTAGATGACGAACGAGACGGCACTCGCCGCCGAAGTGGAGGAACTCCGCGCCCGTCTGCTGGAGGCCGAGGAGACGTTGCAGGCCATCCGCCAGGGCGAGATCGACGCGCTGGTCGTGGCGGGGACGCAGGGGGATCAGATCTTCACCCTGATGGGCGCCGACCACTCCTACCGGATCTTTCTTGAAGAGATGCACGAGGGGGCCGCCACCCTCACCACCGACGGCGTCATCCTCTATTGCAACCGCTGCTTCGCCGACATCGTGGGGGTGCCGCTGGAGGATATCGTCGGCAACTCCCTCTTCAATTTCGCGCGCGAAGCGGACCGGACGGAGCTCCAATCCGTTCTGACCGAGGGGCTGAACCGGTCGGGGAAACGGGAGATGACCTTCCTCAGAGGAGAGGAGACGGTCCCGGTCTACCTCTCCACCAGCCCGCTGCAGTTGGAGGAGGTCGAGGCGATCTGCCTGGTGGTGACCGATCTCGTCGAGCAGAAGCGCAACGAAAAGATCGTCGCCTCCGAGAAGCTCGCCCGCTCGATTTTCGAGCACGCGACCGAGGCGATCGTCGTCTGCGACCCCGAGGAGCGGGTGGTGCGGGCCAGCCTGGCCGCGCGGCGGCTCTGCGTGTGCAACCCGATCGGCGAAAAGTTCTCCAGCGCCTTCCCGCTCGTGGGGGATGGGCCGGAAAGCTCGCCGGTGATCCCCTTCGGCGAGGTCTTCGCGGGCCGGGTCGTGCAGGGTATCGAGGCCGAGCTCGCCGTGGAAGGCGCGGAGCGCTGCCGGTTCCAGGTGAGCGCCGGGCCGCTGTTCGCGGCCGACGACCAGCTCCTCGGCTGCGTGCTCACGATGACCGACATCACGGCGCGCCGGCGGGCCGAGCTGGAAGTGGACCGCGCGCGCCAGGAGGCGGAGGCCGCCAGCCGGGCCAAGGACCACTTCCTCGCCACCCTCAGCCACGAGCTGCGCACCCCGCTGACCCCGGTGCTCGCCGTCGTCTCGGCGCTCCAGGACGATGCGCGGCTGCCGGCGGACGTCTGCTCCCACCTCCGGATGGTGCGGCGCAACGTCGAGCTGGAAGCGCGGCTGATCGACGACATGCTCGACCTCACCCGCGTCGCCCGCGGCAAGCTGGAGCTGCACCGCGAGGTGGCGGACCTCAAGCAGGTCCTCGACCATGCCCTGCAGACCGCGAGCGGCGATCTGCTCGACAAGAAGCTGCGGCTCGTCCTCGATCTGGGGACCGAGGACCACTCGGTCTGGGCGGACACTCCGCGGTTGATCCAGGTGTTCTGGAACCTGTTCAGCAACGCGGTCAAGTTCACTCCCCCGGGCGGCACGATCGCCGTGCGGTCGCACTCTGAGGAGACCCCCGCGGGCCTCGAGCTCGTCGTCGACATCGCGGACAACGGGATCGGCATCGAGCCGGCCGCCCTGGTGGACATCTTCGACGCTTTCAAGCAGGGGGAGCAGGCGATCACCCGGCGCTTCGGGGGCCTGGGGTTGGGGCTCGCCATCAGCAAGGCGATCGTCGAGCTGCACGGCGGCAGCCTCTCCGCCACCAGCGACGGCAAGGGGCAGGGCTCGGTCTTCTCGGTGCGGCTGCCGGTCGGCGATCTGCGGGCCGGCGCCCAGCGGCCGGGGGCACTGGCGGCCGGAAGCGGGCGCCCGGGCCAGACGGCGGGCACTTCGCCGGATACTTCGCCGGATACCGCGCCGGGAGCCGACGCCAATCTCCGCATCCTCCTCGTGGAGGATCACGATGACACGGCGGAGGCGATGGCGGAGCTGCTCCGCGCCCTCGGCCACGAGGTCACGGTGGCGGGCTCGGTGGCCACCGGGCTCGACGCGGCGGAGCGTCAGGACGGCCGCTTCGATCTGGTGCTGAGCGACCTCGGCCTGCCGGACGGCAGCGGGCTCGAGCTGATGGCCAAGCTGCACGGCCGCTACGGCGTGCGAGGGATCGCCCTCTCCGGCTACGGCATGGAGGAGGATGTCCGCAAGAGCCTGGAGGCCGGCTTCGAACGCCACCTCACCAAGCCGATCAATCTCCAGGCGCTGCAGACCGCCATCCAGGAGACGACGGGGACGGCGGCGTAGGCCCTCATCACCCCGGCCCTCTTCTCCCAGCCTCCCCCCCTCCCGACGGGAGAAGAGGGAGAAGTTAGTCGAAGTAAGTTTTAAAGCCCCTCTCTCCCGGCGGTGGGGGGGAGGCAGGGAGAGAGGGGTTGGGAAGTGAGGGATAGCCCCCGAAGGGGCGATACTCTCCGGCCGGCAATCTGACAAAGCAGAATTACGGCTCTACCACCCCCCTCTACGGCAGCTTCACATCCGTCTCCGCCGTCGCGATCTTGCCGCTCAGCGGATCGTAGAGCGCCACCACCAGGTGGTCGGCCTTGCCGCGCAGCTTGACCTTGGTCTCGTATTTGACGT
>JBDSHF010000366.1:0-3106 GCA_039918595.1 Thermoanaerobaculia bacterium
ACCCAACTGTTGCAAAAATCCGGGCGTGTGAGCGATCAGGCAGCCATCGCGACGGCTTTTTTGTAATGCAACAGCTCGTCCCTGACGGCGGAGTTGGCGCTCATTGTCAAGGTGAGCCGACCCTGAGGGTGGGTGAAGCGGCCGGCGCGCTGGATCAGCTTGCGGCGCAGGGTCTCAAGCCGCTCGAACTTCCAGAGCGGCGAGCGCTGCGGGGTGGTCGTGCGGCTGGGTTCGTTGGCGATCATCTGCAGTTCCCGGTTCAGATTGTGAGCCAGCACCGCCGAAAGCAAGAAGATCTGGTTACCGGTGAGCGTCTTGGTCGGAACGTAGTCCATCTGGCCATGAGACTTCAGCTCGGCGAAGACGCCTTCCTGGGCACCGCGTCCATTGTGATAGCGGATCGCCTCCGAGGCGCTGATCTTCTTGTTGGTCACCACGACCTTGAATTCGTACCCGTCGAGCTTAGGGACAAAGAGATCCAACTGCACGGGGCCCTTGTCTCGGATTACCACCCGGCTGCGGACGAAGAGGAAGCGATAGCGATGATCCCACGCCTTGGGCTTCCAGCGCAGTTCGAAACAATCGAGGCCATCTCCGATTGACGACCAACGCTGCCGCTTCTCGACTTTGCCCTTGAGCTCGGCAAAGCGCTCGAAGGGGACGGAGATGGTGAATTCCACACCCAAGCGTGTAAGCAGGGTCACGAGAGCATCGCTGAAGAAGGCGCCGTCCATTCGCACCTCGACGACTACACCAGGCAGAGCTTGGCGCATGTGTTCAACACAGGCGCGGATGAATTCCTGGGCGCCGTTGGAGTCATGGACATTGCCTGGACGATGGTGGACATCGAACACCTGTCCGGTCTGAGCGACCGTGCAAAACAGCGGGTAGTAGCTGCGCTGCCCCTTCTTGTGGCGATTGAAGCCAACGGCTGTGCCTTCGGCGTAGCGGCCGGTCCCGATCACGGAGCCATCGAAGTCCAGGGTCACGCGCCGCAAATCGAGAGCGACCAGACGCTCCTGGACCATCTGCCGGCTCAGCTTTCGAGTCTCCCCGACACTGCGAGTATCCGTTGAGGCGAGCAAGCGGCTCATGGTGGCGACATCTGGCAACCGATCAAGGCCCAGCACCCGCTGCACCATGGGGTCATCGCAGTAATAGCGAGAATCGCGGAGTTGGCGATAGCCGAGCAGGAGGTGAACGACGAGGCTCAGCACGGCCAAGCCGTGATCGTAGGCTCGATTCGAGCGCAGGTGACGGTAAGCGTCGCGCAGTCGCTGCTTCAGATCCAGTCTCTGGAAGAGGGACTGGAACAAGAACAGGCCGGCGAAGGAGGTCAGCTGCTGATCTTCGAATTGCAGCTCGGGGAGGGCGTGGGTTTTACGCTGAACCTGTTGTCTGCTAAGCTTCATGCGAGCGGCCTCTGTGGGTTGGTTTGTGGCGTCTTGACAACACCATTTTACCAGTCCCAAGGTCGCTTTTTTCGTGGATGTTGCCGATTCCTGGATCTCACCCTTGGTGAGATCCAGCGGCAAGGTGATTTCAGGCCTCAAATGCCTATAGCTTGGGCCTTGATCGACAGTTCGTAGGGATTTTTATTGCAACTCGCGGGGAGATCCTGGCGAACAAGCTGTGCACTCTTCTATCCCGCGCGGAGATCAGAGATCTTGTCGACGTCCGGGCCCTCGAGCAGGCGGGTTTTCCCATGGAGCGTTACTTCGAGGCCGCCTCCCGGAAGGACGGTGGCCTGACTCCCGGGCAATTGGCGTGGGTGCTCTCCGAGATCAAGATCGGCGAGGATGCCCAGCCCCCCGGCGGGGTCTCCGCCTCGGAGCTGAGGGACTACCTGCAGGATCTTCGCGCGAGGCTCGCCCAAATGGCTCTTCCCAGGCCGTAATAACTCAACTGCGTCGAAGCCGGGGTGTTCACCCTTCCGCGGCCGCGCGGCGCAACTGTCCGGTCAGCGGGTGGTCCTCGCCGAGTACCTGCCGCGAGATGGCGAGGGCCTGCGTGAAGTGCTCGCGGGCCGCGTCGGGCTGCCCAGCCTCCCGCTCGAGGACGGCGAGGTTGTTGAGGTCGGCGATCACCTGCGGGTGCGCCTCGCCGAAGACCTGCTGATCGATCCGCAGGGCGGCGTCGACGTGGACACAGGCCGAGTTGCTGTCCCCCAGCTCGCGCAGGAGGCCGGCGACGTTGGTGAGCGCCCGCGCGGTCTCGGGGTGGATATCGCCATAGAGATGGCGGGCGATATCCACGGTGGGTTGCAGGTATTCGAGCGCCTTCGCCGGATCTCCCAATTCGCGCTCCACGGCGGCGAGGTTGCCGAGGTCGGCCGCCACCGCCGGATGACCGTCTCCGAAAGCCTCCCGGTGCAGGGCGAGGGCCCGTTCCAGATGCTCGTGCGCCGGCTCCCTCTGGCCGAGGTTGCGGTAGACCATGCCGAGATTGGCGAGGATCGACGCCAGGTTGGCGTCCTGCGCTCCGCCGCTCTGGATGGCGAGGGCCTGTTCCAGGATCTCGCGGGCCTCCGCGTGCTCGCCGCTCTCGTTGAGCAGGATGCCGAGCAGGTTCAGCGCCCGGGCCGTGGCCGCGTGCTCCGGACCGTGGATCTCCCGCGCCGCTTCGAGGGAGAGCCGGGCCTCCGCGATCGCCTCGGGCACGCGCTGGAGGTCGCGCAGGATCTCCGCCCGCAGATTGTGCAGCTCGAGACCTTCCTCGGGGTTCAGGTCGCCGGCGCGGGGGCGCGTCGCCTCGACGAAGGCGAACCGGCGGAAGGGGGGCCAGTGCCCTTCCGTCTGCCGGGCGGCGGTGAGCAGGTCGCGGGCGCTCGTCCGCCCCTCGGTGATGCCGGCGACGAGCTCGGCGGTGAGCGCCTCGGTCTCCCCCTCGCCGATCCAGACGCGCAGCTCGCGCAGGAAGAACTGGCGCGCCTGCTCGTCGGCGAGGAAACCGGCGAGGTTGTAGCGGAGCAGGGTCATCCCCCGGGTGTGGACGGGGACCGACTGGTTGAAGAACTCCAGCAGCTCGGCGGCCAGCCGCTCGCGCTTGATGCTCAGCGGCTCGAGAAAGGCATGGCGGAAGCGCGGGCTGGTGAACGCGTAGGTCA
>JBDSHF010000367.1:0-2896 GCA_039918595.1 Thermoanaerobaculia bacterium
TTGCCCGCGACCTCCAGCTTCACCACCATCTGGGCCAGGCGGACGAGCTGATCTTCGATCAGAGCCGGGTGCTCGGAGAGCTCGGGGGCGCCGAGGGACTTGCAAAGCTTGGGAAGGCTGGAGCCGAGCTCACGGGTCCCGCGGCGCACCGCCTCGGACCCTATGAAGGCGAGCAGGAGGTAGCCGAGCGGCCGGTACGGCAAGCCGGGCGTCGCCGGCGCGAGCAGGGTGAGCCGGAAATCCTCGTGCTCGACGAGCACGGGCTCTGCCCCCGAGGGCTCCTGGGGAGGCAGCGCCGACAGGAGGAAAGCGAAGTCGAGATGCGAGGGGAGCTTCATCGCCGGTCAGACTAAGCCCCCCTCGCATCCAGGTCAACGGGCGGACAGGGTGCTGGAGTTACAGTGTGGCGACAACTCGCCGCACCCTGTCCGATCGCGAAACGCTCCGAGCGCGGCGGGCTACTGGAGATCGTGGTCGCCGGCGATCTCGTAGACGCGGTTGAGGCCGTGCTGCTGGGTGACGAACCAGCGGGTCCTGGCGGTGGGCTCGCCGGCGCCGACCAGGCCCGCCAGCGTGGGATCGCCGTCCGAGACGTGCAGGCCGGTCGTTTCGTTGTCCCCGTCGTTCTGAAAGCCGGGGGTCGCGGCGTCGAGGAGGTGGGAGTCGACCGTGGAGGCGGAGTCGCGGCCGAGGGCGATCAGGCGCACCGGGGCGGCGCTCGGAGCGGTCACGTCGAAGACCCACACCGAATCCAGTTGGCTGAGCTGCCTGTGCAGGCTGTCGCCGCGGTCCTCGCCGACCAGCAGGAACTTGCTGTTGGCGAAGGCGAGGTTGTCGAACGCGGCGTGGGTGCTGTCGCCGAGATTGAAGAGCGAGATCTTCCCGGTCTCCCGCGACGAGTCGAGGTCGACCCGGAAGATGCCGCCCCAGGCGCCGCGCGCGGCGAGCGCCGCCACGTTCCCCGAGACCGTGCTGGTATCTCCGGTGATGGTGAAGAAGAGGGTCAGGAAGCCCGAGCCGGGGAGGAACTGGGCGTTCTCCGGCCGCTTGAAAGGAGTGGCGCCGGCGGCCCGGGCGGCGGCGTTGGCGTCGAAGTCGGCGGTGCCGTCGACGGCGGTGTCGTGGAGGGTCACCCACTTCACCGGCCACGAGGAGCCGGCAGTATGGAGCTTGAGCTGGTTGCCGGAGAAGGCGTCGCCGGTGGGGTGCGTGGCGTCGATGGCGACGTAGGTGATCGGCTGGCCATCGATCGAGACCTGGAGCGCCTGCAGCTTGCCGGCGGTCAGGTTGGCGGGGTCGGCCGGCACGAAGCGATAGACGTAGGAGTTGGGGACGCGGGCCGCCTTGGCGCTGGCCGGGTCGGCGGGGTTGACGTTGACGCTGGTGCCGCCCGCGTCCTCGACGAGGATGATATTCCCCTCATCATCCGGATGGATCCCTTCGTAACCGCCGCGGCCGAGCGAGCCGTAGAGGGTCCGTGGCGCCGCGCCCCAGTCGCCGCCGATCTCGATCACGCCCCCCAGGTTGCCGTTCTCCTGGGTGAGGAGCAGGGTGCCGGTACGCGGGTTCCAGGTCGAGCCGTCGATGCGGTTGAGATGGGTCTTGCCGTCCGCGCCCACCGGCGTCAGCAGGGTGATGCGGTGGGCGGGATGGCTCACG
The DNA here is from genome assembly GCA_039918595.1 of Thermoanaerobaculia bacterium. Lineage (GTDB taxonomy): Bacteria > Acidobacteriota > Thermoanaerobaculia > Multivoradales > UBA5704 > DATARR01. The sequence goes on from JBDSHF010000367.1 coordinate 1,660, forward strand.
TCCAGGTTGATCCGGGTCACGTAGGCGAGGTCGCCGCCGTTCTCGTGACCTTGGAAGAGGAAGTGACGGCCGTAGTCGAAGCCGGCGGTGGGGCCGCCGGGGTTGTGGTCGAAGACGAGGTAGGTGTTCTCGTCCGGCTCGGTCTTGGTCGCCTCGATGATCTGCGGCGGGGCATCGTTGAGGGTACCGAAGTGGGTGATCACGCCGGACGGGTTCTCCAACTTGGCGGCGCCGCGGGCGAGCAGGTTGAGGGTATAGCCGCCGGCCACGCGGTTCGGCTGGCCGGCGAGATCGAAGCGCGGGTTCGCGGAGGCGACGCCGTCGTTGCGCAGGTCGCGGGCGCCGGCGCTGCCGGCGGTGGACGCGAGGACGGCGGCGGCCAGGCACATCGGCACGATGGCGGTGACGCGGGGGCTCCTCTTCAAGTTCATGGGATTCTCCTGGGAAGCGGCGGTGCTCCATACACGCCATCCGGAGCCTAGGGAGGTCACGCGGCGGGGGAGTTACCCGTGGGTGAAACGGCGGCAACCCTCCTGCGACGTTTCAGCGGCGGGTGGACTCCGTTCAGAAGCAGCCGATTCCCTCCACCGTCTCGCCAGGCGTTATGCTTGAGACCCAGGGAATCTTCCGATCCAAGGAGCCAGAGCCATGTCGCACAGTTTGAAGATCGAGTATGGCGAGGACGTGCTTTTCAGCCTCGGCCTTTCGGAGCAGCAGTTCAGGGAGGAGGCTCGGTTCCTTCTCGCCGCCAAGCTCTACGAGTTGGGCCGGTTGACCTCGGGGCAGGCCGCCAACCTCTGCGGCAAGGGGCGAGTCGATTTCCTGCTGTCCCTGCCGAGGATCGGAGTCTCTATTTCCAATCTTCAGGAAGAGGATGCCTCCTCGGAGGTCGAGTTCCTCGAGCATGGCTGAGCGCCCGTATCACCCCTTGCCCTCTGGGACGGCCTGCCCTTCGAATCCTCACCCTCGGTCCCTCTCCACTCTGTGGAGAGGGAGGGCGCACGAGCGGATTTTTCCTCGGGATGCCACCCCTCCTGGCCTCCTGGCCTCCCCCGTTCCGGGGGAGGAAAAAATCTTCCCAACATCCTCTCTCCTTGCCTACACGGGCCCTCCCTCTCCACGAAGTGGCATATGCGCTAACTTATTATGGAAAGTTAGGTTGAAATTTCGTATTCTGGTGTCCATGAGCGATCTTGAGGCATTTACAGAGGAGTGGGAGTTCCTTCTGGCCGCACTG
>JBDSHF010000368.1:0-7095 GCA_039918595.1 Thermoanaerobaculia bacterium
TCGCCTTTCTCCTGGCGGCGGGGGGCTTCCTCTACCCGGAGATCAAGAAGACCTACTCCGATTTCCGGCACTCCCGGACGCTGAACCGGCTGATCGTGCAAGCGGAGGCGTATCAGAAGGACCAGCGCCTCCACTACATGAGCGACGCCCGGCTGCGGGAGGAGCTCGACGCGGTGACCGCGCCGCCGGTCCCGCTCTCCCGCGGCGAGAAAACCGCCGGCGAGGGAACAGGGAAGCCGGCGAACCGCCATCGCGACCGGAGCTGAGACAGAGCCGGCTTCTCCAGGACAATGTCCGATTATCCAGACTCTCTCAGTCGGTCAGGGGCCGCGAGAGCACACAGGCGTTGATGCCGCCGATCCCCATCGACAGCTTGCCCGCGACACCCTGGACCGCCGCGCAGGGCTCGTCGAAGACGTAGAGGTCGTGGATCTTGGCGATCTCCCGGTTGAGCTCCTCGCGGTGCAGCGGGGTCGGATAGAGCTCCCCCCGCTCGTAGCCGAGATACTGCGCCGTCAACTCCCAGCCGCCCCCCGCGGACATGCCGTGGCCGAACGTCCCCTTGCGGGCGGTCACCACCACCGCGTCGGGCACGACGCCGCGCAGGGTCTCGACCTCGCGGTAGTCCCCCGGCGTGGCGGTGGCATGGAGATCCCAGGTGGCGAGATCCTCCGGCCGGACGCCCGACTCCGCGAACGCGCTCCGGATCGCCGCGGTCGGCCCGTGGATCGACGGGGTGATGATGTGGTCGGCGTCCGAGCTGACCCCCACCGCGACCGGCTCCATCCCCAGCGGCTTGAAGCCTTTCTCGCGCATGTAGTCCAGATCCCCCAGGATCCAGAGCACCGAGCCGCCGGCGACGTGGGTGCCGCGAAGGCCGGTGAGCGGCTTGGAGACCGCGGCGTCGGCCGAGATCACGCGCGCCGAATAGAAGGCTCCCACCGACAGCGCGAGCGGCGGCGGATCGGTCGCCCCGATCACCACCGCCTTCGCCTCCCCGCGTCGAATGGCGTCCATCCCCAGCTTCAGGCAGACGCCGAAGGTCGAGCAGGCGGCGACCGGCGCGAAGGCGAGGCCGGTGATGTGCCCCATCATCGAGATCTGCGCGGCCGGCGTGTTCCAGATGTTCCAGACCAGGTTCGCGGACACCGATTGCCAGGGGGGCGTCGGGGTCCGCCACTTCTCCTGCAGGGAGCGCAGGCGGCGCTGCTTCTCCTTCATCACCCTCCCCTTGCTCTTGTCGATCTCCCCTTCCTGGACGTTCAGCCCCTCGATCCCGGCCAGCTCGCGCAGGTATTGATGGAGGTCCGGCGAGGAGGCGGCCCAGTGATGCCACCAGGCGGCCTCGGCCTCGTAGCGATCCTCGGGGTCGGCCACCGTCTCGGGATCGGGAGGGGAGCCGGGGGGCAGCTCCCCTCTTTCCTGGAATGCCGGGTTGCGCTCGGTCCAGAAGCGGTCCCAGCGCCGCTGCGCGCGGTCAAGGGCGCGGGTGCTGTTCGCCACCGTCTGGACGCAGCCGAGCCCGGTGCCCATGTAGACGTGGGCGGCGGTGCCGAGCGCCTTCAGCTCCGCCTCCAGCCCGGGGTTCTGCTCGAGGGCCTGGGCGAAGGCGCCGACGGCGTAGAGCACCGGCAGGTCCATTTTCTCCTCGAGCTGGTGGAACCGGGCCGGCGGGAACCGGGAGGCGATCCAGTCGCGGTAATCGGCGAACCGGAAGTCCGGGACGCCGACGAGGAAGTTGTCCGGCCCGAAGCCGTTGAACGGCTGCAGCCAGCTCTCGGCCGACGCGAGATTCGCCGCGAACGCGTCGATATTGGGTGAGCGGGGCGCCACGATGCCCCAACCGAAAATTCCGACTCTCCGCAAAAGAGACCCCTCCTTCGAAGCCCGGATTCTGCCACAGCCCGGCTCTCCCCCGTTCGGGGGAACGAAATTTCCGCCCTTCGGGCGATGACGGCGGCCCGCCGCTCTTCTAAGCTGCCACCCATGAGGAGGGCGGGCCCGGTTCATACCGGTCTGTGCCTTTGGTCGGCCGGCACGAGCAGCCGCCCGGGCATGAATGCCCGGTCTAGGAACAGCGCCGGGTGAACCCGGCTTGAAAGCCCCCTTTGAAGGGGTGCTGTTCTTAGCTTGGCGATTGATCGCCGGGCGGAAGGAAAGACGAGGAGAACGGGCCGGGTCCGCGAACCCGGCCCGCGAGGAAAGACCTATCCGTTGATGGGCTCGAAGGCGTTCTCGTGGGTATTCTCGTGAGTCGCCTCGAAGCTCTCGGGCTGGCCGAGCTCGGCGAGCGTCTCCGCTCCGAGCGCGCGGCCGTTCTTCGAGCGGCTGAGCCGGCGGGTCAGACGCTTGGGATCGAAGTTGGTCAGGCCGTGGGCGAGCAGGCCGAGTCCGATGGCGCCCAGGGCGGCGCCCAGCGGGTCCTTCCTCTTAAGACCAGCGTAGGCCAGCGCGCTGCCGGTGCCGCCGGTCAGGACGCGGGTGGCGGGACCCTTCCAGCGCTTCGCGCCGCTGCTCCGGAACGCCGCGAGGTCAGCCGCCAACTCGTGGATCTCGAGCTGGTTCTGGACCTCCGTGACCTCTTCGATCGCCTCGATCACCGCCAGCAGCCCCGCGAGCTCCGAGGCCAGGATGAACCCGTTGAGGATCACCCGGCCCTCCTCGACGGCCGCCTCGATCGCCGTCGGATGCGAAACCGCCCGGCGGACCTTGCGCTGCACCTGCTCGAGCAGAGCTCCACCGTTCTCCACCAAGTCGCTCTGGCGCAGCTTCGAGCCGGCCTGAGAGACCAGTTCCTTGGACTTGTTGCCGAGCTGGCGCGAGGTCTTCGCCGCCGCCTTGCCCCCGTTCTTGAGCGCGGAGACCGACTTGTCGCGGGCCAGGGCCCGGCGGCCGCGCCCACCCTGGGGATCGAGCAGGTACATGAGGCCGGCTCCCAACCCGGCGCCGATGCCGGCGCTGCCGACCAGAGACCATTTGTTGTTCTTATCCATAGTGAGTGCTCCTTCCCTTACATCCAAATTCCGGACGCCGGGACCCGGCGTCCGGTCATTTTGAGCTGCAAGGGCTGTACCGCTCTCTAGATCTCGCGGATGGCGATGCTGCCGTTCGAGGTCCGGATGAACAGCCTGGCGCCGCCGCCGTTGATCTCCCCCTTGAGGCTGTGCTTCCCGGGTTTCCCCCCCTCGACGGGGAAGTCGCTGCGGACCCCGCCGTTCGAGGTCGCCGCGTCGACCGAGAAGCGGGCGTCCCGCGGCAGGCGCACGGCGACCCCGCCGTTGGAGCTCTCGAGACTGAGATCGCCGCGGGAAAGCTCCGTCAGCTCGGCGTCGATCGCCCCGTTGGTGGTCTCCGCCTTGAGGGAGCCGGCCGAGCGGGCCACGGCGATGCTGCCGTTGGTCGTATCCAGGCTCAGATCCCCCGAGACCTCGCGGGCGGTGAGACCGCCGTTGGAGCTCTTGAGGTGAGCGTTGCCCTGTGTACCGGTGACCGTGATGGCGCCATTGGAGCTCTCGATATCGAGAGCGACGTGACGCGGCACGTGGACCTTGTAGGACACGTCCATGTTCACCTCGCTGCTGCCGTTGAAGAGCTGGGCGAGGATGCCCCCCTCCTCACGCTTGGGGAGACGGGTGTCGATCCGCAGGCCGGCAGGGGTGTTGGCCACCTCGATCCTGATCTGGCCCATCAGCTTGCGGGCGGTCTCGTCGCTGCCCGCCTTGACCCGCTTCTCGGCCTCGATCCGGACCTCGGAGCGGTCCCACGCCTCGAAGGTCACGCCGCCGTTGACGTTGGTCAGCCGCACCTCGGAGCCGGGGCGCAGCGGGACGGTCTGGTCGAAACGATCCTTCACGGTGGCCGCGTGGGCGGCGGCGCCCACCAGCAGCAGGCCGCAGAGGAGCGGGAAAATTCTGGTATTCGGCATGACGGATTTCCTCCTTTGTGATCGGATCAGGACATCACCGGCCGCTGACCGGCCTTGCCGGACCCTACGAGCGGGATGGAAGAAATGTTGCAGGGCCCGGCACCGTTGTGGGTCTGGAGGGCTCGGTGTAGCCTTCCATCATGGAGGCCTGAACGTGGTGGGACGAGCGACGACGGACGATCTGAAGCTGCTCCTGGAAGTGATGCCGCCGGCGGTGCGCGATGCTGTCGAGGCCCATCCGCGGCGCGGCGAGCTCATAGAGCTGGTGCTCGATCTCGGCCGCCAGCCCGAGGCCCGCTTTCCCGATGCCGGCGAGTTTCTCGCCGACCCGCCGGTCACCCGCGAGCAGATCGCCTATGTGGTCGAGCGGGTCGGCCGCTTCGGCAAGGACAACCGGGCGGGGATCGAGCGCACCCTGCACCGCATCTCGGCGATCCGCAACCGGGTCGGGGACGTCATCGGCCTGACCTGCCGCGTCGGCCGCGCCGTCTTCGGCACGGTGGACATCCTGCGCGACGTTATCGAGTCCAGTGAGTCGATCCTCCTGCTCGGCCGCCCCGGGGTGGGCAAGACCACGATCCTGCGCGAGGCCGCGCGGGTGATCGCCGACGAATTCGGCAAGCGGGTGGTGGTGGTCGACACCTCGAACGAGATCGCCGGCGACGGCGACGTCCCCCACCCCGGTATCGGCCGCGCCCGCCGGATGCAGGTCCCATCGCCGGACGAGCAGCACGCGGTGATGATCGAGGCGGTCGAGAACCACATGCCGCAGGTGATCGTGATCGACGAGATCGGCACCACGGCCGAGGCGCTGGCGGCGCGCACCATCGCCGAGCGCGGCGTCCAGCTCATCGCGACCGCCCACGGCAACACGCTGGAGAACCTGCTGCAGAACCCGACCCTCTCGGACCTCGTCGGCGGCATCCATGCGGTCACTCTCTCGGACGACGAGGCGCGTCGGCGCGGCACTCAGAAGACGGTGCTGGAGCGCAAGGCGCCGCCCACCTTCGGCGTGCTGGTCGAGATCCAGGACAAGGACCGCCTCGCCGTCCACCACGACGTTGCCGAGGTGGTGGACCGCTTCCTGCGCGAGGTCCCGCCGCGCCCCGAGCTGCGGACCCGCACCGAGGGGGGAGGCGTCGAGATCCGCCGCGCCGAACGCCCCGAGCGGCCCGAGCGCGCACGGCCCGAGCGCGGGCGTCCCGAGCGTGGCCGCTCCGAGCGGTCGCGGCCGGGCCGGACCGCCACGCCCTGGTTCTCCGCGCCGGTGGCGGACGACGAGCCCCAGGCGGCCGACCCGCCGGCGGACGACTCCGAGGAGGCGCCCCTGCCGCCGGTCAAAGCCCTGCACGGCAAGACCGTGCGCATCTTTCCCTACGCGGTCAGCAAGGCGAAGCTCGAGCGGGCCCTGCGCAAGTTCCGCGTCTCGGCCTACATCGTCGACGACCTCGACGCCGCCGACATGGTGGTGACGGTCAAGGCCCAGGAGCGCCGCCAGCCCCGGCGGCTGCGCGACGCCCACGTCCGCGGCATCCCCTTCTATGTGGTGCGCAGCAACACCATCACCCAGATGGAGAACTTCCTCAGCTCGGTCTTCGGCGTCAACGACCCGCTGGCGGGGGACGACGAGGCGTTGCGCGAGGTCGAGGACGGCATCGACGAGGCCCTGGAGGAGGGGCACCCGGTGGAGCTCTCCCCCCAGAACAACTACCTCCGCCGCCTCCAGCACCAGATCATCGAGCGCTACGGCCTGGCTTCGGAGAGCAAGGGGGATGAGCCGTACCGGCGGGTGGTGATCTATCCGAGAGGCAAGGCGGCCAGCGGCCAGGGGTAGAAGACACCCGCCCTCTGCTTTCTCGCCTGGGCCCACCGGTTCCGCGGCCGGGCGCTCTGGATTCGCGTCTGCGCCGTCCGGTTCCGCGGCCACGCCCTCTGGATCCACGGCTGCGCCTTCCGGTTCCACGTATGCGCCCTCCGGTTCTCCAGGCGCGCCCTCCAGCGCTCTCTTTGTTCGCTCCGGTTCGCCGGCCGCGCCCTCGGGAACCGCGGTTGCGCCCAATGGAAGCCCGTGCCAGCCCAACGGTAGGCTGAGCCTGCCATCGAGACGGCTGGTGCGTCCACCGGGAAGGCCGGCACGCCGATCGGCAGGGCCGGGACGCGGAAGGAGAGGGGCGCAAGCGCCGTTCTCCTGGCGCTGCCGGCTTTCGGGGTCGGAGAAGCGCGGCACCGGAGGGCGCGGCCAACCCTCCGGAGGGCGCTGCGGCAGCTCTCCTGGGCGCTACCGCGGCTTCTGTATGCGCAGCCGCGGGACCCGAGGGCAAGATCCGCCGAGGAGAGGGCGCAACCGCGCCAGCAGTGGGCAGGCTGCCGGGACCGCTCTCGTGATGGAAATCAGCCCAGCCGGCGGGCGCGGTCGAAAGCCTCTTCCGCGCCGGCCTGATCCCCCTGGGCCCGGCGGGCTTCGGCGACGCGCGCCCAGGCATCGCCCTGGAGGCGCGGGCGTCGGGCGTCCTCCTCGGGGAGCAGATCCGCGATGAGCACGGCGAGCTCGGCCAGCTCCAGCGCCTCCCGTGGATCGTCCGGCGCCTTGCGGAGGCTCTCGGCGGCCACCCGCGCGCACAGGTCCCCGCCCCTGTACTCTTCCAGCTCTTCCACCAGCATCCGGCGTTCCGGGGCGGTGCAGCCCTCCAGGTTGGCCCAGAGCTCCGCCACGTCCACCGGCTCCGGGGCGGGCGGCTGCGCGAGCGGCGCGAGCACCAGGTCGGCCGCTTCCAGGGCCAGCGCGAGCAGCTCGGCGGCTAAACCGGCGGCGAGGGCGCGGTTTGGGCGGAATCTCCTCCGCGCCGCGACATGGAACGACCGCAGGGCCCAGAGCAGGGTATCCAGCAGATAGACCGGGAACCCGGTCGCCTCCGCGGCTCTTTCGAGGACTTCCCGGGGCGTGGCCCGCTCCCCCCGCTCGTAGACCGAGAGCTGGCTCGGCGCGATGCGCGCCTCGCGGGCGAGATCGGCTTGGTCCCAGAGGCGGAACGAGCGGAGCAGGACCAGGGCCAGCCTTTCCTCTGGGCCGTTTTTGGCGGCATCCTCCATGAACTTCACCTCCTCAGTGCTGTGGCATCACTCCGCCGGCTGGTTTATCCACCTGTTTCCGGGCACGATGGACCCGGTGA
>JBDSHF010000369.1:0-15488 GCA_039918595.1 Thermoanaerobaculia bacterium
CGTTGGGAGTCGCGGCCATCCGGGGTCAACATCCCCACGATCGTCCGAAGCGCCCGAAGAAATCACCCGCCCCGCTGTTCCACGCCTGGAGCTCCAAGGTGCGCCACGAGCTTTGGGAAGCCTACGCCTGGTTCGTTGCCGCTTTTCGGACGGCGTCGGAGAAGCTCCGAGCCGGAGACCGCAACGCGGCGTTTCCGCTCGGGAGCTTCCCTCCGGCCCTGCCCTTTGTGGGAGGGTAGCTCTCTTCAGTTGCGCGGACCACAGACTTAGGAGTGCGCTTTTCGAAGGGGCTGGGGCAAGGTGTGCCCGGAGGGCGATATCTGTCGAAGGGAAGCTCTCAAAGTCTACGACTTGGCGTCTTCTCGGCTCCTTCGGCGCGGCGGATTTCCTCTTCAAGGAACTCCAGGATGCCCTTCAACGCCCGAAGTGACGATGCCAGGGGGTCAATTCAGTGATGCCTTGTTCACTCTTCGTCGAGTCGGCAGGCACCTATTTGCCCACCTATTTGCCTGGCTGGTCGCGGCGATACCAGGCGATTATTGTCAGCGGGGAGGAAGAGGCCCAAACCACGCGGCTGAAGTACGTCCTCGCGAACGGCTGTAAGGAAGATCTCGTCGCGCGTCCTCAGGACTGGCCGGGAGTGCACGCCTCCCGTGCCCTGGTGGCGGGCGAAGCCCTCACGGGCACCTGGTTCGACCGGACCCAGGAGTACGCCGCACGGCGCCGGGGCGAGGACTTCGACCGTCTCAAGTACGCGACGACCGCTCTCTTGACGAGCCCTCTGAAGAGGTGTACTTTCCTTAAAATTCCGAGAAGAACTGCAGGCGTTCAGGCGGCCGCGCCTTTTCCGAGAAAGCCCTATGAGCCTTGACACAGTGGCGACGCCGGGCACGCTGAGCCGGTCCCTTCAATCCTCCGCCGTTGAGCTCTCGCAGCTCAGCGGGGAGTACCGGCCGCTCCTCCAACTCGTTCGGCTGGTCATCGGGGTCGTGCCCAACTGCGACTCCCTTCTCGCCATCTGGCCTACCGGGTTCCGGAGCTATAACCTGCTCGTGCCGAACCTCCTCAACCTCCCGTTCTCGGTCTGGGGCTGGGGGCCGCCGATGGTGCCTCTCGGGCTGGCCCTCTACACCGCCAGTTGGACGGCGCGCTGCTCCTATTGCACCGCCCATACCTGCTCCTTCGCCCTGCGCCGCGGTGCTTCCCCCGCTACGTTCACGGGGAGCCGCTCTCCGGCCGAGAACGCGGCCGTCGCCGCGGCCGAGGCGCTGGCGCGCATTCCCTGCGCCTTCACGCGCGAGCACCGGAACGATCTTCTCCGCCACTTCTCCTCTCGGGATGCCGAAGGGATCGCCCTGGGGATCGCCCTCATGGGCTTCCTCAACAAGTTCATGGACGCCGTAGGGGTCGATCTGGAAGAGGCCGCCGTGCAGGAGGTCTCCGCGGCCCTCCTCCCGACCGGCTGGACCCCCGGCAAGCATCGGGTCGCCACCGAGGCGTCCGCGGACCCCGCGTTCCAGCCGCGTCCCAGCGGTCGGGACACGCTGGCTACCAAGCTGGCTTTCCTGCGCTACGTGCCGGCCGCTCTGAAGCTCGAAAGGACCTGGACCCGCGGGGTCCCATCGCGCTGGCCCGCCGTGGGGGCTTACCTGGAGGCGCAGACCGGCCATAGCTTCCCGCTGCTCGCGAAAGTCTCGAGCGGGCGGGCGGTCAAGGCCATCGCTACCGCCCTGAGGGACAACCTGATTGCGGCGGACAGCGCGCTGGGCCTGAAAGTGAAGATCCTCGCCGGCCTCGTCTACGCCTCCGTGGTCGGCAACCAGACCCTCGCTGGCGAGGCCCGGGAGTTGGCCCTGCGGACAACTCCACCCGTGGCCGAGGAGACGCTCCAGGCGGTCGCCCGTTTCGCCGCCGAACCGGTGACGGATAGCGGCAGCGCAATCGGAGCCGCACGCTCCTCGCTGGCCTCACTCCCCGGGCTCGACGCCGAGGCGGCCCTGGCGCTCCTCCTGGCGAAAGCGATATCCCCGAGCCCGGCCACGGTGCCGGCGACGCTCCTCGCCGAGGTCGCCAAAACTCTCTCCCCCGAGGGGCAGATCGAGCTCGTCGTCTGGGTATCGATCCAGCAGATGCTTCATCGGCTGGAAAGGTTTCTCGACGCGTAGAACTTTGAGCTTTCTCCCCTGCCAGGCGCACCGAAGGGCCATCCGCGGAGAACCTCTACCTGCTGCCGCGAAGTACCAGGGACTTCAGTGTAGCGTCTTTTTGGCTCCTTCGGCGCGACGGATTGTCCCGCCGAGAGCCTCCAGGACTCCTTCAGCGGCGAGGTGACGATGCAAAGAGGGCAATTCGGCACTGCCTTGGCACTGCCTTGTTCACTCTTCGTCGAGTCGGCAGGCACCTATTCCTGCCTGATTGCTTTCAAGGCCAAGGCGAGGATGCAAGGAAGCTCAGTTCGGTGACTCCTTGTTTACTCTTTGTCGAGTCGGCAGGCACCTATTTGGGCGATCCTCGTCAGTGGGGAAGAAGAGGCGCAGGCCGCGAGGCTGAAGTACGTCCTCTGCAAGGAGGATCTCGTCGCGCGTCCTCAGGACTGGCCGGGAGTGCACGCCGCCCGCGCCCTAGGCCCCCACGATGCTTTGAAGAACTTGGGGGCCTGAAGGGGTCCAAGTGGTTTTGATAGCACCTCTTATTCGGGCAAGCAAGGCTTGCAGTGGAACGCACGCCTCCGGGCATTGATTGCTCTCAGCCTGGCTAGCAACCGAAGCCGCCACAGTCCAGTCGCGCCCTGAAGCTCATCGAAGGTGTCCAAGAGTTCCTGACAAAGAACTTCACATTCGTGGTCGTTGGATGGGAATTCCGTCATCGCATCGATTTCTTCAGACGAGGGGAGTTTTACTTCCCTTCTTCCGGTTGAGCCGGATGCACGTTCGATGATCTGACCTGCCACCTTGAGAACTTCATTGCGGACGTTGCCCTCGGTGATGGTGTTCGCAGCGACAGACAGCTCCGACGCGATTGGATACACCCACGGGGGCGGCCCAGGCCACGGCCATCCCGGATGCCTGGTTCCGCAATCATCAATGAATCTCGAGATGGCACTATCCACGCGTTTGCCCAGCTCGATCTTCACCTGCCCATCAGGCATCTTGGACGCCACCTCCCTCAGGCTGATCACAGCGATGAGCGACGAGACCGCAAACCGCCAAGGGAAAGGGTTGGGTTCAGATCCCAACCCAGACATCGCCATGCCGGAATCCGACCTCATGGCCTCCGGGTGGGTGTTTGGAAGTATGCCGCCTCCTCCACCGCCAAGGAACGGATTGTGAAGTAACGCCTCCATCAACTGTTCCCACGATCCCAGATAGGATGGGAGCAACGGATTACTCATGGTTTCTCTCCTTTGACTTTGTTGACGTTTCGGGGCCACGTATGTTCCTTCGCTCGGAGGAACGCAGGACGGTTATTTCGGAGGTGTCGCGTAATTGAAATTGAAGCCGGTCACTATAGGGTTTGCAACCGTAAGGACTGCATCCTGTGGATTTCCGTCTCGCAAGAATTGACCTCCAACTTTGGGTAGAACTCGAAGTTGAATGGAGACCTCGCTGGGTAATTTGGTTACTGCATAAGGTACGGATACCCCCTTTGCGGACACAGAAATCTTGCCGAAATTGACTTCAGTGCCTGAAATGGCTGTGTCAATAGCTTGGCCAAACGTACCGGGTCTTGTCGGTGGAATGGTTATAACGGTGACGGGCATGATCGTTATGGCATCGTTGACCCCGAGCGGAGTACGGTCTTCGCCGATCTCGCCGCGGAAGGACCAGGAAACCGTCCCGTCAATCTCACCAATCCTTCCGGTTTGAATGCTTTGGCCGTGACAACCAGCGAGCATGAGCATGGCTGCTGCAAATACTGCGCAGCTCATCATTTTGTTTTTTTCCATTATCGTTTCTCCTGTTGGGTTCGATTGCATGGCGTCGTTGCCTTCACCTGGATGAACGCACGACGGCGGGAAAAGCGGACACCACCTCGGCGTGACGAGTTGAAACCGCATCGGTTGGGAGGTAACCTGTTGAAGTCCAGGACTTGCAGGAGAGTGAGGAAAAGGTGCCTCAGAGCGCGCAGGGTCCGGTCCCGGGAGAGGTGACGCAGCTTCTGGCAGCCATCCGCCAGGGGGAAGGGAGCGCCATGGACCGGCTGGTGACGCGGGTCTATGACGAGCTGCGCGCCGTGGCCCGCCGGCTGGGACAGGTGCCAGGTACTTATTCTGCTGCGCGATGGGCCGTTTCCAAGCACCGCCTTGTTGCATTTGGCCGCTTTCGGCCCTGTACTGCGTTTCTATGGATGAGGCTATAGCAAGAGGAAGCCGCTCATCCCGGGCGTGAGCTTCAACGAGAGAGGAAGACTAATGGCAACCATCAATGTGACGGTGAATGCTAACGGGGTGAGTGCCGTGGAAAATCCCCAGTCCGCCAGGCAAACGGAGACCGTAACCTGGGTCTTTACCTTTATCGGCCCCGGTTCGGATGACCTGCGGGTGGTGTTCAAGAAAGTCGAGCTCCCGAATAGCTCCGGCCTACTCATCTACGAGCAAGGCCCCTTCTCCAGACCGCTCTCGATGATCAGAGGACAGATCATCGGCACCATCGCCCAGGAGGCGCCGAACGGCCGCTACCTCTATGACATCCACGATGGCAACAACCAATCTCTGCCTTGGTTGACCCCACTTAGCAGGACCCAGAACTTCGGTGGCCTCGACATTCCCAAGCCACCGCCAGTGGGGTAGAGCCTCCCGGCCCAGCAGGCTGCCTTGCGCCATGTCGCCTTTAGAGGCGCCGGCGGCGCTCGGCAGCCTGTCGGGTGGCTTGAGTCTTGAGGAGGGCCTGAAAGACCGGATCTTTTTTCAGGGAGTTGAACTCGGGGATCATGAACCATTCCCGCCGCATATGATTCTTCAGCGCCAACTCGGTGTAGTAGAGGGTCTTGTACCGCTCTCCTAGGAGCGCATAGATCTGGGCAGCCTGATTGAGCCCTTGGACATCGTCTGGCCTCTTCTTGAGCACCTCGTCGGCCAGGCGGGCCGCATCGTCCTTCCGGCCCAGGCGCACGAAGCATTGGGCTTGCAGCATGCGGGTGCGGTCATCGCTGAGATTGGGGACGGCTGCGAGCTCTTCAGCCAGGGCGCGATAGAGACGCCGTGCCTCCGGCAACTTCCCCTCGGCTTCGAGCGCGGTCGCGAGATTGAAGCGGGTGAGAGTGCCGTGGGGTTCCAGGACCAGGGCTTGGCGGTAGGCGCTCTCGGCCGCAGCGTAGTCTCCGAGCAGAAATCGGATGAAGCCGAGACTTGAGAAATCCAGCCGCGTCGGCTGGAGACGGATCAGCTTTTCATAAATCGTCGCGGCGCGCTCCAGGTCTCCGGAGGTCCCCTCCAAGAACGCCAGGTTTTCCCCTACGCGTTGATTGCCCGGCTGTGCCTCGAGCAACTCCCCCAGACGGCGGCGGGCGCTGTCGCTCTCCCCGAGACGAATCTCGAGGGTCGCCAGCTCCAGGATCGGACGCCAGAGAGGACGCCGCCGGACGAGCTCCTGCAGCACGCGGCGGGCTTCCTTCAGCTCTCCTCGAGCCGCCAGCAGGTCGGCCTTGGCTCTGGGGACGCGGGCGTCTCCCGGAACCAAGTCTGAAAGCCGCTTCAGCGTTACTTGCGCTGCCGGGAGCCGGTTCCCGGCCATCTCAACGTAGAAGCGGGAAAACAAAATCCGCGGGTCGTTGGGCGCGATGGCTTCGGCCCGGGAGATGTAGCCGAGAGCACGATCGACCTGCTCCAGATCGCGAGCGATTTCCGCCGCTAGCCGACAGGCTCCGAGGAGATCGGGCGAAGTCCGGAGCAGAGCGTCCAGCCGGTCGAGCTCCTTGGGGCCGAGGCGTTCGCCACCATCGACCCGGCGCTCGAGCTGGAGGTAGGCGGAGTAGTCCTCCGGTCTCACCCTGCCGCCTTTCGACTCCGGCCGGAGCCGATGATCCGGATAGAGCTGTTGCAGGTTCGCCTGCACTCCTTCCGCCAGCCGCTGGACGTTCTCAATGCCGGCCTGGACCTCGAAAGGCCCGACTGCCCCCAGGACCACGTCTCCGGGTTCCCGGAGCCGGCGCAACGTCACCCGGCAATCGTCTCCCTGGCAATCGAGGAGGGGGAAGACCACCTCGTTCGCTTCGGCGCGGCGCGACCTCTCGGCCGCGGAGCCGCTCGCTTCGTCCTGCTGGGGCGGGTCGATGGGTTGCAAGCCTTGGAGGGAGACGAGGGTGGCGATGGTGGCTTCCACCACGTCGGAAGCGACGTAGGCGAGCTCCGGGTTTTTCCCCGCCGAGGTCATGGCCGGGCGCAGTACCGCCACTCTTAGCGCGGGCGGGGCTGAAGAGCGCCAGAGAAATCCCTTGAGGAGAAACGCCAGGAGCACGATGGCCGCCACACCTCCGACGAGGAGCCCCGCCCAGAGCGCCTTCCGGCGTCCGCCCCGGAGCCCCGGCGGCGAATCCGATTCGAGGTCCGCCAACAGCTCGGCGGCGTTCGCGTGGCGCTCTACGGAGTCCTTGGCCAGTGCCTTCGCCACCGTCCGGGCCAGGGCCGCGGAGACCTCAGGCCGGATGCGGTCGAGAGGCTCGGGCTTACGGCTCTGGATCGCGGAGAGGACCGCCCGCTCGTCGTCTCCTGGGAACGGCCGGCGCCCGGCGAGCATCTCATAGAGCATCGCGCCCAGCGACCAGACGTCCGTACGGCCGTCCACCGGCTCGCCGCGGGCCTGCTCGGGCGACATATAGGCGGGCGTCCCCGGAGAGCTGCCGGTGCGGGTCAGAGTCGCGTCACCCTTTATTTTGGCAATGCCGAAGTCGAGGACCTTGACCTTCCCGCGGCCGGTCAGCATCACGTTGGCCGGCTTGATGTCACGATGCACGATGCCGGCTTCGTGGGCCCGCACCAGGGCCCGGGCCACCTCGAGGGCCACCTGCCGGGCTTCGGACACCGGCAACGGCCCTCTCGCCAGTTTCTCCTTGAGGGTCTCGCCCTCGTAGTAGGCCATGACGATGTAGAGCTGGCCGTCGCACTCGCCGACGTCGTGGACGGTGCAGATGTTGGGATCGTCGAGGGCCGAGGCGGCGCGCGCCTCGCGTAGGAAGCGCTGCTTGGCGGCGTGGTTTCGGCTGAGCTCCGGTGGCAGCAGCTTCACTGCCACCCTGCGCCGGAGGCGGGTGTCCTCCGCCTCATAGACCACGCCCATGCCGCCGGAGCCGATCTCGCGGACCAGCCGATAGGGCCCGAGCTCGCGGTCCGCGAGGAGCGCCGCTTCGCCGGAGATGTCCGCCAGTAACTCGTCGGCGGCCTGGTGGGCCGGTGTGGCCAGGAAGCCTCCCGCCTCCTCGTCCGCGGTCAGCAGGGCTTCCATCTGCGCGCGGAGCTCCGGGTTCCCGGCGCAGGCTTCGTCGAGGAACGTGCGGCGCTCCCCGGCCGGACGCTCGAACATCTCGTCGAGGAGGGCCTCGATCCGCCGCCAACGCTCGGGGTCCGCCGGCAAATCGGGCTTCATCCCTCGTCCCGGCCGCGCAGGGTATGGAAGAGGAAGGCGCGGGCCTTGAGCCAGTCGCGCCTTACGGTTCGTTCGGAGGTCCCCAGCGTCCGGGCGGTCTCCTCCTCCGTCAGCCCGGCGAAGAACCGCAGCTCCACCAGCCGGCTCAGTCGCTCGTTTCGCGCGGCCAGCGAGGTCAGGGCCTCATCCAGATCGAGAATCTCAATCGCCCGGCGGGATGCGTCCGTCCCGCCCTGGACCGGCCGCAGCTCGTCGAGAGTGATTCGCAGGCTCTCGCCGCCACGCTTCTTGGCCGCTCGGCGGCGCGCGGCGTCCACCAGGATGTGGCGCATGGCCACCCCCGCCACCGCCAGGAAGTGGGCCCGGTCCTGCCAGGAGGCGCCAGCCTGGTCCACCAGCCTGAGATAGGCCTCGTGCACCAAGGCCGTGGAGTCGAGCGTCTGCCCCGGACGCCAGCGGCGGAGCTGCCGGCGAGCCACGGCGCGCAACTCGTCATAGACCAGCGTCATCAGCCGGTCCACGGCGCTCCCGTCCCCCTGGCGGACGGCTGCCAGAAGCTGCGTCACCTCTTCCGGGACCGGACCCTGCGCGCTCTGCGGCACCTTGTCTCCGCCTTCCTGTAGGTCCTGGATTTTAGCAGGTTGCCTCGCGCCCGGCGCGATTTCAACCCGCCGCGCTCAGGCGGGGTGTCCGCTTTCTCCACCGCCCTGCGTTCATCCAGATGAAGGAGACGACCGGGCCTCCTGAAAGGAGGTGAGATGAGGCACCGAGGCAAACCTTGCTGGCTAGCGAATTGTAGAGAGGAAAACCATATGGCATATAAGCACATTACAAAGCCCAAAACCGCCTAGCGCAGCCGATGCAACTGGCGCTGTCAGAACCATGTCGAAGCTTGGGTCTTTACGCCTTCTAATTCCAACTCAAAGCCTCAATCAGGCACAAGGAGAATAGATTATGGGTGTCAATCTTGTTCCAATTGTCCGAAACTTCTCGATTCATCACGAGACATTTGCCGCAAATGATCACAGCGTTCAGGATGGTTGTGTAACGCCAGGGGCGCATAAGCTCATGCGCTTCGACTTCCTGTCTCACAACATTGGCGATGCGGACTTGGTGGTTGGAGCACCGGCAGATCACCCGGAGTGGTTTGTATACTCCGCAGCCCACGGTCACTACCACCTAAAGGATTTCAATGAATTCGTCCTGCTCGACGCCTCGGGCCACCAAGTGACAAAGAGCTACAAGCAAGCCTTCTGTTTAATCGACGTTGAGCACAGAAGTCCCTGGGGCCCATCTGTGAAACGGTTCACCGACTGCAACAGCAATCAAGGAATTTCGGCCGGGTGGGCTGACCTCTACGATAAATCGCTCGCCTGCCAATTCATCGTGCTCGATGGAGTGCCAGATGGAGACTATACTTTGGTTTCTACAACCAATTCCCGGAGACTCCTCTCCGAGGATACGTATTCAGACAACACCATCCGCACTGGCCTGAGCATCCGCGGGGACTCTGTCACTGAAATCCATCTTCCACAGTGGAGACGATTTGAGCTCGCCCCGGTTTACAGTTCTTCCGGCCATCGTGATAGTGCCTCAGTCTCACGCATCCCAAGCAGCATGGAGGTGTGGTGGATCGGCACCAACGGCTCCGTCCAAGCAGCTTATTGGTACGAAGGCACCATGTGGAAACGTTACGAACTCGCCCCTGCCGGAAGCGCGTCCTTATCTGGTGGCATCACCGCCGTTTCCCGCATACCGAACAGCATGGAGGTGTGGTGGATCGGCACCAACGGCTCCGTCCAAGGAGCTTACTGGTACGAAGGTTCCGTGTGGAAGCGTTACGAACTCGTCCCTGCTGGGAGCGCGTCGCTTTCCGCCGGCATCACGGCTGTTTCCCGCATCGCGAACAGCCTGGAGGTGTGGTGGGCAGGTGCCAACGGCTCAGTGCAGGATGCCTACTGGTATGCCTAACCTGACGCATTAGCTGATTTCCGAAAGCGCGGTTACAGGACTGGCAGAAGGAAAGTCCTGGATTTCAGCAGGTTACCTCGCGCCCGGCGCGATTTCAACCTGCCGCGCTCAGGCGGGGTGTCCGCTTTCTCCACCGCCTCGCGTTCATCCAGGTGAAGGAGACGACCGAACCCTGAAAGGAGGGTGGGATGAGATTCACAGCTTCAGCTTTTATTTCGAGAAGATTGCCGACTCAGCGGCGCTCGTAAGGGCGTCCGACCTACTCGGCGGCGTCAAAGCTTTCAGCCCCAGTTGGGGTTGGATCACAAAACAAAACACAGAAGGAGATAGATCATGAGTACTGAACTCAAGAATATTAGCCTGACGCATGAGCGCGACGCGGCGTGGCTGATCGCCTTGTATCTGGCGGTCCACGGCGGCGACCCCGCACCCAAAGAAGGAACTGTGGTGGCGCACGATCAACAACTAGGTGCCGCACTGGCCGCCATTGCTGCGCTCTCCGAGGCGCTGGATGAAAAGGCGAGACACGCGGTGCATCATGCGCTCGCGCCGACCCAGAAGCAGTTCCCGTTGAAGAGCGTGGATGCAGAGGTCGCTGGGGCGCGGCTGGAGGCGATGGGAATCCATTTCACGGATTACGCTGGGGCGCAAGCGCACGGCGCCAAGGTCACCGAGGATTTTCAGCAATTTCAGCGGCAGCCGTACTGCTTTCGCTTTGCCGGTGGGACCTTCTGCGTCGTTTTCCCCCCTATAATTTTTCATACGCAGGAATGATGGAGTCCGAGGGCATCATTTCTCAACTCGAATTCAGCAGAGCGATCTTCGGTGCCGCTGAGAGAGCCATGGGCAAGCCCCGACTGCGCAGAAAAGCAGCCAGAGGGAGCGCCCCCGTCCCCGTTCCCCCTGGCTGGTCCATCAATTGTCAAAGAGCTCGGGCCGTACTTCGGGAGAACCGCCGGACCGCGGTCTCGACGCCTGGTGCGACGGCGGAGTCCTTCGATCGGTGGAAATCCACGGCCCTTTCGCCGCCTGGGGAGTGCCTCGTGGAGAAGCCTCTGGACAGATGACGATGATGTACATAGGATAGATGCCAGGAGACGAGTTGTCAATCCTCTTCAGCGTGGCTTTCGAGGAGGGAGTGGGGGCTTCCGGAGTGGATCTCCGGGCTTGTTCCCTGGAAGCTGGGCCGCATTCCCCCTGGGGAATGACCCATTCCCCAGCGTTCACGGACATTCCCCAGAGGGAATGAGGCGTTCCCTTGAATGTGCATGATGCCGGCGGGACAACGCGAGGCGTTCCCCGTTGCCGGGAGCCCGTTTGCCGGGGGAATGAAGCATTCCCCGGCTTTCGTGGAAGGTGACGGGCGGGGAATGCGATGCGGCGGAGCGTTCGCGCTCCATTCCCCGGAGGGAATGGGATCGGAGCGGTGGGGAATGGGCTCGAGGCCTGGGGAATGCGGCCCGAGCGGTGGGGAATGAGGCTCGGAGAGGGGTTTCGGGCTCTTTGAAAACTGAATCCAAGGGATGTCCCGGGCGTTCGACGGGGCTCGCGGCGCCTTGGCCGGAGCCCCGTCCTTTTCTTGCGTCTCGGCGCGGGGGGGCTGTGGTACCTTCGACGCGCGCGACGGATTTCAGGAGCTTTTCGGATGGCCAAGGACGGCAAAGAGGACGATTCCCCCCCTTCGGGCGGCATGTCTCGCCGCGATTTCCTGCGCGGTGGCGCGGTCGCCGGCGCGCTCGGGTCGGCGGGATTGCTCGCCGGCGAGATCGCGGAGGCGGCGCGGAAAAATCCACCCGCGGCTCCAGACGGCATGGAGGTCTGGGGACCAGGGCCCGTCCCCGTGCGGCTGCGGATCAACAACAAGGCCTATGACCTCAAGCTGGAGCCGCGCACGACGCTGCTGGACGCGTTGCGCGACGAGCTCGAGCTGACCGGCGCCAAGCGGGTCTGCGACCGCGGCACCTGCGGCGCCTGCACGGTGATCCTCGACGGCAAGGCGGTCTACGCCTGCAGCCAGCTCGCGATCGACGTCCAGCGCGTGCCGATCTGGACGATCGAGAGCCTGGGCCGGCCGGAGCGGCTTCACCCTTTGCAGGCGGCTTTCGTGGAGCACGACGCCCAGCAGTGCGGCTTCTGCACGCCGGGGTTCGTGATGGCCGCCAAGGCTCTGCTCGATCACACGCCCAGCCCCACTCTCAAGGATGTCCACCATGGGCTCTCCGGCAATTTCTGCCGGTGCGGCACGTATGCCGGCATGCGTCTGGCGGTGCTGGCGGCGGCTCCCTTGATGGGCGGTGAAGAGGAAGAAGAAGAAAAGGACTTAAAGGACGACAAGGACGGGCATGACGTTCAGGGGGACGGAGCGGAGCCGGAGGCGGGGGCGCGGAAGAAGAATAAGAAAAAGAAGAAGAGGAGGAACCATGGCTGATCCGGTGGACCCCACGGTTCCGGCCTGGCCAGAGGCGGCGGACCGCAAGCTGATCGGCCAGCGGATCGCCCGCCTGGACGGTCCGGCCAAGGCGAGTGGCCGCGCCAAGTACACCTACGATCTTCAGCCTCAGGGGATGCTCTGGGCCAGGATGCTGCTCTGCCCGCACGCCCATGCCCGGATCAAGTCGCTCGACGTCGGCGCCGCTCAGGCGATGCCCGGCGTCAAGGCGGTGTATGTCGTCCAGAAGGTGGGCGCCGAGATTCAGTGGGCTTTCGACGAGGTCGTCGCCGTGGCCGCCACCTCGGAAGCCCAGGCGGCGGACGCGGTGAAGGCGATCCAGGTGGAGTACGAGGTGCTGCCGCATTTCGTGATGGAGGAGAAGCTCGCCGGCGCTCCCAAGGTCGATCCGGGCGAGGAGGAGAAGGAAGGGGACGCCGACGCCGCGCTGGCCGCCGCCGAGGTGCGGATCAAGGGGAGCTACTTCATGCCGTCCGTGGCCCACAACTGCATGGAGGCCCACGGCCAGATCTGCCACTGGACGGAGCCGGACCACCTCACCGCTTGGTGCTCCACGCAGGCGGTCTCGGGGGTCGCCTCGCAGTTCGCCGAGGGGCTCGGCATCCCCGCCGCCAACGTGCGGGTGATCGCGGACTATGTCGGCGGCGGCTTCGGCAGCAAGTTCAGCGTCGATCGCTGGGGGATCGTCTGCGCCCAGCTCGCGAAGATCGCCGGGGCGCCGGTCAAGCTGATGCTCGACCGCCACGCCGAGCTGGCCGTGGCCGGCGACCGCCCCTCGGCCTTCGCCGAGATCGAGGTGGGGGCGAAGAAGGACGGCACGCTTACCGCCTGGGTCTCGAAGTCCTGGGGCTCGGGCGGCCCGGGGAGCGCGGGCAACCCGCCGCTGCCGTATGTCTTTCAGATTCCCAATCGCCGGCACCAGCACTCGGCGGTGCCCACGAACAAGGCGAGCTCGCGCGCCTGGCGGGCGCCGAACTCGCCGCAGGGGTGCTATCTCTCGATGAGCGCGATCGACGACCTCGCCGCCGCGCTGGCGATGAACCCGCTCGACGTCGTGCTCCAGAACCTCGCGATCACCGGCCGGACGGAGAAGACCTACCGCGAGGAGCTGGAGATCGCCGATCAGCTCATGGGCTGGCGCCAGCGCTGGCATGCGCGCGGCGACTCCGCCCGCGGGCCGGTCAAGCGCGGCCTGGGCCTCGCGATCCACACCTGGGGCGGCCGCGGCCACCGCAGCAACTGCGAGGTGACGATCCATCCGGACGCCACCGCCGAGGCCAAGATCTCCACGCAGGACATCGGCACCGGCACCCGCACGGTGGTCGCCATCGTGCTCGCCGACACGCTCGGCCTGCCCCTCGACGCCGTCCAGGCCCGCATCGGCGACAGCCGCTATCCGGCCTCCGGCGGCTCGGGCGGCAGCACCACGGTGGGCGGCGTCTCGTCGGCCACCCGCCGGGCGGCGCTCAACGCCCTCGGCCAGGTCTTTGCCAGGGCGGCGCCGGCCCTCAAGGCAGCGCCCGCGGAGCTGGAAGCGGTCGACGGCAAGATCCGCGTCAAGGCGGCTCCGGAGCGTGCGATGACCTGGAAGCAGGCCATGGCGCTGTTCGGCCGTACCCCGGTCACCGCCGCCGGCGCCAATCCCGGGCCGGGGGAGCTGACCACCAGCGGCGTCGGCGGCGTGCAGATGGCCGACGTGGCGGTGGACGTCGAGACCGGTGTGGTCAAGATCCAGAAGATGGTCGCGGTGCAGGATTGCGGCCTGATCGTCGATCTCCAGACCACGGAGAGCCAGGTCTACGGCAGCCTGATCATGGGGATTTCGACCGCCCTCGCCGAGGAGAAGGTGACCGATCCGGTGACCGGGATCACGCTCAATCACGATTTCGAGACCTACCGGATGGCCGGCATCGGCGACGTCGGCGAGCTGGTGGTGCGGATGATGACCGGCCCCGGCTATGACGAGCGCGGCGTGATCGGGGTGGGCGAGCCGCCGATGGTCTCGCCGCTGGCGGCGATCGCCAACGCGGTGGCCAACGCGATCGGCGTCCGCGTCCCCTGGGTGCCGCTCACCCCCCGGCGGGTGCTGGACGCACTGGCCGCGAATGCTGGAAAGGCAGTGGCCTGATGCACCCGATCGAATACGCGAGCCCGGGGACGCGCGAGCAGGCGGTCAAGCTGCTGGGCACCGATCCGGCCGCCGCCGCGCCGCTCGCCGGTGGCAGCGATCTGCTGGCCCTGATGAAGGATGGCGTCGAGACCCCGAGGCGGCTGGTCAGCCTGAAGGGGATCGCCGGCCTGACCGGCGTCCGCGCCGAGAGCGGGGGGCTGCGGATCGGGGCGCTGACGATCCTCGACGATCTGGCCGCCGACGCCGGGCTGGGGTTCGAATATCCAGCCGTCACCGCCGCGGCCGGCCGGCTCGCGGGGCCGCAGATCCGCAACGTCGCCACCCTCGGCGGCAATCTGCTCCAGCGCCCGCGCTGCTGGTACTACCGCAACGGCTTCGGCCTGCTCGCCCTGAAGGACGGCACGTCGATGATTCCGCAGGGGGATTACCGCTATCACGCCATCCTCGGCAACGAGGGGCCGGCGTACTTCGTCTCGCCGTCGACGCTGGCGCCGCTGCTGGTCGCCATCGGCGCCCAGGTGACGCTGTTTGGGCCGGCGGGGGAGCGGCGGCTGGAGCTGGAGAAGCTCTACCGCATCCCCAAGAAGGAAGGGGAGCGCGAGCACGATCTGCGGCCGGGGGAGATCCTGACCGAGGTCCTGCTGCCGCCGGCCGCCGGCCGCAAGGTCGCGAGCTACGAGGTGCGCCAGCGCGAGACCCTCGACTGGTCGCTCGCCACCGCCTCGGTGGCCCTGGAGATGAATCCCGACGGCACGGTGGGGCAGGCGCGGGTGGTGCTCGGCCAGGTGGCGCCGATGCCCTGGATCTCGCTGGAGGCCGCCGCCCTGCTCAAGGGGAAGCGGGTCGACGCCGGTCTGGCGGCGAAGGCGGGGGAGGCCGCGGTGCACAACGCCTTCGCGCTGGAGGGGAACCGCTACAAGATCCAGCTCGCCCGGGTGGCCGTGAAGCGGGCGCTGATCGCCGCCGCGGGGATTATCATGGATGATGAGGAAAGCTGACGCATGGACCTAGCGAAGAATCCAAGCCCGAGGGTCTGCTGCGCGCGCCTGCGCTGGAAGGGGATGTTCGTGGATGTCGAGCCCGACCCGCTGGTGCCCAATCCGCGCGACGGCTTTTGCTGGTGCAGCCTTACCATGACCTGCCTGGGGCCGGATGGGCGGGTGGCGGACGAGGGGCGGTGCGGGGCGGGGGCGCGGGGGTGTTTTGAGGAGGTGTGAGGGGGCTCGCGAACCCGGGATTGAAATCCCGGGCTACCGACGGCCGTCCCTCCGGGACTACGGAGGCCTCCTGATGATCCCGGGAGGGATCACTGTAGGTAGCCCGGGATTTCAATCCCGGGCGAGGAACGCGCAAGGAC
>JBDSHF010000370.1:0-2551 GCA_039918595.1 Thermoanaerobaculia bacterium
GCCTCGCGGCTCTGCCGCTACTTCTTAGACTCTCCTCGCCAAAGGAAGAAGCAGGCTCCCCGGGCCATGAAGGCTGCCAGGGAGCTTTGCTAATAAGTTAGCGCCTATGCCACGAAGTGGAGAGGGACCGAGGGGTGAGGATTCGAAGGGCAGGCCGTCCCAGAGGGCAATACAGGATGGGCGCAATGGTATGGGTTGAACCCCAGGCTACTCAAATGCCGGGGACGAGCCCGCCCGCCCATCCTTGAGCCGCAGTGCGGCGAAACCCGCAGTCAGAAGTAGCACTACCCCTCGTTACTTCTTCTGCTATCTCGGTAAACTCATGACTGGCGCGGAGAGCGGCGGGCTGGTATCATTGTCGCAGTGCGGCATAAAGGCCCGGGGCCGGCCCACTCAAAGCTCAAGCAAAGGGGAGAGACCATGTCGAAGGATCAAATCAGCAGCGAGCTTGAATCGAGGAAGGTGGCGGAAGCCTCCCGCGAGACCGAGTGGAAGCAGCCGAGCTTCCTGCGGGAGATGTTCCTCGGCAATTTCCGCCTCGACCTGATTCACCCGTACCCGCTGCCGGCGGAGGAGCGGCCCGAGTTCGCCGCCTTCTATAACGCCATCAAGGAATTCCTGCGCGACGAGGTGGACTCGGTCGAGATCGACGTCACCGGCGAGTATCCCGACCATGTCGTGGACGGCCTGCGCAAGCTGGGCGCCTTCGGCATGAAGATCCCGAAAAAATACGGCGGCCTCGGGTTCAGCAATGTCGAGTACCAGCGCGTCATGCAGCTCCTGGGCTCGATCGACGGCAACCTCTCGGCGCTGCTGTCGGCCCACCAGTCGATCGGCGTGCCGCAGCCGCTCAAGCTGTTCGGCTCGGAGGCCCTGAAGAAGAAGTACCTGCCGCGCTGCGCCGCCGGCGACATCTCGGCCTTCGCGCTGACCGAGTCGCAGGTCGGCTCCGATCCGGCGCGCCTGCAGACCACCTGCGCGAAGACCCCGGAGGGGGACTACATCCTCGACGGCGAGAAGCTCTGGTGCACCAACGGCACGATCGCCAAGCTGCTGGTGGTGATGGCCCGTGACCCGAAGTCGAAGAAGATCAGCGCCTTCGTCGTCGAGATGGGCTGGCCGGGCGTCAAGATCGAGCACCGCTGCCACTTCATGGGCCTGCGGGCGCTCGCCAACGCGGTGATCAGCTTCAAGAACGTCCGCGTGCCGGCCGAGAACCTGATCGGCGAGGAGGGGAGAGGGCTGAAGATCGCCCTCACCACCCTCAACGACGGCCGCCTGTCGATCCCCAACGGCTCGGTGGGCACTGCCAAGCACTGCCTGGAGGTCTGCCGCACCTGGGCGAGCGAGCGCGTGCAGTGGGGTCGGCCGGTCGGCAAGCATGAGGCGATCGCCCACCTGATCGCCGACATGGCGGCGACCACCTTCGCCATGGAGTCGATCGTCGCCCTGGCGACCGAGATGTCCGACCAGGGGGGCTATGACATCCGCCTGGAGGCGGCGGCCTGCAAGGAGTGGAACTCCGACCGCACCTGGGAGATCGTGGACGACACGATGCAGATCCGCGGCGGCCGCGGCTACGAGACCGAGACCTCGCTGAAGGCGCGCGGCGACGTGCCGATCGGCGTCGAGCGGATGATGCGCGACTACCGCATCAACAAGATCTTCGAGGGGTCCTCCGAGATCATGCATCTGTTCATGGCCCGCGAGGCGGTGGACAAGCACCTGCAGGTGGCCGGCGCGATGATCGATCCCGAGAAGAGCGTCGCCGAGAAGCTCGCCGACCTGCCGAAGATCTCCGCCTTCTATGCCTCCTGGTACCCCACCCGCTGGCTGGGCTGGGGGCAGTGGCCGCGCTACACCGAGTTCGGTGAGCTGGCGACCCACCTGCGGTTCGTCGAGCGCAACACCCGGCGGCTGTCGCGCCAGATCTTCCACGGCATGATGGTCTTCCAGGGGAAGCTGCAGAACAAGCAGGCGTTCCTCTTCCGGCTGGTGGATGTCGCCAACGAGCTGTTCGCGATCGCGACCTCGGTGACCCGCGCCCACGCCATGGAGGTGGCCGGCCACCCCGAGGCGGCCAACGCCGCCGAGCTGGCCGACCTCTTCGCCCGCAACTCCCGCCGGCGGGTCGTCCACCTGTTCCACGAGCTGTGGGCCAACGACGACGTCCGCAAGTACAAGGTGGCGCTGCGGGTTCTGGACGGCAAGCACGCCTGGCTGGAGGAAGGGATCCAGGGCCTCAACGCCCATGCCAAGGCGGAGATGAAGCCGCGGGCGGTGGAGCCCTTGCAGCCGGATCCCGCGCCCGTTCCGAAGGCGCGGCCGGTCGGCACGCATTAGTTCTGCTTTGTCAGATTGCGGGCCGGAGAGTATCGCCCCTTCGGGGCTATCCCTCACTCCCCAACCCTCTCTCCCAGCCTCCCCCCCACCGCCGGGAGAGAGGGGCTTTAAAACTTGCTTCGACTAACTTCTCCCTCTTCTCCCGTCGGGAAGGGTGGGAGGCTGGGAGAAGAGGGCCGGGGTGATGAGGGCCCTACCCCGCCTTCGC
>JBDSHF010000371.1:0-3608 GCA_039918595.1 Thermoanaerobaculia bacterium
CCCGGCGACCTCGCCTACGTCATCTACACCTCGGGATCGACCGGCCGGCCGAAGGGCGTCGAGGTCAGCCACGCGAACGTCGCGCGTCTCTTCGCCGTCATCCGCCAGTCCTTCGCCTTCGGTCAAGACGACGTCTGGACACTCTTTCACTCGATCGCCTTCGACTTCTCGGTGTGGGAGCTATGGGGGGCGCTCGCCTTCGGTGGGCGGCTCGTCGTCGTGCCGGGAGAGACGGCCCGCTCGCCCGAGGCGTTCTACGAGCTGCTGCGACGGGAGCGGGTGACGGTGCTCAGCCAGACGCCCTCGGCCTTCCGGCAGCTCCTCTGGGCCGAGGAGTCGGCCCTCGCGCGCGGCGAGGCGATGGTCTCGGACCTGCGCCTGGTGGTCTTCGGCGGCGAGGCGCTGGATCCTGCGTCGCTTAGCCCCTGGTTCGAGCGCCACGGCGAGGAGAGGCCGCAGCTGGTCAACATGTATGGCATCACCGAAACGACGGTGCACACGACCTTGCGGCGGTTGCGGCAGAGCGACCTGTCGCGGCCGGGGAGCGCCGTGGGCCGGCCGCTGTCCGATCTCTCGCTTTACCTGCTCGACCGCGGCGGCCGGCCGGTGCCGATCGGCGTGCCGGGGGAAATCTACGTCGGCGGCGCCGGGGTGGCGAGGGGGTATCTCGCCCGCCCCGCCCTCACCGCGGAGCGGTTCGTGCCCGATCCCTTCGTCGGCGGGGTGGGCGGGCTGCGGCTCTACCGCTCCGGCGACCTGGCGCGCTGGCGCCCGGACGGCGACCTCGAATACCTCCGGCGGATCGACCGCCAGGTGAAGGTGCGCGGCTTCCGCATCGAGCTCGGCGAGATCGAGGCGGCGCTCGCCGAGCACCCGGGGGTGCGCGAGGCGGCGGTGGTGGCGCGCGAGGACCGCCCGGGCGACGTGCGGCTGGTCGGCTACGTGAGCTCGGCGGCCAGGCCCGACCCTTCGCCGCAGGCGCTCGCCGCCTTCCTCGCCGAGCGGCTGCCCGCCTATATGGTGCCGGCGGCCTGGGTGCTGCGCGAGCGGCTGCCGCTCACCGCCAACGGCAAGGTGGACCGCGCGGCCCTGCCGGCGCCTGTAGAACGCGGGAGCGGCGGAGCGTATGTCGCGCCGCGGAGCCCGGTCGAGCAGGTGCTCGCCGGGATCTGGGAGGAGGTGCTCGAGGTGCAGCGCGTGGGAGTGGAGGACGACTTCTTCGCCCTGGGCGGCCACTCGCTCGTCGCGGCCCAGGTGACTTCGCGGGTGCTCAAGGCCTTCTCCGTCGAGCTGCCGCTGCGCCTCCTCTTCGAGCACCCGACCGTAGCGGCGTTGGCCGCGGAGGTCGAGCGGCTGCGGGGGGGCGGCGCGACCACCGCGGCCAGCGCGGCACCGCCGCTCGTGCGGGCGCCCCGCGGCACCGAGGCGCCGCTGTCGTTCCGGCAGGAGTGGCGGTGGCTGCTCGAGCAGTTCTGGCCGAGCAACACGGGCCACAACGTGCCGCTCGCGCTGACGCTCCGCGGCGCGGTGTCGGCGCCGGCGCTCGCGGCGGCGCTCGCCGCGGAGGTCGAGCGCCACGAGTCTCTCCGCACGCGCATCGTCTCGGTCGGGGGTAAGCCCGTGCAGCGGATCGACCCGCCCTGGCGGCCGCCCCTGCCGTTCGTGGACCTGGGCGGCCTGCCGCCCGCCGTGGCGGAGCGCGAGGCGGCACGCCTCGCCGCGGTGGAGTGGATCTTCCCCCTCGACGTCGCGCGCGGGCCCCTCCTGCGCTCGGTCCTCCTGCGCCTCGAGGAGGAGGTCTTCGTCCTTCTCCTGACCCTCCACCACATCATCTCGGACGGCTGGTCGATGCGCGTCTTGGGGCGCGAGCTGCCGGCGCTCTACGCGGCTGCGCAGGCCGGCCTGCCCTCGCCGCTCCCCGAGCTCCCCATCCAGTTTCGCGACTTCGCCATCTGGCAGCGAGGGTGGCTCCAGGGCGAGGCGCTCGAGAGTCTCCTCGGCGCCGCGGTCACGCGGCTCGCCGGCATGCCGCACCTCGACCTGCCCACCGACCGGCCGCCTTCTGCGCGACCCCTCTCCAGCGCGGGCTTCCTGCCGTTCGGGCTCGACGTCGCCTTGACCGCCAGCTTGAGCGCCCTCTCGCGCCGCCAGGGGGCGAGCCTCTTCATGATGGTCCTCGCCGCCTTCACGGGCCTCCTGCGCCGGCACACCGGCCGGGGCGACTTCCCTGTAGCGACCATCACCGCGGGCCGGACCCGCGCCGAGCTCGAGCCGCTGGTCGGCTACTTCACCAACACCCTGATCATCCGCGCCGCGGCAGAGGGCGACCCCGGCTTTGGCGAGCTCCTCGCACGGACACGCGCGGCGACCCTCGCCGCCTACGACCACCAGGACTTGCCGTTCTCCCTCCTCGTCGAGGCGTTGCGCGCGGAGCGTGGGGAGCCGCCCCTCTTCGAGGTCCTCTTCCTCTTGCAGCCGCCGAGCTCGGAGGTCGCGGCCCCCGACGCCGAGGTCGCGGAGTTTCCGGTCGAGGGGACCGGGGCCCAGGACTTCGCCCTCGTCCTCGACCTGATTGAAACCGGCGGCGGCCTGATCGGGACCTTTTCCTACAACCAGGCGGTCTTCGACTCCACGACGGCCCTGCGCTGGCGGGGCCATCTCGAGGCGCTCCTCGCGGGCGCGGCGGCGGACCCGACGCGGCCGCTCACCGAGCTGCCGCTGCTCTCGGAAGGCGAGCGCCACCAAGTGACGTTCGAGTGGGGGGAGGCTGTGCACGTCGACGGCGGCCCGGCGCCGATCGGGATCTGGGGCGAATGGGCGGGCGCGCCGGCCGGCCGGCGGGCCCGCCGCCTCGCCGACGGCACCCTGGAGGTGAGCGCGCCGGCGCCCGCCGGTCTTGCCGAGCCCGCTTTCGCGGCCCCCGTGCCGATCGCGTCGAAGGGGCCCAGCGAGCCGGCCCGGAGCCTCGATTCCCTCTCGGCCGCCAAACGGAACCTCCTCGCGAAGCGCATCCGCGGCGAGAGGTGAATGCCCCGAGCCGGTCAAAGCGGACTGCGCACTTGTTTCTTCTCCCACTCCTGGCGATGCCGATTGGCCTCCGCCAGCGAGCGGAATTTGCGGACGCCGGGCTCGTTCCTTCAGGGGTGGAGCGCGAAGCTCAGTTCGGTCAGCTCACACGCGATGCGGAGGTTGTCCGGATCGAGCGGCCGAAGCGGCCGGACTCCGGACATCTCGGTCACCGAGCGGAACTTGCGGATCGGCATCATTCGTCTCCCAGGCCGAAGGCTTCACGAATCCGGGCGGCATCGGCACGGTCTTGTGGCCTGAGCCCCGGGATTAGAAGCCAACCACGATCCAAGGCCCCGAAGGGCGACAACAGGCTTATCTTAACCGTTTGCCGGCCCAACGGGCCGGGAGAATCTAGCCCAGGGCTGAGGCCGAAGGCCGATGCCCTGGGTCAACGGGCACCACCTCCGGGCGGCCTGAAAGCGCGGAACGCGGCGGCGCGGTTTTGGCTGACAGTAACAAATCGCTGGGCGATGGTAGAATGGAGCGTAGGCCGGGAAGAGACCGTGTGGCCCTTGGAGCCTGAGAGCCCGACTGAAAGC
>JBDSHF010000372.1:0-9246 GCA_039918595.1 Thermoanaerobaculia bacterium
CAAGGACAGGGTGTTGACCTCCTGTTTAGCGTCTGTGGTAATACGCCGGCTCTTGCTCACGAGGGCTTGATCTCTGGCCGCCATACCGTCGAGATGCGTGCGAGCCTTCCTGGCACTGACGTCTCAGTAGTGACTTCCAAAGTCGAAGTCGATTTCAAGTGTCCAAAGGAACCATAGTTCCGAAGTCGAGTTAATTCACCGCCAAACCCCCGCCAGACGGAAACGCCTGGCACCCTCTTGGGTGGCGCTTCCTCCAGGGGTACAAGGGCTATCTCCAAGCCGACGCATACGCGGGCTATGACGCGGTGTACGCGGACGGAGAGGTGATCGAGGTCGCGCGTTGGGCTCATGCGCGCCGCAAGTTCTTCGATGCGATGAAGAGCGACGCTGCGCGTGCTCAGATTGCTTTAGCGCACATTCGAGAGCTGTACTCGATCGAAAAACGCGGTCGCGACCTCGGCGAAGCTGAGCGTCGTGACCTCCGGGTCGTGGAGGGGAAACCGTTGCTGGATGCCTTCAAGAGCTGGCTCGACGCCGAGGCCAAGAAGGTTCTCCCGAAGAGTCCGATCAGCGAAGCGGAGAGTCGTTCACTCCATATCAGACAAATCTACGCCATTCATCAGAGTGTTTCAGCAGGGATCTGGCAGAAAAACCGCAGTCGAGCGGCCGATCTGTAGCCTCTCAAAGCGACCCGAGGCTCACTCCTCCCCTTCTCCTCGAAAATCGGCTGGCACCCCTTCGGCTCCTCCCAGAGGCACCGGCCGCACGGACGCGTGCATCGAGAGCCGCTGAAGGAGACCATTGCGAGGACGCAGGGTCAGCAAAGGCTCTGCTTCGACCGACCAATCCGGAACGGAAGAGAGCTCGAAGTCGCGGACGATCAGGGCCATGGTGAGGATGACCTCCAGGGACGCGAAACCCTTTCCCATGCAGGCGCGCGGTCCATTGCCGAAGGGCAGATAGGCATGAGACGGGCGGGCTAGGGCGCGCTCGTCCGCGAAGCGCTCGGGCTGGAACCCCTCCGGAGCATCCCAGAACGACGGATGACGGTGGAGCGTGTACACGCTGATGAGGATCTCGGAGCCCGCAGGAACTAGGTAGCCGCCGATCTCGTCGTCAGCCAGGGCCCGCCGGGTGATCATCCAGACTGAGGGATAGAGGCGGAGGGTCTCTTCCAACACCATGCGGGAATAGGGCAGGCGCTGGAGATCTGCGGCCACGGGACGCCTCCCTCCGGGAAGAGCTTCCAAGACCTCCTCACGCATGCGCCTCTGGACTTCCGGATGCCGAGCCAAGAGATGACAGCACCAGGACAGGGCGGTCGCCGTGGTTTCATGGCCGGCCAGCAGCAGGGAGAAAAGCTCTTCCCGGAGAAGCCGACGACTCTCCTCGTTGCTCCAAATCCCATCGGCGAGCAGGACGGCGAGCACTCCGTCCTCCCGGGGCGCCCGCATCCAGCGCTTCACGATCTCGTCGACGATCGCCATGAGCTCCCGGACAGCACGACGGCAGCGGAGATTTCCCCGGGTCGGAGCGAAAAGGGGCGAGGGCACGATCGCCACCATCCGCCGCATCGACCAGCGGACGACTTCGTCAAGCGCCGGGGTCAGCCGCTCTTCGATCCCGCTCAGATCCGTCCCCAGGAGGGTGCGGCCCAGCACGTCAAGAGCCAGCCGAACCGCCTCGCGTCCGACATCGACAGGCTGACCAAGACGGGCCGCCTCTCTCCAGTTGCCGATCATCTCCTCGCCGGCCTGCGCGATCTGGTCCGCATACAGGTCGAGGCGGCGGCGGATGAACAGGTGCTGCAGGTGCTCGCGCTGGGCGGCCCAAAGCTTCCCTTCGCTCGTCAGGATGCCCTCGCCCAACACCAGCCGAGCCTGCTCGAGACCACTGCCCTTGATGTAGTTCCCGGCGTTGTCCTGGAGTACGTGGCGGATGAAGTCCGGATGGTTCAGAAGATAGAGCCGGCGCGACGCCCCCATGCGGAAGCAGACGAGATCGCCATACTCCCGGACGGCGCCACTGACGAAGCGAAGTTTGTCCCGCCGAATGTCGAGCAGGCTTCCCAACAGGCGATGCCCCCGTGGCCCGGGAGGAGCCGACATCACCCTCCGCCCCATGGTGCCTCCTCTAAAAGAACTTGTCTATTGCTTCATTGAGTGTACAATGCGAACTTCAAGGAGTGTACAATACGAACTTCAAGCCGGGGCGTCAACTGACAGGAGGGGCTTAGGGACTGCCGCAAAAAAACTACGGCATCTGATGGCATCCCATGGGCGCATCACTCCTCTGGCACCTTTATAGCCTTTATGGCTAGCTGACACTTGAAGGATGTTCTTGATTTCTTCTATCGGGCATGATATTTTTAAGCAAGTTGGAAGAAGAGCCTTCGGCAGTTAGGCAAAAAGCTGTATAAAATTAAGGAGAGTGAAGCCATGGCTATAGATCCCAAAGAAAAAATGATGGACGGTCACGATAATATTCGATTTCCGGGGCCTGGGATTGATCTGATCCACCACGAGGTGACGGTTAATTTATTTCAGGTCGTGAATGAGGAAGAAGTTCTCCTTGAAACCCTGAATTTTCAGGGCCGCATGCTCATCGAAAGAGGTAAGGCGTATACAAACGCAGACGGATACCGCCAAATCGATTTCGTCGCCCTGGCATGGACGGCCACCGCATGGTCAAAGTCCCTCAAACAGGACATTTTGTATATTCTGTCCGAGAATGTAGAGCAGCCGATCAGCAACATCATTTCTGAAACAAAGAAAAAGGACTTCCCCGCCACTATTCAGTTTGATCTGATTTTTGATGTGCGGGTCAATAATAAAACGATCATCCAGCAACACAAGGGACGGCCTAAAGGCCACAAGTTCTTGACCATCCCCCCGGCCGTGGACACTCGCACCGAATTGTCACCTACCGTCTCGCTCTTCGGTAGAGACGACATCATGGACGTCGGGATCGGGGCCACCGAAGCAGGCGCACTCACATTCAAGCAAAACCCGCCCGCCTCCTTCTTTAAGGAAGGTGGCATGGTCCAGTTAAGGGTTTTGCCGGTGGACTGCAACGATAAGGCCGGAACCACGCTCGTCTCATTTACCGAAATAAATCTGCCGGCAGGACTCAAGGGGATTCCCCAGCAGCTTTTCAACGAGATTCCTTTCGTCCAGAACAACAGGCTTAAGAAGCGCCCGTAGTGCTTATGTAAATCAGGGCACCCCGGATGGCTGTTACCCCCTAACGTCTGGCTTCCCGTTCTGGATCTCCGGGCGGTGGCCTCCTCTTCGATCTCTTTTCCGGATTGGGGATTCTGCCTGCTCCTCTCGGCCAGAGGAGCAGGCGGATCACTACCCGAAACTGAAGTCTACGAGGGGCAGCGTTGCCGTCAGCACAACGAGGTGTTGCAGGTGTTACGGCTGCCGCCGCAGGTGGCTGTGCAGATCGTCGTCGCTGCTCCAGCCACTCCCTCGACCTGCACGTCGTCGAGAGCCAGGACCGTCTCCTTCGCCAGCGCCAATTTCTTCTGCTGCTTCTTCATGAGATCTCCCTAGAATGCTTGGGGGGGAATGCCCCAATCCGAACTCTAGCATGTGACCATGAGGTCGCAGCATCCCTTCGACGCCTCGATCTCGGATGGACGAACCGCCTTCTAAACATTGATACGTCAGTTTTAAGAGACCCGGGAATGAGCGGCCCACGGTCGAGCGGACGGAAACCGTAAAAAGCGCTGTTGCTGTACTGGATCCTTGACGACATCCGGCCTTCGGCCTCAACCCTGGGCTGGGGTCTCCCGACCCGTTGGGCCGGACGCTGAAAGGGTACATTGACTCCGTGACGAGCCCTTAGTGCGCTCCAGGAGATCTGAGTTGTGGAAGTGCGAATCGTTGAGTTTCGCGGCGTGCTGGGCCTCCTCATGGCGTTCATCGCGTACGGCCGGATGGTCCTGAAGCCGATCGTCTGACCGGCGGGCCGCCCGGCGGCTCCCGGTCCGGCGAGCCCGGCAGACGGAAACGCCTGGAACCTTCTTGGCGAGGCGAAGAGCGAGTCCAGGCAGCGCAGGGTCAGCTCCCGGGTGTCATGCGTCAGGATGACGATCGAGAGGGGGGGAGGGGCATGTCTCGAGTCATTGTAAGATCCCCAGGCACGTTTGTCTGAACCGTTCAACCGAAGCTCGCCGGATCGCGGGCGATGGGAGTTTTCTCGATGCGCTCGCTCTGTCTCCTCGCCCTGTCCGCCTCTTTCGCCCTGGTCGCCGCCGCACCTCTGGCAGCTCAGCCAGCGATCTCGTTCGAGCCCGCGGCCGTGGTGGCCTCCGGGATGACCCCCGGCGGCCAGATGGCCTGGTTCGGCGTCGCTCGCGAAAGCAAGGATCACGCGGCGACGATCGTGCGGCGAGAGACGGTCGCGACCGACGGCGACCGGGACGGTGCCGTGCGCCTCGACCTTGGCCGGGAGGTCCCGCTGGTTTCGATCTGGGTGGCGGTGGATCTGGCGACGGGCAAGGTGGCGGTCGCGACCCCCGAGGGCTTTCCACTGCGGCGGATCGCTCTTCCCGGGGCCGGCGCGGTTCCGGGCGGCACGGGACCCGATCGTCTGGAGCTGAACCGGGGCTATCTGGAACTGCTGGTGGTGCGGCCCGGGAGCGGGATTTGGGGCGCCACGGTGGGGGACGGCGGCGAGGCGGACGACGACGGCGCCCAGGACGGCCGGGTGTCGGTCGCGCTCGCCCACCTGCGGGCCGGCGGGACGAGCCCGGCCGCGCCCCAGAGCCTCGGCCCGGGCGATCTGCTGGTGGCGATCGATCCCAACGAGATGGAAGTGGCGGTGAGCCAGATCCCGGGAGCGGTACGATGACTGGCGTAATAATCCGCCGGGGTCTCCTCCTCCTGCCGCTCCTCCTGTCCGCGCTCGCGACCCCCCTGGTGGCCGACGACCATCCCAACACGGAGCGTGGCTTCGCGGCCGAGAAGGCCTTCTCGGTGGGCGAGGTCGACAGTGTCAACGTCTACAACGGCAACCTGGTGCTGACCATCCCCATCGGCGGCACCTACCCGGCGGGGGGCGCCCTCGGCTACGGCCTGACCCTGGTCTACAACTCGAAGGCCTGGGACTTCCAGGAGCGGGAGACGCCCACGGGGCTGACCTACACGCAGGCGCTCCCCCAGAAGACGGCGAACGCCGGCCTGGGCTGGACCCTGACGCTGGGCCGCCTGATCCCTCCCGGTCAGTTGGGCAACGACACGGACCTCTGGGTCTACCTGGGCGCCGACGCCGCCCAGCACGTCTTCTATCCCACCCTGCACGCCGGCGATGCCGAAGAGGCGGGGGACAACCCCAACACTCCGGCGCTCCAGATCGTCACCTACACGCGGGACGGCAGCTACCTCCGCAAAAAGATCGTCAGCGCCGGCGACCTGGTCGTGGAGTTCCCCGACGGCAAGGTCCAGCACTTCGACGCCGCGGGCAACCTCACAAAGGTCGAGGACCGCTTCGGCAACACGCTGACCATCACCTATTCGGACACCGAGTGGATCCTGACCGACGGACAGGGCCGCGTGCAGAAGGTCGTCTTCCAGACCCTGATGCAAGACAATCGCCCGGTGCCCTCGGTGAGCCGGGTGGAGCTCACCACTTTCGGCAGCGATGAGGTGAAAGCCTCCTACAGCTTCATCTACTCCGAGCCGACGACAGTCTACCGCCCCTGCCCGGGCAACGACCCGGCGATCGGCCCCACGACGCAGGTCCGGCTGCTGACCGCCGTCACCCTGCCGGACGGCTCGAGCTATCAGATGCCGCTCGCCGACTACGTCACCGAACCCCCCGGCACCGGGGCGGAATGCTTCTGGCCGGGGGTGATCCGCGGCCTGCAACTGCCCACTCTGGGACGGATCGAGTGGACTTACCAGAAGTACACTTTTCCGACCGAGTCCGGCAAGCCGCACCGGCAGCTCACGGCCGGCGTGGCGACGCGGCGCCGGGTGGATGCCGCCGGCGGGACCCAGGGGACGTGGACCTACCAGACGAGCTTCGGCCCGCCGCTCCAGACCTCCCCATCCACCGTCTACGCCGAGCTGATCAACAAGGTGACCGACCCGCTGGGGCACTGGACCGAGCACTACTACTCGGTCTACGCCGGCAGCAACTCGGCGGTCTGGTCCGTTTACGACTACAGCCTGCCCTTCTCCCGCAACTACCCCGACGGCGCGGGGCGGTACCTCTCGACCCGGACCTATGCGGCGGCGGGGACGCTGCTGCGCTCGTCCTACGTATCCTATGAGCGGGACCAGCTCTACGTGCCGGTCTCGCATCAGCCGTTCCAGGATGGGATCAACACCAACCGGCGGCAGCAGTCGATGCGTACCGTCTACGACGATGACAGCGGCCACTATGCCGACGTCACCTCTTCCGATTTCGACGGCCTGGGCCATTACCGGATCGAGACCACCGGCGGCGACTTTCCGGCGGCCAACGTGCGCTCGTCGACGACCGCCTACAACCCGGGCCGGGGGACCTACAAGATCGATCCGGCGACCAACCAGCCGGCCACGGGGCATACCTACACCCGCTGGCCGGCGAGCCAGGCCTGGGTGCTCGAGACCTTCGACTCCCGCCGGGTGGACGAGGCGGGGAGCACGGCGACCACGCTGGCCTGCTTCGACGCCGCCACCGGCTTCCTCCTGCGCCAGCGCACCCTGAAGGATTCGGGCACCACCGAGAGCGCGAGCGACCTGCTCGCGGTCTATACCCAGACGCAGGGGAACCTCAAGGCCGAGCAGTACTTCGGCGGCGACCGCCAGACCCTGACGGCCAACGGCACCACCTGCTCGATGGACCTGCCGGCGGTGCCGGCCTACGAGATCGATCACACCTACCAGTCCGGCGTCCGCGCCACCTCGCAGTACCTGGGGGCGCCTTTCCTGTCGCTCGACCTGGACATCGACTCCCGTACCGGCCTGCCGTCCACCAGCCGCGATTCGTCCCTGCTCGCGACCGGTTACAAGTACGACACCCTGGGGAGGCTCACCTGGTCCCAGCCCAGCACCGCCGGCCAGGACGGCTGGACGGAGTACGTCTACACGCCGGCCGCCTCGGCCTCGGCGCTCGCCAACGTCCTGGTGCG
This sequence comes from Thermoanaerobaculia bacterium, assembly GCA_039918595.1. Lineage (GTDB taxonomy): Bacteria > Acidobacteriota > Thermoanaerobaculia > Multivoradales > UBA5704 > DATARR01. The sequence continues at coordinate 7,127 of JBDSHF010000372.1, forward strand.
GCGGCGCCAGAACGGCGGCGAGACGGCGACGGTGCTCGCCAAGAGCCAGTTCTTCTTCGACAGCTTCGGGCGGATCTGGCAGGAGAAGCGGACCCTCCCTTCCGGCGCCTGGAACGTCCGCGAGACGCTGTACGACAAGGCCGGCAACAAGGCCTCGGTCTCCGAGCTACAGACCGGGACGCCGAGCCAGAAGACGCTGTTCTCGGGTTACGACCCGTTCGGCCGGGCAACGACCGTCCAGCCCGCCGACGGCGTCGCCCATGCCGTGACGATGAGCTATTACGGCGTGCGGGTCATGGACCGCGTGGTGAAGATCGCCACCGCCGCCGGCGTCGAGACGTCGGCGACCACCACCGAGGTCTACGACCGCCAGGGCCGCCTCTCGAAAGTCACCGAGCCCTCCGGGGACGCCGGCGCCAACGTCACCACCAGTTACAAATACGACATCGGGAACCGCCTGCGGCAGGTTACGACGTCCGCCGCGTCGGTCACCCAGAACCGTTTCTTCACCTATGACAACCTGGGCTTTCTGCGCTCGGAGACCCATCCCGAGAAGGGCGCCTCCGGCAACGGCACCGTCACCTACCCGACCTATGACGCCCGGGGTCACGCCTGGCGGAAGGTCGACGGCGCGAACGATCTGAGCTTCACCTACGACGCCGCCGAGCGGCTGACCCAGGGCAAGGAAACCGGCACCACCACTCAGGCCGGCCGCACGCTCAAGACCTTCTCCTACGCTCCCGACAACGGCCCCAGCGACTGGCGAAAGGGCAAGCTCCAGCAGGCCAGCCGCTACAACTACGCCACCGCCAATGGCAGCCCCGTCACCGTCCAGGTGACGGAGACCTACACCTACGGCGGCCGCGACGGCCGGGTCTCCAAGCGGAATACGCAGGCTTCCACGGGCGAGGCCTTCACGCAGGCGTTCACCTACAACGACCTGGGGCTGGTCAGCTCGCTGACCTACCCGACCTGCACTCACGCGGGCTGCACGCAGACGGTTTCCGCGGTGTTCGCGGACGTGCCGGTTGGATATTGGGCGCAGCTCGAGATCGAAGGGATTCGCAAGGCGGGGATCACGGACGGCTGCCTGGTCAACCCCCTGCGGTACTGCCCGGAGGCCCAGCTTCTGCGGTCGCAGATGGCCGTCTTCCTGGTGCGAGCCGCCGCGGGCTCCACCTACACGCCGCCGGCCTGCACCGGAATCTTCGCGGACGTGCCCTGTCCGAGCCAGTTCGCCAACTGGATCGAAGACCTCTACCATCGAGGGATCACGATCGGCTGCACGGCAAGTCCCCTGCAGTACTGCCCGAACAACAACGTCTCCAACACCCAGATGGCGATCTTCCTGCTGCGCAGCAGGGAAGGAGCGAGCTATCAGCCGCCGGCCTGCTCGGCGTCGCCGTTCCTGGACGTCTCCTGCGCCACGACCAGCTCGGCCGCGTGGATCGTGGAAGCCGGACGGCGGCAGATCGCGTTGAGCTGCGCCCCGGGCTACTTCTGTCCGGACACGCCACTGACCCGTGCCCAGATGGCGGTGCTGCTGGCGCGGGGCTTCGACCTCCCCGTGATCGTCGACGCGAACACCTCGCGCACTGTCGATTTTCAGTATACCGAGGGCCTGCTGACCGCCGTCACGGGCTACGGCACCCTCTCCTACCATCCGAACCTGCTGGTGAGCCAGATCACACACGCCAACGGCGTGACCGAGACGCAAGGCAACGATCCGAACCAGATGCGCCGCCCCTCGTCGCTCTCCGCCTCCGGCCTCTACGCGAGCTGGAGCTCGGGGGCCTACGGCTACGACGGAGCCGGCAATATCAAGACCCTCGGCACCTCCTGGTACACCTACGACAAGGTGAATCGCCTGGTCTCGGCGACCCTCTACGACGGCCCGTCAGGAGGGGGGACCCAGAAACAGCAGAGCTACACCTTCGACGCCTTCGGCAACCTGACGAACATCGCCGGCACGGTCGGCCGGACGACGCCCACGAGCGCGCAGACCAACCGTCTGAACGGCGCCGGCACGGTCTACGACGCCGCGGGCAACCTGACCCACTGGAACGGAGCGGTCTACCAGTACGACGCTTTCAACCAGATGATCCACATGACCTCAGGGT
>JBDSHF010000373.1:0-3698 GCA_039918595.1 Thermoanaerobaculia bacterium
GCGCCAGGCATCCGCTGGGCGGCGACGGCGGCCGTGGTCGCTCTCTCCCTGTTGGCCCTGCGCCCTCATTTCACGGCACTGCCCAGTGAAAGCACGAGCGAGCGCGAACTGGCTGCCGCTCTGCAAGCCGGTCTGCAGTCGGGCGACACCGTGGTTGCTACGGGGCTCTCGCTGGCCGGCGTGGAGTACGCGCTACGCCACCGGCGGGACGTCAGCATCGTCGCCTACCCCAGTGAACTGGCGGCGCATCCCGGTTATCTCGGGGATCTCGCCGCACGGCCGGACGCCTTGTACCGCCGCGCGCTGGAGGCCGAAGCGACCGCGCTGCTCGACCGCCTGGCCGCACGACCCGACAGCCGCGCCCTGCTCGTCTTCGCGCCGTCCATCACCGACGCTGTCCTCTTCGAGCACCTGCGTCGTGACCCGCGGCTGCGCCACTCGCGCCTGCTCGGCGAATACCGCCAGGCTCGAATCGACGCCGAGCTGGCGCTGTTCGAGCTGCGCTTCTAGCCTTCGCGAGAGGCGACCGGCGTCAGCTGAGGGCGACCGGCTCGCGCTGCCGAATGGCGACGGTGAGCCCCTCCGGCCCCGCGCCGACCTCGACCAACGAGCCCTCGCCCACCTCACCGCCGAGCAGCGCCCGCGCGATGCGGGTCTCCAGCTGGCGCTGCAGGTAGCGGCGGAGCGGACGCGCACCGTAGACGGGATCGAAGCCTTCGCGAGCGACCAGCATGCGCGCCGGCTCGGTAAGCAGCAGCGACACGCCACGCTGCTCGAGCCGCTGGCGCAGGTCGGCGGTCAGCAGGTCGACGATGCGCTCGATCTCGTCCAACCGCAGGGGGCGGAAGAGCACGATGTCGTCGACGCGATTGAGAAACTCCGGGCGGAAGTGCTGGCGCAGCTCGCCCATCACGGCGTTGCGCGCCCCTGCGGTGATCTCGCCGTCGGCGGTGATCCCCTCCAGCAGGTGGTGGCTACCGATGTTGCTGGTCATGATGATTACCGTGTTCTTGAAGTCCACGGTGCGCCCCTGCGCGTCGGTCAGCCGGCCGTCGTCGAGGACTTGCAACAGTACGTTGAAGACGTCGTGGTGCGCCTTCTCGATCTCGTCGAAGAGCAAAACGGAATAGGGCTTGCGGCGCACCGCCTCGGTCAGCTGCCCGCCCTCCTCGTAGCCGACGTAGCCCGGCGGCGCACCGACCAGCCGCGACACGCTGTGCTTCTCCATGTACTCGGACATGTCGATGCGCACCATGTTGTCCTCGCTGTCGAAGAGCGTCGCAGCCAGCGTCTTGGCAAGCTCGGTCTTGCCCACGCCAGTGGGGCCGAGGAAGATGAACGAGCCGATCGGACGCCGTGGGTCCTTGATCCCCGAGCGGGCGCGGATCACTGCGTCGGCGACCGCCTGCACTGCCTCCTCCTGACCGACCACGCGCTGGTGGAGGATCTGGTCGAGGCGCAGCAGCTTCTCGCGCTCGCCCTCGACCAGGCGGGTGACCGGGATGCCGGTCCACTTCGCGACGATCTCGGCGATCTCCTCCTCGGTGACCTCCTCGCGCAGCAGGTGCTGGCCGCTCTGCCGGGAATCCAGCTTGCTCTCCTCCTCCTTGATCTGGCGCTCCAGCTGCGGCAGCTGTCCGTGCTTGAGCTGGGCGGCGGCGTTGAGGTCGTAGGCGCGTTCGGCCTCCTCGATCTGCCGGCGCACCGCCTCGAGCTGTTCGCGCAGCCCGCGGACCTTCTCGATGGCGGCCTTCTCGGTCTCCCACTGCGCCCGCATGCCACCGGCCTTGGACTGCAGCTCGGCGAGCTCGCGGCGCAGCTCCTCGAGGCGCTCCTTTGAGGACTTGTCCTTCTCCTTCCTGAGCGCGGCCTCCTCGATCTCCAGCTGCATGACGCGACGGGTGATCTCGTCGAGCTCCTGCGGCATGGAGTCGATCTCGGTGCGAATCATCGCCGAGGCCTCGTCGACCAGGTCGATCGCCTTGTCGGGCAGGAAGCGGTCGGTGATGTAGCGGTGGGAGAGGGTCGCGGCGGCCACCAGCGCGTTGTCCTGGATGCGCACGCCATGGTGGACCTCGAAGCGCTCGCGCAGGCCGCGCAGGATCGACACCGTGTCCTCGACGGTGGGAGGTTCGACCAGCACCGGTTGGAAGCGACGCTCGAGGGCGGCATCCTTCTCGATGTGCTTGCGGTACTCGTCGAGCGTGGTGGCGCCGATGCAGTGCAGCTCGCCGCGCGCCAGCATCGGCTTCAAGAGGTTGCCCGCGTCGGGCGAGCCTTCGGTCTTGCCGGCGCCGACGATGGTGTGCAGCTCGTCGATGAAGAGCAGGATCCGCCCTTCGCTCTGCTTGATCTCGTTGAGCACGGCCTTCAGGCGCTCCTCGAACTCGCCGCGGTACTTGGCGCCGGCGAGCAGCGAGCCCATGTCGAGCGAGAAGAGAACGCGGTCCTTGAGCCACTCGGGGACGTCGCCGCGCACGATGCGCTGCGCGAGCCCCTCGACGATGGCGGTCTTGCCCACGCCCGGCTCGCCGATCAGCACCGGGTTGTTCTTGGTCTTGCGCGACAGGATGCGGATCACCCGCCGGATCTCGGCGTCGCGGCCGATCACCGGATCGAGCTTGTTGCGCCGCGCCTCGGAAACCAGATCGACGCCGTACTTCTCGAGCGCCTCGTAGGCCACTTCCGGCATGGCGCTGGTCACCCGCTGGTTCCCCCGCACCGCCGTCAAGGCGGCGAGAAAGGCGTCGCGGGTGATGTTGAACGGCGCCAGGATGCGGCCGAGCGGCGAGGAGGGTCCCTCCTCGATCATGGCGAGGAACAGGTGCTCGACGGAGACGTACTCGTCCTTGAGCCGCTTGGCCTCATCCTCGGCCCGGATCAGGGTCTGCTGCAAGCGCTGCGTCAGATAGATCTTGCCCGCTTCGATGCCGGGGCCGGAGACCTTGGGACGGCGCGACAGCTCGCGCTCGACCTCGGCCTTGAGCGTCTCGGCCGGCACCTCCATCCGGGAGAGCAGGCGGGGAATCAGCCCCTCCGGCTGCTCCAGGAGGGCGAGGAGAAGATGCTCGCCGTCGACCTCCTGATGGCCATAGCGGAGCGCTTTGGTCTGGGCGCTCTGGAGCGCTTCCTGGGATTTTTGTGTCAGCTTGTTCATGTCCATGAGATGTGCCCCCTCTGCATTCTTAAACTTCTACTTCCTCGGCCCGCGAGACCCCTGCCTCCGCGAGCTGGCGGTAAAGATCGAGCTCGCGGTCGTTGAGGTTCTCGGGGACGACGATCCGGATCTCCGCCAGGAGATCCCCCTTGCTGCCGCCGGACTGCGCGAGCCCGCGCCCGCGCAGCCGGATCTTGCGGCCCGAGGAGGAGCGTGCCGGGATGCGCACCCGCACCGTCCCGGTGGGGGTCTCGACATCCGCCTCGCCGCCGAGCACCGCCACGGCCGGCGTGATCTCCACGTGGGTGAGGATGTCCGAGCCCTCGATCCGGTAGCGCGGGTCGGGCGCGATTTCGATCTTCAGGAAGAGATCGCCTGCGGTTCCTCCGCCGAACCCGGCGGAGCCTTGGCCGGCGAGGCGGATCTTCTGCCCCGACCTCACCCCCTCGGGGATCTTGATCGTGAGCGTCTTGCGCTGGCCGGTGTTCGGATCGGAGATCGCGATCTCCCGCGAGCCGCCGCGCACCGCCTCCTCGACGGA
>JBDSHF010000374.1:0-22242 GCA_039918595.1 Thermoanaerobaculia bacterium
CAGTGCGGCCAGAAGGAACTCCCACTCCTCTGTAAATGCCTCAAGATCGCTCATGGACACCAGAATACGAAATTTCAACCTAACTTTCCATAATAAGTTAGCGCATATGCCCCGACCGGGAGAGGGGAGCTTGACGGGAGAGACCTCGCTTGCAGGAAGCGCTACACCACCAGCTCTGATGGGAAAAGAGCGTCCTACAAGCTCTATCGGTTCTGAGTCGCCCCCCTCTCCCGGTCGGGGGGAGTGCGGTGGGAGAGGGGACGGGGGTGAGGTTTCGGGGTGGGGGATGCCCGGGCGGCGCCGGCGCGGCGTTCGATATACTCGCCCGCCTCATGAAACGCCTCTGGCCTCTTCTGCTGCTGACCGTCCTCTTCACAACAGCCTCCGCCCGGGCCGAGGTCAAGGGCCCGCTCGGCACCGCGCTCGACCGTTACATGAAGGAGCTCGCCGGCTTCGGCTACTCGGGCTCGGTGCTGGTGGCGCAGAAGGGGGAAGTGGTCCTCGACCAGGGCTACGGCCTGGCCGACCGCGCCCACGGCACCCCGTTCACCGCCGACACCCTGTTCGACATCGCCTCGATCAGCAAGCCGTTCACGGCGGCGGCGGTGCTCCGGCTGGAGATGAAGGGCAAGCTCAAGGTGGAGGACAAGATCTCCCGGTTCTTTCCCGACGCGCCTGCCGACAAGGCGGGGATCACCCTGCACCAGTTGCTGACCCATACGGCCGGCTTCCCCGAGACCCTCGGCCCGGAGTACGAAACGCTGGCGCGCAAGGCTTTCCTGCGGCGGATCTTCGCGACCCCGCTGGTTCACCGGCCGGGTGAGCGCTTCCTGTATTCCAACGCCGGCTACAGCCTGCTCGCGGCGGTGGTGGAGGTGGCGTCCGGCCGCCCGTTCGGCGAGGTCTTGAAAAGCGAGGTGTTCCTGCCGGCCGGCATGCGCCATACCGGTTTCCTGCCGGACGCGGCGGACCGCGCGCGCCTCGCCCACGGCTACACGGGGGACGGCGACTGGGGCACCTCGCTCGACCACCCTCATGCGCCCGACGGCCCGTGGTGGAACCTGCGCGGCAACGGCGGCATCCTCACCACCACGGGCGATTTCTACCGCTGGCACGTGGCGCTGCAGGGGGACGCGGTGCTGTCTGGGCCCGAGCGCGAGACATACCAGAGCCCGAAGGTCCCTGAAGGGCGCGGCGAGTTCCCGAAATACGCCTACGGCTGGTCGGTCTCCAGGAGCCCGGCCGGCAGCCGCCAGCTCTCGCACGTGGGCGGCAACGGCGTGTTCCAGACCGACTACCGGCGCTACCCACAGGAGGGCGCGGTGATCGCCATCACCTCCAATACGGACGACTACTCGGCGATCGCGGTCGCCGACCAGCTCGAACAGCGCCTGTTCGGAAAGCCCGCCGTGGAATTGCCGGCCACCCGGCCCGCGGCAGCGGCGGAGCTCCACCGCTGCGCCGGCACCTATGCATTGGCGTCCGGCGAACGGATCGAGGTGATCGCCGAGCCGAGCCGTCTGGTGGCCACGCCGGAAGGGCGCGAGGGGCTGACCCTGCTCTCAGGCAAGCCGGGCGAGGAGCGCCGGCGGCGCTTCGCCGAGCGCGAAGAAAAGGTCGGCGGCGCGCTGGCCGCGGCGGTGCGCGGCAATCTCGGGCCTCTCGCCCGGATCCTCGTCGATTCCGACGCGGCCGCGAAACGGTGGCGCGCCACCGTGGCCGCGCGGGAGGCCGAGCTCGGGCCCTGGACGGGGGTCACGATGCTCGGCACGCGCAGCATCGGCGGCCAGATCGTGAGCCACGCGCGCCTCGCCTTCAAGCGCGGAACCCGCGTGCTCGACGTGGTCTGGTCGGGCCCGACCATCGATCATCTCGCGGTGGGCCGCAGCCTGTGGCCGACGTACTTTCTCCCTGAAGCGCCCTCCCGCTTCGTCACCTACGACGTCGGCACGGGAACGGTCGCGCACCTGAGTTGCGAGGGAACGGGCGCCGCCGCCCCGGCGCTGAGCGTCGAATCCCCGGGCGGCGGCGCGGTCAAGGCGAAACGACGGCCGGCCGGAGCCAAGCCTACGCCGATTTGACCTGGTGCACGGCGGAGGCGCCGCCCTGAGGGTCGAGGATCTGGGCGACCCAGTCGCCGCCCGGGACCTCCATCGGGCCGTTCAGCACCTGCCCGCCCTGCTGTTTCACCGCCTCGACGGCCGCGTTCACGTCCGCCACCCGGGCGTAGTGGAGCCATGCCGGCGGGCCCGGCATCTCAGCGGGCTTGCGGAAGATGCCGCCCATCGTCGTGCCGCGGCGGCCGAAGATCCTGTAGACGCCCATGGCTCCCATGTCGAAGTCCGACATCATCTCCCAACCGAACAGCTCGGTATAGAAACGGACGGCGGCCTCGGGATCGGCGGTGGCGAGCTCGTGCCAGGAGAACTCGCCGACCGGCGGCATTCCGTCCGTCTCCGGCATCGAGCTCACAGGCGTGAAGGCGGCGATCAGGGCTCCCTGGGGATCGGTGAAGATCGAGTACCGGCCGACGGTGGGGATGTCGGTGGGCGGCGCCATGACCGTCGCGCCCAGCTCCCGGGCGCGCGCGATGGTGGCGTCGACGTCGGGCACGGCGACGTGGCTGAGCCAGTGCGGCCGCGCGCCGCCGGCGACGGCCTCGTCAGGCAGCTTCATGATGCCGCCCATCGGCGTCTCGCCGGCCGTCCACATGGTGTAGGCCATCGCGTCCCATACCTGCGTTCCCCATCCCATGACGGCGGTGTAGAAGGCCTTGGCGCCCTCCAGATCGGTGGTCATCAGGTCGTACCAGACAAAACGGCCGCGGGTGCTGTCTTCGGACATTTATTCCTCCTTGGGGACGACGGAAGTTCTCAGGCTCCGTGTCGAGATCGCATCATATCCGGATCGGCCGGTGGCGTGAGGGAATCGGCGGCTCCCGACCGTTCATTCCAACAGACGGCGCCTCGTCGCCCTGACAAAACATCTTATCGACCGCAGGAGCGCCCAGCCCGCTCGATTACATCCTGGTGGCCCACGGCACCTGCCTCAACTACATGACCTTCTTCATCGCCAAGGAGCTGGGCATCCGTACCAAGCCAGGCATAAGCAATAAAGCTTAACTTCAGAAAGAGCTTTTTGCTGGTTGTCCCGGTTGCGATAGGGTGTCGCACTCTAGGGCTAGTCGTGAATTTTTTGTAGTGGGACGAGGAGGGCGGTTCTCAGCCGCGTTCCTTATCTTAAATCCTATGTTCTCTTTGGGGGGAAGCACCATGGCGAAAAGTGTCGTTATTGTAGGCGGTGGTACGGCTGGCTGGATGACCGCGGCGTATCTGAAGAAGGCCGCTCCGAGCGTCAGCGTCACTCTGATCGAGTCGGCCAACATCCGGTCCGTCGGCGTCGGCGAGGCAACCTTCAGCACGATCAAGCTCTTTTTCGACTTCCTCGGCCTCGAAGAGCAGGACTGGATGCCGAGTTGCAAGGCAACCTACAAGCTGGCCATCAAGTTCGCCAACTGGCGGCTCGACGGCGCTCACTTCTACCACCCGTTCCAGCGTTACGAGACCGTCGACGGCTACAACATGGCCGAGTGGTGGCTCAAGCTCAAGCAGGACGAGGAGGCTTTCGACTACGCCTGCTTCACCATCCCGGAAATGTGCGACAAGAAGCTGTCGCCCCGCTTTTTCGACGGCCGCGTGTTCGACGACAAGGTTCAGGACTACTTCGCCGGCGGCCGCCGCCCGAAGAACAGCTTCCTCTCCGACCACAAGGTCCAGTATCCCTATGCCTACCAGTTTGACGCCAGCCTTCTCGCCGAGTTCCTCAAGGGGTACGCGACCAAGCGCGGCGTCAAGCATGTGACCGACGAGGTCAACGAGGTCAAGCTGCGGGAAGACGGCGGCATCGATCACGTCGTCACCCAGGGGCATGGCGCGGTCCACGGCGAGCTCTTCGTCGACTGCACCGGCTTCCGCGGGCTGCTGATCAATCAGGCGCTCCAGGAGCCGTTCATCTCCTTCGCCGACTCGCTCCTCTGCGACAGCGCGATCGCGCTGCAGATCCCCAGCGACATCGAGGAGGACGGCATCGAGCCCTACACCACCGCCACCGCCATGAACCACGGCTGGGCGTGGAACATCCCGCTCTACGGACGGATCGGGACGGGGTACGTCTACTCCAGCGCGTTCACCTCCAAGGATGACGCGGAGCGCGAGTTCCGCGACCATCTCGGACCCTCCGCCGATAACGTGCGGGCCAATCACATCAAGATCCGGACCGGCCGCTGCCGGAACTCGTGGGTGAAGAACTGCATCGCGATCGGCCTGTCGAGCGGCTTTGTCGAGCCTCTCGAGTCGACGGGGATCTTCTTCATCCAGCACGGGATCGAGGAGCTGGTCAGCCATCTCCCGGGCGCCACCATCGACGAGGAGATGGTGCGCAGCTACAACCGGGTGGTCGCCGAGGGGATCGACGGCGTCCGCGACTTCCTCACTCTCCACTACTGCACGACCGAGCGGATGGACACCGAGTTCTGGCGGGCGGTCAAGCAGGTCGAGGTTTCGGATGATCTCAAGGAACGGCTCGACATCTGGAAGAGCCGCCTGCCGAACGCCAAGAACATCAACCCGACCTACCACGGCTTCGAGGCCTACTCCTACTCCTCGATGCTGCTCGGCCTCAACTACAAGCCCGCGCGGAGCCTGCCGGCGCTCGATCACATGGACGACACCAACGCCCTCAACGCCTTCCGCGCCATGCGCGAGAGGACGGGACGGCTGGTGGCGACGCTACCCACCCAGTACGAGTACCTGACGGGCGTGCGGGCCGAGCAGTTCGCGGCGGCCTGAGCCGTTCGCGAGCGCGGGAGTTTGGAGGGGCGGCTTTTGGGGCCGCCCCTTTTCCGTTCAGGGTGCGTCGCGACGTCAGCGGCGGGGCTTTTCCCAGGGGAAGAGATCCGCGATGGCGAGCGAGGCGTCCGGACGCGCTTCGGGAGAGACGAAATCGCCGATCCGCAGGACGATCCGGGCCTGGTACTGCCCGTCCACAGGATCGCGGTACACCTCCAACGCGCGTTCCTTGACGAGGAGGAGCCAGAATTCAGGGATTCCCGCCCGGGCATAGAGCGGGAGCTTCCGCTGGCGGTCATGGAGGATGGAGCGGTCGGCGACCTCGACGACCAGCAAGGCCGTGGCAGGATGGGCATGGGCGTGATCGGCGAAGCTCCCGGTGACGACCGCGAGGTCAGGCTCCGGCTGCGAGGCGTCGTCCAGCGCGAGCGGCATCTGGACGCGGATGTAATGCCCCGGAAAGAAGGTGCTCCGCAGGAACTCCTGCACAGCCAGTATGCCCACGCTGTGGAAGCTGCTCTGCGGCGTCATGTCGTAGACGATCCCATCAATCAGCTCCACTCTCGCCTCTGGAGGAAAGAAGCCGGCTTCCGCCATGCGCTCGTATTCGTCGCGGGTCCAGCGATGCGCTTCGATGTTTGCGACGGCCATACCTGAATTCCTCCTTGACGATACCACGGCATCGAAGCCCGCGACCGGCTCGGGCTTCCCGCGTCCCGTTATGGTACCTCACCCGTCTGACAGGGGTTCCTTCCGCTGATATCGTATCAACGAACCAGGGTTGGAACCCCCGAAGGAGAACGGACCATGATCAGCCGGATCTGGCATGGCTGGACGACACCCGAGAACGCGGACGCCTACGAATCGCTGCTGAGGCACGAGATCCTCCTGGGCATCCAGGACCGCCGGATCGCCGGTTTCCGGGGCATCCAGCTCCTCCGCCGCGGCCTGGAGACGGAAGTGGAATTCGTCACGATCATGGAGTTCGATTCCCTCGATGCGGTCCGTGTCTTCGCCGGGGAGGACTACGAGGTCGCGGTCGTCCCTCCTCAGGCTCGGGAACTGCTCTCGCGGTTTGACGGGCGCTCCCAGCACTATGAGGTCCGGGCCGAGCTGAAAGCCTGAACGGCAGGTCCGGAAGCTTACGGCCTGGAAACGGGTCTCAGCGAAGGTGCTTCTTGGCGCAATCCAGCACTCCGAAGTGTCTCATCATTCTCTTGACGTGACCCACTTCGATTTCTGGATTCTGCCGGTTCCCGTGTTTCCCCAAAGGAAGGTTCCACCAGATCTTATCGCCCCAGAGCACCCAATTTTTGTGAGGCTTACTCTCAATGACTGCACCGGGGGTGCAGTCATCGAGCATCGCCTTTATTTCCTTGAGTGTGACGAGTCCGGTCGACGGCATAAACTCAGGCGGCCAGCGCCAGGTCGCCCAAATCGTTGTTGGTTGCCGAGGGCTGGCTGAATAGGGTCACTTCAACTCCCAAACGCGTCTCGGCGGACTTCTTCGTTAGCCAGTCCGCATCTACTTGCCCCGCTCTTACTTGCCGCACCGCCTCTTCCCAGTCTTCCAGCGCGGGCGCGCTCGTCTCGCTGAAGAACTTGCCCACTTGATCCCGGAAGTGGTCGAAGTCCTCGGCCTCGCTGGCGATGTCGAAGAGCACAGCCAGGAAATCCAGGCAGAATTGCGACAGCGCCTCACTCGCGCTGTTCCCGGTGGCGGCAAGGCCGCCAGGATTTACCCCTTCCACCCAGAACTCACCGTCCTCGTCAGTGAGCAGCACGCGGCCAGAAACAGCGACTCTCGCGATGAAGCCGTTTCCCTCCACCTTCTCTCGCCGACCGAATAACAGTGGGTAGTTGGTCATTTGGCACCTCCTACAAAGGGGCTCGACGTATCATCCCGCGATGTCAACAGTGCGGTATGGGGCGTCATTCCGGGACGGCAATGCAAACCCCGTTCCCGGAGTTTTAGCCGTTAGTCCCTGGCCCTAATGGGCCATTCTTCGCTCGACTCCTTGGGTTTGTCAAGCCAGGCTCGGCCCGCGCCTTTCGGAGTGTGGTAACTTCCAGGGCTCTTCAACGTAGAATCTTCAGGCCTCTTGAACGGCCGCGCCGGGGGCGGTGCGGCGACTCGGATGTGGCCTTGGGGGCGATTTCTGTGAAGCGTAAGGTTCTTTGGATCATTCTGGCCGCCCTGCTGCTCGTGGCGCTCGGCGGCTTCGCCTATTCGCGCCGGGGCCCGGAGCCGACGGAGGTGCAGACGGCGAAGGTCGGACGCGAGAACCTTCAAGCCAAAGTCAGCGCCAACGGCAAGATCCAGGCGCAGAAGAAGGTCGACATCTCGGCGACGATCCCCGGCCAGATCACCCACCTCGCGGTCGAGGAAGGGGACCGGGTCGCGAAGGGGCAGTTCCTGCTCCAGATCGACGCCGTCAATCCCCGCGCCGCGGCCCGCAGCAACGAGTACTCGATGCAGGCGCTGCGCGGCGAGGTGGCCTCGGGCAAGGCCGGGCTCGAACAGGCCCGCGCCGACCTGCGCCGGGCCGAGAAGAACTTCCGCGAAGGCATCATCCCCGCCGCCGAGATCGAGCGCATGCGGACGGCCGTGATGACCAGCGAGGCCGCGTTCCAGGCCGCCCAGCGCCGGGTCGAGCAGGCCGGCGCCTCGCTCGAGGGGGCGCGCGACACGCTGGCCAAGACGACGATCCGCTCGCCGATGGACGGCATCGTCACCGCCCGCCGGGTCGAGGAGGGGGAGGTGGCGGTGATCGGCGTCCAGAACAGCCCGGGGACGGTGCTGCTGACGATCTCGGACATGTCGGCCGTCGAAGCAGAGCTGGAGGTGGACGAGACCTCGATCCCCAGCGTCAGGCTCGGTCAGGAGGCGGAGGTCCGCCTCGACGCCTACCCCAACCAGACCTTCCGCGGCGTGGTCACCGAGGTGGGGAGCAGCCCGCTCACCGCCGCCGCCAACGAGGCGATCAAGTTCAAGGTCAAGGTCCGCCTGGTCGATCCGCCGGCCGGCATCAAGCCCGGCCTCTCGGCGCGAGCCGACATCCTCACCGGCTACCGTGGCAATGTGCTGGCGGTGCCGCTGCAGGCGCTGGTGGTGCGCGACATCGAGCGCACGCCCGGGGTCCTGGTGCCCGCCAACGCCCCGCGCGACGAGGAGGGGATCTATCTGATGGAAGCGGACAAGGCCCGCTTCGTGCCGATCAAGACCGGCCTGATCGGCGACCTGTCGATCGAGGTGACGCAGGGGCTCAAGGGGGGCGAGACGGTGATCACCGGACCCTTCAAGGCCCTGCGCGAGCTCGAGCCCGACGCCCCCGTGGAGCTCGAGGATCCGGACAAGAAGAAGGAGGAGGGGCGCGACCCCAAGGGCTGATGGATCCCACGGAGCTGCTCCGCGAAGCGCTGCGGGCGATCCGGACCCACGCCCTGCGCAGCTTCCTCACCCTGCTCGGCATCGTGATCGGCGTCGCGACGCTGGTCGGGGTGGTCTCCGTGATCTCGGGGCTCAATCTCTTCGTCCGCGACAAGCTGTTCGGCCTGGCGCCGGACGTCTTCGTGGTCAGCAAGTTCGGCATCGTCCGCAGCCGCGAGGAGTTCCTCGACGCGCTGAAGCGGCCGAACCTCGCCTGGACGGATTTCGAGCGGCTGGCCGCGGAGCTGAAGAAGGCCGAGCGGGTGGGAGCGCAGGTGCGCGGCTCCGGCGTGGTCAAGTTCCGCGATCACCGCCTTCCCGACGTCGCCGTCTACGGCACCACCGCCAACTACGCTTCCCTGATGAACGTCGACCTCGAGGCCGGGCGGTTCTTCCTCGACAGCGAGGAGCGGACCGCGCGGGCGGTGGCGGTGATCGGCTGGGACGTCAAGGCCGAGCTCTACCCGCAGATGGACCCGATCGGCCGCACGGTCCTGGTCAACGGCGCCCCGTATCAGATCATCGGCCTGCTCACCCAGCAGGGGAACATGCTCGGTCAGAGCCGCGACAACGTGGTCTACGTGCCGATCGAGACCTTCCGCAAGGGGTTCGGCAGCCGCTCGTCGATCGACATCCTGGTCCAGGCGCAAGGGGGCGTCGAGGGGGTCGACGACTCCGCCGACGAGGTCCGCGGGGTGCTGCGGGCGCTGCGCCACACCGATTTCCGCGCCCCCGACCCGTTCGGCCTCGTCACCGCCGAGAGCCTGCAGGATGTCTGGCACCAGATCTCGGCCGCGGCTTTCATGCTGACCCTGCTGATCGCCTCGGTCTCGCTCGGGGTGGGGGGGATCGTGATCATGAACATCATGCTCGTCGCGGTCGCCGAGCGGACGGCGGAGATCGGCCTCCGCCGGGCCCTCGGAGCGCGCCAGAAGGACGTCCGCCGCCAGTTCCTGCTCGAGGCGGCACTGCTGTCGCTGGCGGGGGGCGCGGCCGGCGTTCTCCTCGGCGGGCTGATCTCGCTGGCGGTCGATCGCCTGGCGCACTTCCCGGCGAACCTCACCCCGGGAATCGCGGCGCTGGGGCTCGGGCTCTCGGTCGCCGTCGGGGTCGCCGCCGGCTACTGGCCGGCGGTCCAAGCCTCGAAGCTGCAGCCGGTCGACGCGCTGAGGGCCGAATGATGGGGAAATACTGAGGATGCCGCGACCGCGCTCCCGCCTGCGCCTCTCCTGGACGGAGAACGTCAGCTTCGCCCTGGTCGCGATGCGGGCGCAGAAGCTGCGCACCTTCCTGACCCTGCTCGGGGTGGTGGCCGGCGTCGCCACCGTGATCATGATGGTCTCCTTCGTCACCGGCTTCGACCGCTCGGTGACCAAGGCGTTCTCGCGGTTCGGCACCCAGCTCGTGCAGTTCCAGAAGTACGAGCCGCGCTTCGGCGGCGGCCCCGGCGACGTGCCCGAGGCGCAGCGCAATCGTCGCAACCTGACGCTGGAGGACGCGGCAGCTCTGAAGCGGCTGGCGACGCTCGCCAGTGCGGTCTCGCCGGAGCGCTATTACGGCCGCGGGGCCGAGGTGCGCACCCGCCGCCAGATCGCCAACACGCCGGTGATCGTGGGCTCGACGCCGGACTACGCGAGCGCCAACAACGGCTACGTCCAGGACGGCCGCTTCCTGATCGACGCCGACCTGCGCCACGCCTCGCACGTGGCGGTGCTCGGCACCGACGTCGCCGACGCCCTCTTCCCGCATCAGGACCCGATCGGCCGCCCGATCACCATCGACGGCCGCGCCTACCAGGTGATCGGCGTGCTGGAAAAGAAGGGAGCGTTCCTCGGCGGCAGCAGCGACAACCTGCTGATCATTCCGCTCACCGCTTTCGACGAGCAGTATCCGCAGATCCGTAACGGCGGCCGCGACACCCTGCACATCGCGACCGTGCCGCGGCGCCCCGAGGACTACGACGCGCTGGTCGAGCAGGAGACGGCGATCCTGCGCACCCACCGCAAGCTGCGCCCGAACCAGGCGAACGATTTCGCGACCTTCACCAGCCAGGGCATGCTGACCAATTTCCGCCAGATCACGGGGGGAGTCGCGGCGGTGATGATCCTGATCGCCGGCATCGCCCTGGTGGTCGGCGGGGTCGGGGTGATGAACATCATGCTGGTCAACGTCACCCAGCGCACCCGCGAGATCGGCCTCCGCAAGGCCCTCGGCGCCACCAAACGGGACGTCGCCGTGCAGTTCCTCGCCGAGGCGGTGACGCTGACCGGCGTCGGCGGCGCGATCGGCATCGCCGTCGGCCTCGGCGCCGCCCTCGCCGCCCGCCTCGCCTTCGACTTCCAGGCCGCGGCGCCGTTGTGGTCCGTGCTCCTCGGCTTCGGTGTTTCGACGGCGGTGGGCCTGGTCGCGGGGATCTGGCCGGCGGTCAAGGCGGCGCGGAAGGACCCGATCGAGGCGTTGCGGTATGAATAGGGGAGGCGGAGTATCATGGCTGTGGAGGTTGACATGGCTCTGATGGACGACATTCAGTACATCTCGGACGAAGAAGGAAAGCCTACCGGGGTGATCGTGCCCATCGATCTCTGGCGAGAGATCGCCTCGGAGCGGGAGACCGCGTACCTGCTGCGGAGTGAAACGATGAAACGGCGGCTCCTCGAAGCCCGGGAGCGACGGGAGGGAATCCCCTTCGATGAAGTCCGCAAGAAGCTTGGAGTTTGACCCCACCGCGTTCGAAGATCTCGCTTGGTGGATCGAGCAGGATCGCAAGAAAGCCCTCAAAGTCGTCAAGTTGATCGAGGCAATCCAGCGGGACCCGTTTCAGGGCGCCGGAGAGCCCGAGCCGCTGAAGCATGACTTGGCAGGCTGCTGGTCGCGCCGCATCGATCGCGAGCATCGCCTGGTCTACGAGGTATCGGAGACAAAGATCAGAATTCTCGCCTGCCGGTATCACTACTGAGCTTCAAGTACCCATGAAGCCGATAATGCTCGGAGCAGGTTGTATGGCGGCCATCCTGGTCCTCGCCTTCTCGCTGCTGGCGAGCGCTCCTCCCCCGCCGCCCAAGCCGCGTCTGGTGGACTTCGCGACGCAGATCCGCCCGATCCTGGAAAAGCGCTGCCAGCCCTGCCATTTCGCGGGCGGCAAGATGTACGAGCGGATGCCGTTCGATCAACCGCGGACGATCCACACCCTCGGGGAGAAGATGTTCACCCGCATCAAGGACCCCAGGGAGCAGGCGCTTTTGCGATCTTTCCTCGCGCAGGCGGCTCAGCCGGAGCGCTGAGAGCGCTCGCCTTCGCGCGGGTCCCCCGGCGGACGCGATGAAATCCCTTTTCTCTGACGTCGAAGGCCCGGCGAGTGATTCGCCGGGGCCGGCGAACGGCTCGCCGGGGATTTTTTGCGATCCGCCGGCTCCGGCGAGCTCTTCGCCGGGCATTCGACGCGACTCGCCGGGCACTTTTCGTGGCTCGCCGGCTCTGGCGCGTCATCCGCCGGGCCTTCGATGGAGCTCGCCGGGCGTTTTTCGTCATCCGCCGGCTCCGGCGGAGCGTTCGCCGGGGCTGGCGGACCGCTCGCCGTCCTTTTCACGCCATCCGCCGGCTCCGGCGAAGGACGTTGAACGCCCGGCGAGAGGCTCGCCGGGCATTTCGGGTGGCGAATTTACGCCTGCACGCTGTTGCCGCTCCCCATCATCACGGGCACCCGGCGATCCACCAGGCGGCGGAGCTGGAGCAGCGGCCCCGTCATGAAAGTGGTGGTCAGCGCCATGATGACCAGCATGGTGAAGATGCGCGGCGAGAGGATCCCGAGGTCGTAGCCCAGGTTCAGCACGATCAGCTCGACCAGGCCGCGGGTGTTCATCAGCGCGCCGAGAGAGAAGGAGTCCCCCCAGCTCATGCCGGTCCAGCGCGCCGCCGCCATGCTGCCGCCCAGCTTGCCGGTGATGGCGACCGTGACCAGCCCCGCGCAGACCATCCACCCCTGCCAGTCGTTGAGCAGGCCGACCTGCGTGCGCAGCCCGGTGAAGGCGAAGAAGAGCGGCATCAGCAGGACCGAGCTGAAGGTCTCCACGCGCTCGCGGAGGAACTTGCGCAGGCCGGTGTCGGGCGGCATGCAGACGCCGGCCAGGAAGGCGCCGAACAGCGCGTGGATGCCGATCAGCTCGGTGAACAGGGCCGAGGCGAAGACGAAGACGAAGATGGTGGCCAGGAACCAGAGGCTCCCGGTCTGCTCCTCCGGAAGCTCGCGGGTGATCCGGGCCGCCCACGGCTTGACCCCGAAGAGCATGAAGGCGATGAACAGCAGGGTGAGGACGATGGTCAGGAACGAGCCCGCCATGCCGTCGGACTTGACGATCGCGACCACCACCGCCAGCAGGCACCAGGCGGTGACGTCGTCGACGGCCGCGCAGGCCAGCGAGGTGCTGCCGAGATGGGAGCGGGTCATCTGGCGCTCCTCGAGGATGCGCGCCAGCACCGGGAAGGCCGTGATGCTCATGGCGACGCCGATGAACATGGCGAAGGCGGTAAACGGGACCCCGGCCGGCGCCAGCGAGCGGTAGATCAGCAGCGCCGAGGCGCTGCCCAGGAAGAACGGGACGATGATGCTGGCGTGGCTGACCAGCACCGCGGCGTCCGCCTTTTTGCGGAGGTGCTGCACGTCGAGCTCGATGCCGACGACGAACATGAAGAGGATGATGCCGATCTGGCTGAGCATCCGCAGGGAGCCCATCGACTCCGCCGGGAAGAGGAAGGTCTGGGTTCCCGGAGCCAGGAAGCCCAGCAGCGAGGGGCCGAGGAGGATTCCCGCGATCATCTCCCCGATCACCGGGGGCTGCCGGATCTTGAGGCAGAGGCTGCCCAGGGCTTTCGCGGCGAGGACGATGACGATGATCTGGAGCAGCAGGATGCTCAGCGGGCTCTTCAGATTCTCGACGAGGGTATGGGCGATGCCGCCGCCGCCGGCTTTCGCCTTCGCCGGCCCAGCCTGCGCGTGGGCCGTGGACTGGGTGGTGGACTGGGTGACCGCCGGCCCCGCGTTCGCCGGGTCGGGCTGCAGCCGCGAGCCGTAACTGAGGATGAAGTAGATTCCCGTCCCGAACAGGACGAGCACAACCGCGTAGAAGCCGAGGTTCTTCGACATCTCAATCTCCCCCTAAAAGATGACAGCAAAAACAGCAGATAAAAGACGATCGGTAGGATAGTGCGGGAAAGGGCACAGACCGGGACACGAATATATCGTGTCAGGACAGACGCCCGGGATTAAAATCCCGGGCTACCGACAATCGCCCCTTCCCGGGGCTCTATAAAGATCTGGGGAGTCCCGGACGGGACGTCTGTGGGTAGCCGGGGATTTTAATCCCGGGCGGCTGGTCGCGAGGCCAATCAACGAAGCCGCTCAGCGCGCCCGCTCCGCCAACCGCCGCGCCATGAAAATGGCGTGGTTCTTCACCTTGCCGCCACCGCGGGCGGGGACGCGCTCGGTCCACGCCTCGAAGCCGGCGCGGCGGAGCTTCTGCTCGAAGGCCGGCAGGGTGAAGGTGGACCAGAAGGCGACCACTCCGCCATCCGTCAGGCTCTGCCAGAGGCGGGCGAGGCCGTCGTCGGTGTAGAGGCGGGCGTTGGAGCGCAGCGTCAGCGCCTCGGGGCCGTTGTCGACGTCGAGGAGGATGGCGTCGAAGCGCTGGCGGCCGTCGAAGAGGGTGCGCACGTCGGCGAGCACGACCTTGACCCGGCGGTCCTCGAGCGGGCTGCCGGCGAGATACCCCAGCAGCTTCCGGTTCCAGTCGAGCAGGGTGGGGAAGACCTCGCAGACCACCACCGTGGCGTCGGGCGGCGAATGGTCGAGCGCCGCGCGCAGCGTGTAGCCGAAGCCGAGCCCGCCGACCAGCACGCGCGGCGTCTTCCGTCCGGCGATCGCCTCGCAGGCCAGCCGCGCCAGGTCCTCTTCGGAGCCGTGGACGCGGCTGGTCATCAGCTCCACGTTGTCGACGATCAGGTGGTAGACACCGTCGCGGCAGGTGAGCACGAGCTCATCCCCTTCCGGCGTCTTTTCCCGCGCCAGGGTCTCGGTCGGCCTCATGGGGACACCTCGGCGGCCGGCAGGTCGAACCAGAAGGTGCTCCCGCGGCCCATTCAGTGGTGCCCGTGCTCGTGCTCGTGCTCGCCCTCGGCGCTCTCCGGTTTGGAAGCAGGATGGGACTTGCCGTGATGGCAGGTGTAGCAGCTCACGGTGGCGTCCTCGTCGAGGCCGGGCATCGTCTTGAGGAACTGCTCGTTGATCCCCTTGGTCATCTGGATCATCCCGCGGGCGACCTTCTTGTCGTCCTTGGCGTCGCTGGCGAAGTTCTCGGTGTCGTGGCACTTCTTGCAGTTCGTGCCGAGCGCGCCGCTGAAGCCCCGCATGGTGTCCAGAAGGCGTCCGGCGGGGAGCCCCTTGAGCACCTGGATGTTCTTGAACACGGCCTCCACGGGCTCGTTCTCTCTCCCCTTGATCAGTTGCTCCAGCGGGTTGGGATGCGGCGCCTGCTCCGCTCCCGCGGCCGGCTTCGACTCCGTCGACGCTGCGGAGGAGGAGGGCTGCTGTCCGCTGTCATGGGAAGGCAGGGTCGAGGGGGTCGAGGGGGCCGGCGCTGGAGCCGGAGCCTGGCCGGACTGCGGGGTGGACAGGGCGGGAACGGCGAGGCCGGCGAGCAGCAGGCCGCCGGCCATCAGTTTCGGAAGCGCGGAACGCATATCGTCTCCTCCATCAAGGGGTGAGAGTGTACCGCAGGCTCAACGGAGCCCGCGCCCTGTGAGTGGGCTTGCGGACCGAACCGGTTCTCTACTCGGCGGGGAGCGCCGCCAGCGCCGCGAGCATCTCCTGGGCCGAGGCGCACCGCTTCGCCGGCTCCTTGGCCAGCAGCCGGACGAGGAGGTCCTTCCAGGCAGCGGGCAGGCCGGGGCGAAACTGCAGAATGTCGGGGATCTCCTCCTGCAGGTGCTTGACGGCGAGGACCGCCGGATTGTCATCGTCGAACGGCTCGCGGCCGGCGATCAGGGCGTAGGCCAGGATGCCGAGCGAGTAGAGGTCCGACCGGCCGTCGAGCGGCTGGCCCAGGAGCTGCTCGGGCGACATGTACATCGGCGAGCCAAAGGCCAGGCCCGTCCGGGTGAGGCGATTGTCGAAGCCGCTCATGCGCGCGATGCCGAAGTCGAGGATCTTGACCCGCTTCTCCGTCACCATGACGTTGCTGGGCTTCAGGTCGCGATGGACGATCCCCAGGGAGTGCGCCTCCTGCAGGCCGGCGGCGATCTCGGTGAGGATGAAGCGGATGCGCTCCAGAGGGATCGGCTCCAGGCGCCCGATCAACTGATCCAGGATCTGCCCCTCCAGCAGCTCCATGGTGATGAAGACGCCGCCGTCGAAACGCCCGAGGTCGAAGACCCTCACCACGTTGGGGTGGCTGACCCGGCGGCAGATCTGGAGCTCGCGGAGCAGCCGCTCCTCCTCATCGCCGGTGGACCCCTCGCCGGGGGTCAGCAGGGTCTTGATGGCCACCATCTCCCCGATATCGAGGTCCCGGGCCTTGTAGACCCTGCCCATGCCCCCCTGCCCCAGCTCGCCCAGGATGTCGTACCGGTTGGCCAGCCGCTGCCCGACCGCGAGCCCTTCCGGAGAGCGGGCCGGGTTCAGAGACATCGCGAGCGGCATCTCCAGACGTTCCAGCCGCGCGGCCACATCCTGGTAGGTCGGATCGAGCTCCAGGAGCTTCGCGTAGCGCTTCCGCGCCGGCACGGGCTGGTCGAGCGCCTCGAGCGCCCGGCTCTCCCAGTAGAGCCGGTCCAGGGGGCTCCCCTCCTCCCCCTTGCGTTGCGGATCGGCGGCCGTGGCGCGCCCGAGGAGCTGGAGGGCCTCCCCCGGACGCCCGGCCTCGACGAGCTTCGGCGCCAGCAGCAGGACGCCCTTGACGTAGCCCGGCTCCTCGGCCGGCATCCGCCGCAAGCTCTCGACCGCCTGCTCCAGGTCCCCTGCGTCGAGGTAGAGGGTG
Source organism: Thermoanaerobaculia bacterium (assembly GCA_039918595.1). Classification (GTDB taxonomy): domain Bacteria; phylum Acidobacteriota; class Thermoanaerobaculia; order Multivoradales; family UBA5704; genus DATARR01. The sequence goes on from JBDSHF010000374.1 coordinate 16,305, forward strand.
ACGGCGCGCGGGTCTCCCGCCTGGGCGTAGAGCGAGGCCGCCATCGCGAGGTTTCCCACTCCGCGGTAGATCTCGGCGGCCTCGAGCGGCTGGCCGGCGGCCGCGAAGCACCGGGCGGCGTCGCGCAGCTTGTCGGCCTTGCGGTAGGCCAGCGCGGCCCGCGCGGGCTCCTGGACGGTCTCCCAGCGGTAGGCCGCCTGCCACCAGTCCTCGGCCGCTTCGTAGGCCTCGGCGGCCTCGCGCACCAGTCCCAGGCTGGCGAAGATCTGCCCCGCCTGCGCCGGCCGCCCCGACTGGAGATGGACCTGGGCCACCCGCCGGGACTGGTCCGGAGACTTTCTCGCCAGGATGAGCGCGCGGTCGTTCTCGCCGACGCCGAGATAAGCCTCGATGGCCTCGGTGGAGCGGCCGGCGCGCTCGAGGAGCTCGGCCCGGCGAACGCTCGGCGGCAACTGCATCAGAAGGGTCGCCGCCGGCGTGCCGCGGCCGAGCTGGAGGAGGATCTCGGCCCGCTTCAGGTTCACCTCCAGCAGCCGGGCGGAGGGCTCGGTCCGGTTCCGCGCCAGAGCTTTCGCCTCCAGCTCCAGGGCGCGCAGCGTGTCCTCGAACAGGCCGGCCTGCTCGTAGTGGATGGCGGCCTCCGCCCACATCTTGCCCTTCTCGAAGAACCGGGCCGCCCGCGCGCCTGCCCGCAGCTTGAGCGCCGCCGCCGCCGCCCGCGGGTAGTCGCCGGCCAGCTCGAACAGCGGGATCGCCGCCTCGAAATGCCCGCTGTTGGTGAGCATGTCCCCGGCCTGCCGCGCGTCGAGGTCGGCGATCCGCGAGGGCACCTTGCCCAGGGCGGCCATCAGCGAGTAGCGGATCAGCTTCGGCTCGTCCTCGATCTCCGCCGCCAGCGCGGCCGCCCGCTGGTAGTCGCCCGCCTTGGCGTACTCTTCCGCCGCCTGCCGCTTGTTCCCCTCGCGGGCGTAGCTCTCCGCCAGTTTCTGGTGGTCGCGGGTGATGCGTGAAAGGAAGTTGAAGGCCATAGTGGGACCAGGAAGGTAATCCCAAAGGGAGCACGCTACCCGGTGGTTGTTCCAGGGAGTATAACAAGTCCCGGGATGGCTCCGATGGGACGAGGTAGAATGCCTGAGGGGCAACCATGAAAACGGCGGAAGCTCACGGACAGATCCACATCGGGAAGGTCGTCCGGAACGCTCTTGTCTTCAATTTCAGGAATCCGCGGGGAGGGACCGTGAGCGACAGCGCGCTCCTCGATACCGTAAACCGCCTCTTCTCCCTCCTGGAGGAGCGGCGGACCGAGTACCTGCTGGTCGGCGGCATCGCCCTGCTGCAGTATGTCGACGGGCGCAACACCGAAGATATCGACCTGATCATGGCGCTGTCCTCTCTCGAGGAGCTTCCCGAGATCCGCAAGGTCGACCAGGAGCAGGATTTCGCGCGCGGGGACTTCGAGGGGCTCCGGATCGATCTCCTGCTGACCAGCAACCCCCTCTTCGAGACCGTGCGCCGCCGGTACGAGACGCGGCAGCGGTTCGTCGAGCGGGAGATCCCCTGCGCCACGCCCGAGGGGCTCGTCCTGCTCAAGCTCTACGCCCTGCCGTCGCTCTACCGGCAGGGGGACCTGACCCGGGTGGCCCTCTACGAAACGGACATCCTGACGCTGATGCACCAGTACAGGATCGATCTCGGGCCCCTGTTCACGGAGCTGGCGCTCCATCTCAGCCCGACCGATCTCGCCTCCCTGCGGCAGATCACGGACGAGATCCGGCAGCGGATCGAGCGGTTCGGCGGCCAGTTTTCCTGAGCCGGCTCCATTTCCGCTCCTTTCACGCTTCTTGCAGTAGATTGGTGTCAGGTACCCACCGTCCAGGCCGGACGGTGGCCTTCGCACGTGAAAGAGGAGATGGGTCATGAAAAAGAACTCCATTTTTTGTCTGCTTGCCTTGACCGCCGGGCTGATGGCGGGAACTCCGGCGCGGGCCGCCGCGGCGACCGTCTGCGAGATGCGCTTCACTCTCTCCGGCTGGTCGGCCATCTACAAGACCGCCAGCGGGCAGGGGACGATCACCTGTGACAATGGCGAGAAGGCCAAGGTCAGCCTCAACGGCAAGGGGGGCGGCCTGACCGCGGGCAAGTACAAAATCCGCGACGGCTACGGCAAGTTCTCCGAGGTCGGCAACATCGAGGAGCTGTTCGGCAGCTATGCCCAGGCGACCGCCGAGGCCGGAGCCGTGAAGTCGTCGACGGCCAATGTCCTGACCAAGGGGGACGTCTCGCTCGCCCTGGCCGGCAGCGGCTCCGGCGTCAACCTCGGGGTGAGCTTCGGCAAGTTCACCATCTCGAAGCGGTAAACTCCCGGGAATGCCCGACCTCCTCGTCACGGACGAGATCTTCGAACGCTATCCGGAGGTCGTGCTGGGCGTCGTCACCGTTCACGGAATCGACAATTCCGGAGACGGCGACGCCCTCCTCGGTCCGCTCCGCCACGAGGAGGGGCGGGTCCGCGCCGCGCTCGCCGGCACCCAGATCTCCGAGCACCCCCACATCGCTCCCTGGCGCGAGGCCTACCGGAAATTCGGTGCCAAGCCGAAGGACCACCCCTCGTCGATCGAGAACCTGGCGCGCCGCGTCCTCAAGGGGCAGTCCGTGCCCCACATCAATCCGCTGGTCGATCTCTACAACACGATCTCCCTGCGCCATCTGGTGCCGGTCGGAGGCGAGGACCTGGAGCGGGTCCAGGGGGATGTCCGGCTGACCCTGGCGACGGATCACGAGCCGTCGGTCCACCTGCTCGGCGAGCCCGAGGCGCGGCCGCCCAAGCCCGGCGAGGTGATCTACAAGGACGACCTCGGCACTCTCTGCCGCCGCTGGAACTGGAAGGAGGCCGAGCGGACCAAGCTGACCGCCGCGACGAGGCGCGCCTTCCTGGTCATTGAAGGGCTGCCGCCCGCCGGCCGCGACCTCGTGGCCCAGGCCGCCGAGGAGCTGGCGGCACTGGTCCGCGAGCACTGCGGCGGCGAGGTGGCGGTCGCCCTGGTCGACCGCGAGAGTCCGCGGGCGTTGCTCGTGTCCGTCTTGTAGGATCGTGCCATGCCGTTCCCGATCGCTCAGATCCGTGAAGCCCTTTCCCGGCATCAGCCGACGCTGGTCGCCCGCGAGCCGGACCACGCCGAGGCGGCGGTGGCGCTGGTGCTCGCGGGCCCGGAGGACGACCTCTCCCTCTGCGCCATCCTGCGCGCCGAGCACCCGCTCGACCCCTGGTCCGGCCACATGGCCCTGCCGGGCGGGCGTGCCTCGGCGGAAGACTCCGGCCCGCGCGCGGTGGCCGAGCGGGAGACGCTGGAAGAGGTGGGCATCGCCCTCGACGAGTCGCACTGGATCGGCCCGCTCTCGCACGTCCTCGTCAGCCTCGGCACCGGCGGCGGCCGGATGGTCCTCTCCCCTTTCGTCTATTACCTGGGCGAAGAGCTCACCCCCTTCGCCATCAGCGACGAGGTGGCCGAGGCGTATTGGATCCCGCTCTCCCATCTCTGGGACCCGCGCAACGCGAGCCGCTTCGAGTGGCAGCGCAAAGACGCCAAGCTCCTCTACCCGGCGATCCGCTTCCGCGATTCCGCGATCTGGGGGCTCACTTTTCGCGTCCTCACCCTCTTCTCGGACGTCCTCGACGCCCCACTCCCTCATCTGGAAGAAGTCCCCGGCCCCCGATGAGCGGCGACCGGCTCGATGCGGTGGTGGTGGGGGCGGGGATCTCGGGGCTCACGGCGGCCTTCCGGCTGGCCCGTGGCGGCCTGCGGGTCGCCGTCCTGGAGTCGGCGGAGCGCGCCGGCGGAGCGATCGAGACCTTCTCGGACGGTGGCTGGCGCTTCGAGATGGGGCCGAACACCGTCGTCGAGAGCGACGAGAGCGTCGGCCGGCTGATCCGCGACGCCGGGCTGGACGGGGAGAAGATCGTCGCCTCCCCCTCGGCGAAACGCCGGTATCTCTATCAAGAAAGCCGGCTCGTCCCGCTCCCTGGAGGGCCGGGGGGGCTTCTCAAGACTCCGCTCTTCTCCGCCGGCGCCAAGCTCCGGCTGCTGCGCGAGCCCTGGATTGGCCGGCCTGCCGAAGGGGTCGAGGAGAGCATCGCGCAACTCGTCCGCCGCCGCCTCGGCGCCGAATTCCTCGACTACGCCGTCGGCCCGTTCGTCTCGGGCGTCTACGCCGGCGATCCGGAACGGCTGTCGGCGCGCTGGGCGGTGCCGAAGATCCATGCCCTGGAGCGGGAGCACGGCAGCCTGATCCGCGGCGGCATCCGCGGCGCCCTGGCCCGCCGCAAGGCGCCGGCTCCCGGCGGCGCCATGATCTCCTTCCGGGAAGGGCTCGAAGAGCTGCCTCGCAGGCTGGCGCGGGAGATCGGGAAGATCGGGGACCTTCGCACCGGCGTCGCCGCCCGGCGGGTTCTCCGAATCGAGAACGGCTTCCGCGTCGAGACCTCCGCCGGGCCGGTCGAGGCGGCGCGGGTGGTGTTCGCCGTGCCGGCCGACGCCGCCGCCCGCCTGCTCGAGGAGGCCACTTCAGGCGCCAGCCTCCCGCTCGCCGAGATCCCCTACGCCGCGGTCGCCGTGGTCTCGCTCGGCTGGCGCCGGGAGGATGTCGGCCACCCCCTCGACGGCTTCGGATTCCTGGCGCCACGCAAGGAGGGGCTCCGGCTGCTGGGCTGCCTCTTCCCGTCCCAGATCTTTCCCGGCCGCGCGCCCGAGGGGCACGTCGCGCTCGCCGCCTTCGGAGGCGGCCGCACCGACCCCGAGCTCGCGAGGTGGGACGAGGACCGGATCGCCGCGACGGTGGTCGCGGAGCTGCGCGGCCCCTTGAAGCTGCGCGGCGAGCCCGCCTTCCGCCTCGTCCGCCGCTGGCCGCGGGCGATCCCGCAGTACGAGCTGGGGCACGGCCGCTTCGTCGAGCGGGCGCGCGAGATCGAGCGGTCCCTCCCCGGCCTCCACCTCGCCGGCAACTTCCTCGGCGGCATCTCCGTGCCGGACTGTATTCGCAACGCGACGGCGTTGGCGGAGGGGATGTTGCAGGAAGAGGGAACTCGCCCCGATCCTTGACAGCGCCCCTCGCGGATCGTAGGATTTTTGCATGGCTGTACGAGTCACGCTCTCACTCGATGACGATCTCGCCGCTGAGATTCAGAAGATGGCCGACCGAAGTGGGCGCTCTTTTGAAGAAGCAGTGAACTCGTCTCTGCGATCTTCCGTCCCCGGGCAGCCGGTCGCGACCTCATCGCGACCTTTCGAGGTCCGTGCCAAGGCTCTCCACGCACGTCCCGGCTTCGACTTCGATGATATCGAAGGGTTGCTGGAGCAGGTGGAAGGCCCCGCCCACCGGTGATTCTCGTCGACGCCAATCTGCTCATCTACGCCTACGACCGGTCCAGCCCCGTTCACGAAGCCGCGCACCGCTGGCTTGCGGAAGCCCTTTCCAGCCACACGCCGATCGGAGTTTCCTGGCCGACAGTGCTGGCGTTTCTGAGAATCACGACCCAGTCGAAGCTCTTCCGCGATCCCTTCTCGATCCAGGAGGCGGTGTCGATCGTCGACGAATGGTTCTCTCAACCCAATGTCCGGCTCCTGCAGGCGGGAGAACATCACTGGCTGATCCTGCGCGATCTGCTCCTCGGGACGGGGGCAAAGGCCAAGCTGGTCATGGATGCCCATCTCGCGGCCCTCGCGATCGAGAACGGCACGGTGCTTTTCACCCGGGACGGGGACTTCGACCTCTTCGAAGGAGTCCAGACCATCGATCCCCTGGCTGCCGAACCGGAGGAAATATTCGGCCAGTGACCTGACATATCTCCTCCATGAGCCAGAACCGCATGTCCCGCCGCGCGGTCCAGGTCGTGGCGGAAAATCGAATCCGTGAAGCCATTGAAGAGGGGCAGTTCGACGAC
>JBDSHF010000375.1:0-3478 GCA_039918595.1 Thermoanaerobaculia bacterium
CGCGCTGTAGAGGTTCTGGTTGACGCGGGTGCCGGTGCTGTCGGTCGTGTAGATGGCGCCCGAGAATTCCGCCGCGAGGAGCAGCCCTTCGCCGCCGGCCGCAAGAGCGAGCGCCAGGAAGAAAGGCTGAGAGGGGAGGATTCGCCGGATACGGGTGATGGGGGAACACATAAAGATTTTCCTCATTCTAAATTGATCGATCCCATTGGGGAGGTCGCCTGTGGAGACCTATGTCGGCGATCCGCTTGGAGGGCAGCCAGGGAGCATCTCTCGCAGGCAGTCCAGACGCATCGAGCGAGATCTCGATCGGCGGAGATTCGCCCACGGCGCGCGGGCTCACCTGGCGCGAGGCCGGAGCCGCACCGGCCGGGATCGGCAGGACGAGGAGCTTGGGAAGAGACGACCGGAAGGTGGCACGCACGAGAGACTCCTCCTGCCAACCAGTCTGCGCCGCCCCGGGACGGTGCGCAATCTTATGTTTTTACTGAAAAATGCGGAGAAAGTTGAGAAAGGCCGTCTCGAGCCTCCGGGGAAATCCTTGGCGCAACCCAGGTGCCGATTCTGCGGATTCTGCGGTGCGGGTTTATCGGGTGGTATAATTACTGAAAGAACTTACCGCGTTCCCAGGGAAGGAGAGAGGACATGGCAAACCAGGTGGTGGAAAACGGTGTGAAGCTGGTGGGCGAGGGAATCCTGCCGGGCAGCAGCTTGATGATGGACGGCGACATCAAGGGGGGCCTGGCCCACGCCGCGATCGGGTTGCTGGCCAGGGTGGCGTTTGGGCCGGTGGCCTGGTTCGCGGTGGCCGCGGACTCGTACTCGCGCTCCGTCACCGGCAAGGGCCTGATCGATCATCTGGCGTCGTCAGGGCCGTCAGCGCCGCCGGCCCCGGAGCCCACGAGCAGCGACGCCCGGTAAGGCCCGGTCTCCACGCGGAAGACTGAGCCCCGGCCCGGAATTTATTGACGAAAGAGGTGCTCCTTGGGCTGGCGCGCACCTCCTCGGGGCTCTGGCGCAGCACCAACGGTGGCGACACCTGGACGCCCTGGAATGCCGGCCTGCCGCCCGACTTGTCCGGTGCGGCTGGGCAGGGCTCTGTGACGCTCGCGCCTGACGATCAGGACATCGCTTTCGTGACGGTCTATCAGGCGCTCTATCGAAGCCAGGCCGGCAGGCCCTGGAAGAGAATCGGCCAGATCCCCGTCAACAGCTTCGCCTACGTCAATACGCTCCTCACGCACGGGCAGCGGCGTCGCGGCAGCCCGAGTCACCTCACTCGCAGCCGTCGGGGCCGGCGGTCAGATTCTGGTGGCCGGGCTCGAAGACTGCTCCCGCGGCATCGCGCGCAGCGCCGACGGCGGCAAAACCTGGCAGCTCCAGGAGACACGCGTCCCCGGCGTGTCCTACGGCGTCAGCGTTCCCTGGGACGTGCTGTCCCTCGCCTCCGCCCCGTCTCGGCCGCTGCGGGTGTACGCCATCACGATCAATAATCTCCTGCGCAGCGATAACGGCGGCATCACCTGGACCCAAAACGGCGGGATCCGAGGTGATCACAGGGCCTTGGTGGCCGTGGAAGACGCGATCGCGGTCCATCCCCGCGACTCGAACCTGATGCTGGCGTCCTCGCTCTTCGTCTCGCCCTCCGAGGGGATCGCCAGCCTCTACCGCAGCGTCGATGGTGGCGCCACCTGGATGCCGGGCGATGCCGGGATCGAGGGAACGATTCGTGGGCTGACCTTCTCGGCCGATGGGACGGAGGCGGTCGCCGCGGGAGACGAGGGTGTTTTCCGGAGCACCGATGGCGGGTTGAACTGGCAGCGTGTGGAAGGAGGGCCGGCCGGGGCGCGGGCGATCGCGTTCCAGGGGAACGGGATCCTGCGCGTGGGGACCAACGAAGGGGTTTTCTCCAGCGTAGCCCAATAGGCGGCTGCCGATTCTGCGGGCAGCGGTAGGGCCCTTCGCCTTCGAGTCTAACCCGCGACCGGCGGCATCAGAGCTGTCAGCGCAGGATTGTAGAAACGGCCGGATCGTGGCATCGTAGCGGCACAATGACGATCTCTCGAACCACCTCCTTCGTGGCCGCCGCGGCGCTGCTGGCGCTCGCGATCTTCTCCCCCGGCCTCCGGGCCGGGCAACCGGCGGGGCCATCGGCGAGCCCATCGAAAGACCCGCTCGCCGCCGAGATCCAGCGCTGGTCGGTGTTCCTGCGCAGCGATGCCGCGTCCCGCGGGGCCTGGGCCCAGGTCAAGCCGGGCGGCCTCGCGGTGCTCTCGCGCGCCGAGCAGGATCTCCGCGACGGGCGGCGTCTCCTGGCGCTGCACCGTCTCGCCATGACACGGGTGGACCTGGCGACCGCGGCCTACATGAGCCAGCGCTCGGCCGCTCAACACAGGGAGATGGCCGGTTTCGAAGCGGAGTGGGCGCGCATGGGCACGGTGATGCGCGATGATCTGGGCACGCCTTCGCCTTCCGCCCTGAGCAGCGTGCGGCCCGCGGCCTTGCGGGCCCTGGGCGAGGCCGCGCTCCCCCAGGTGCGGGCCTACTACAAGGCCAGTCTCGATTACGGGCACAACACGATGCCGGACGAGGGCCTCTATTACCTCGGCACCGCACAGGCGCAGCGGGAGCTCGCGGCTGTCTGCCGGCAGCTCTCGGTTCCGTCGCGCCTCCCCGCGCCGCCGCTGCGCGCTCTGCGGGCCGAGATCGAAGGGTTGCAGTCGGATCTGCTCAAGGCGTACCGGCCGCCGGCCTCGATCGACCGGCACAGCGCCTTCATCACCGCCAACGCCGCCCTGAATGAGGCGCGCCAGCTCGACGCCGCCGGCCTGCGCTACGGCGCGATGCTGCGCTATCTGGACGCGGCGCAGATGATCGTGCCGCTGCGTCCGCCCGCGCCGCCGCTGGCGCCTGGCGAGCTCCGAAGGCGGCTGCGCGAATTCGACGCCCGCCTGTCCGCCGGAGGCATCGATCACAGCATCGCCCGGATGGCTCTCGAGGGAGCCCAGGGGGAGGTCGCGAGCGCTCCGCCCGGCACCAGTCCCGCCGCGTCGACGGCGATCGTCACGGATGTGCTGCCGCGCTATTTCGCCGCGCTTGAGCCCGCCCGGCCCGAGGCGCCGAAGCCCAGATCCCAGGTCACGGTCACTCTCGTCCGCTGGCCCTATACGTGAGGCCTCTCCGACCCAGCAGGTCTGCTGGCGCAAAACGTGATTCAAAAGTTCGGCGGCAAGGCAAGTTTCGTTTCGGTGAACTCGGGCGATTCAGCGCTGGCGAAGCGCTTTGGCGTGACGCGGTATCCCGCGGTGTTCGTAGGTGACGTGCTGGTGGCGACGCCGAATGACTTCGGTTATTACGGCAACGCCGGGGTGAAGAACGGCGGCCGCTACGCGCCGATCCGGAACGCGGCGAATCAGGAGCGCTTCCGCGGCGATCTCACCCGGATGATCGAGCTGATCCTCGCCGGCCGCAAGGGCGCCGC
>JBDSHF010000376.1:0-25770 GCA_039918595.1 Thermoanaerobaculia bacterium
TGCAGCCGCCCCTCGCGCTCGAAGCCGCTCTTCTCCAGCACCCGTTGCGAGCCGACGTTCTCGACCGCGCAGCGGGCCTCGACCCGCTCGAGGAGGGTGTTGTGGAAGAGGTCGTCGAGGAGGATCGCCAGCGCGTCGCTCATCACCCCGCGGCTCTGGAAGACGGTCGACAGCGCGTAGCCGACCTCGGCCAGGCCGTGCTCCCAGTTGCTCACCACCAGGGTGATCCAGCCGGCCGGCTGGCCGTCCACCTGCACGATCCACTGAAATTTCTCACCCCGGCCCCGGTAGAGGTCCGCCATGCGCTGGCTGGCGACGTCGGCGCGGAGCTGCGCGGTGGGCAGCTCGTTGAGAGGCTGATAGCGGCGCACGCTCGCTTCGGCGCGCCACTGGCGGAGGAGGTCGGCGTCCCGGGGCGCCGCCGGCCGTAACGTCACCTGGGGGCTGGACTGACGCTCGGGTAAAGCCATGGCGGTTATTTTAGCTGCAAGCGCCCGCAGATCGGGAACATTGTGCGCGCTCCAGAGACTTCCGAGAGCGGAAAACAGCAAGGGACGAACAAGGACGGCAGGGACAGGCACGGACTGAAGACAAGAAGAGACTCGGATCTCGTCTGTGTCCCTGTCCGTCCGTGTTCGTCCCCCACGTCCGTGTTCTGATTTTCTCCCCTAGCCGCCTGCCTTCGCCGCCGCCTCCCGTGCCTTCCCGCGCTCCCACCAATCCCGCCACGACGGCAGGTAGCTCAAGACCGCCATGTAGCCATACCCCTGGACGAAGAGGAGGAGGAAGGGGAGCGACATCCACATTCCCACCACCGCCGCGTAGATCGTGACCCCCAGGAAGTAGAGGGCGAGGAGCCCCTCGATGACGCGGGTCGGGTCGGTGCCGGCCCGGTAGCGCTTGGACGACCAGCTCTCGCCAGCCTTCTCGATCCGGTACTTGGGCGTGCGGATGAAGGTCCCGCCCTGCTGGAAGAGCCCGGAGATGACCGCCCGGGCGTTGTTCACCGAGAGCCCGATGCCCACCGACATCAGCGCCGGCAGATAGCGCAGCTCATGGCGCCAGTCGTCGTTGCCCGCCACCTGGCTCATCAGGTAGAAGGTCAGCACCGCGACGGTGGCCGAGAGGAAGAGCGGCAGGTCGACCAGGAACAGCAGCGCGACCGGGGAGCCGCGGCGCAGCATCATGGCCGGAAAGATCAGCAGCGAGAGCAGCACCATCAACGGATAGCTGGCGTTGTTGGTCAGGTGCACCAGGGCCTCGAACTTGACCTTGAGGGGGATCGGCGCCCGCCAGACCCGGCCCAGCAGCTTGCGGCCGGTCTGCACCGCCCCCTTGGCCCACCGGTACTGCTGGCTCTTGAAGCCGTTGACGTCCACCGGCAGCTCCGAGGGGACCTTGAGCCCGGGCAGATAGAGGAACCGCCACCCCGCGAGCTGGGCGCGGAAGGAGAGGTCGAGGTCCTCGGTCAGCGTGTCGTGCTGCCAGCCGCCGGCGGCCGCGATGGCCTCCCGCCGCCAGATCCCGGCCGTGCCGTTGAAGTTGAAGAAGCGGCCGCTGCGGTTGCGCGCCGAGTGCTCGATCATGAAGTGGCCGTCGAGCAGGATCGCCTCGACCCGGGTGAGCAGCGAGTAGGAGCGGTTGATGTGGTCCCACCGCCCCTGGACCAGGCCGAGCCCGGGATCGGCCTGCAGATGGGGGACGCTGCGCCGCAGGAAGTCAGGCGTGGGAACGAAGTCAGCGTCGAAGATGGCGAGGAGCTCGCCGCGCGCCTGGGCCAGGCCGGCCTCCAGCGCGCCGGCCTTGTAGCCGGTGCGGTCCAGGCGATGAAGGTGGTGGATGTCCACCCCCTTCGCCCGGTACTCCGCCACGGCGCGGGCGACGATCTCGCGGGTCTCGTCCGTCGAGTCGTCGAGCACCTGGATCTCCAGCCGGCCGGCCGGATAATCGAGACGGCAGACGGCGTCGATCAGCCGCTCGGCCACATACATCTCGTTGTAGAGTGGCAACTGTACCGTGACCACGGGCCAGGCCAGCGGATCGGCCGGCAGCTCGGGGGGTGGCACCCGCGGCCCCCGGGTGCGCAGGTAGATCACGACCAGCATCAGCCGGTGGAGGCCGAAGAACGACAGCACCACCAGGACGGAGTAATAGAGTGCCAGCAGGGCCGGCGCCCACGGGAAGCTCATCGTCAGTGCCCGGCCGCCGGCTGGGGCCGGTCGCCTTCGCGCTGCCAATCGTGGCGGTGAACCTGGGTCTGCTGTTCGTCTTCGACTTGGCTCATCATCTGGCGTTGACGCTGGCCCTTCTCGGGGCGGCGTTCCTCGGGCTCCTGTTCGCGACGCCGCGGCTCGAAACCGCGAGCGTTTCCACCGGGGCGATCCTCCTGGGAGCCTTGCTGCTGCGGCTCCCGCTCCTGCCGCTCCCGCCGACTTTATCCGATGACGTGCTGCGTTACCTCTGGGATGGGAAGGTGGCCGCCGCCGGACTGAACCCCTACGCGCTGGCCCCGGCGGCCGAAAAGCTCATTCCCCTCCGCGATGAAATCTGGCGGCGCCTGCCTCACAAGCAGGTCCCGACCGTCTACCCGCCGCTCTCCATCGCGGCCTTCAGTATAGCGAGTCGGCTGCCGTTTCCGATGCTCGCCTGGAAGCTGACGGCCACCGCGGCCGATCTGGCCGCCTGCTGGCTGCTCCTGCTCCTCGCCCGCGGCGCCCATCTGCCGGCGGGGCGGACGATAGGGTACGCCTGGAATCCGCTGGTGGCGCTGGAGGTTGCGGGCATGGGGCACGTCGACGCCCTCGGGGTGGCGGCGGTGGTGGGCGCCGCGCTCTTCCTGCTGCCCAGGCTCCGCCGGCCCGGCACCGCCGCGGCGCTGGCGACGGCGGGGATCCTCACCAAGCTCGTCCCCCTCGCGGCGCTGCCGATGTGGGCGCGGCAGAGCGGCCGGCCGGGGTGGTTCCTCACCGCCGCCCTGGGCCTCACCGCGGTGGCGGCGCTGCCGGTGGCGCTGGCGACCGGCGGGGTGCCGCCGGGGCTGGTGACCTACGGCGTCTCCTGGGAGTTCAACGGCCCCCTGTTCGAGCCGCTCTGGCGGCTGCTCGCCGCGGCCGGCGCCGCCCCCGCCCTCGCCCGCGCGGTCGACCATCTCAAGAGCCTGACCGGCATCCACCAGGGGCTCAACCCCGTCTACCCCTACCTCTACCCGCAGTTCCTGGCCAAGCTCCTGCTCGCCGCCGGGATGGCCGCCGCGGTCGCCCTGTCGCTGCGCGAGCGCGACCCGGTAGTAGGCACCGGCCGCCTCTTCGGCCGCCTGCTGCTCTGCTCGGCGACCGTCTACCCCTGGTACCTCCTCTGGGTGCTCCCCTGGGCCGCCCTGCGCCGCGACGCCGCCTGGCTCGCGCTATCGGGCTTGATCCTGCTCTCGTATCTCCCGCAGCTCGCGGGGGTGGCGCTGTGGCCGTGGGTCTATCTGGGGATCTGGGGGCCGTTCGCGATTCTGTTGCTGGTCGGAAAACTTCGGCGGCGGACCAAACCCTCACCCCCCGGCCCCCTCTCCCGTCCCCTCCCGCCCTCCCTCACCGGGAGAGGGGGAGAAGGCAGTTTTCCTCCACCCGGAACGGGGGGAGGCCAGGAGGGGGGTGTTGCGGAGTCCGGAACGTTGCCTTTTCTGGGGCGCCCCCTCCTGACCTCCCCCAGGAGGGGGAGGAAAAAAGCGACCCCCGCCCCTGCGCTCCATCCTCTTCCTTGTCGCTTTTCTCCCCCTCGCCCGGTGAGGGAGGGTGGGAGGGGACGGGAGTGGGGGCCGGGGGGTGAGGGTCCGTAATGCCCACCTACCGCCTCACCCTCGCCTACCGCGGCACCGCCTACGCCGGCTGGCAGCGCCAGGAGAACGCCCTCGGCGTGCAGCAGGTGGTCGAGGAGGCGCTGGAGCGCCTGCTCGGCCGGCCGGCGCGGATCGTGGGGGCGAGCCGCACGGACGCCGGGGTCCACGCCCGCGGCCAGGCGGCGCACCTGGAGCTCGCGGACCCGTTCCCGGAGCGCGGGCTGGTCCACGGTACCAACCGCCACCTGCCCGCGGACGTGCGGGTGCTCGCCGCCGCCGCCATGCCGCCGGGGTTCCACGCCCGCAAGCACGCCGCGGGCAAGGAGTACCTCTACCGGCTGGGCCGCGCCGCCGTCCTCTCGCCGCTCGACTCCCTCTTCATGGCGCCGGCGCCGGCCGGGATCGACCCCGAGCGGATGGCCAGAGCGGCGGATCTGCTGCCAGGACGGCACGACTTCTCCGCCTTCGCCCTCGCCGGGGGCTCGCATGGACAGCCGTTCCGGCGTATCTTCTCCGCCCGCTGGGAAGCGCGGCCGGAGGAAGGAAACGGCGAGCTGGCCTTCCGCGTGGTGGGGGAGGGGTTCCTGCGCGGCATGGTTCGTGCTTTGGTGGGAACTCTGATCGAAGTCGGTAGCGGCAAGCGGTCCGTGGAAAGCTTCGCGGCGCTGCTCGCCGGCCAGCCGCGGTCGGCGGCGGGTCCGACGGCGCCCGCCCACGGTCTTACGCTCCAACAGGTGTTCTATCCGCCGGAGTGGCGGGGGGAAGGCGATCCAGCGATCCCGGATCCTGCGACGGATCAACCGCCTGTGATATTTTAAGGGCCCTCAACCATGGCAGATCTGTCCAAACTCGCCGCCCCGGGTTCCCCCGAAGAGCTCCTCGTGCGGCGGCTCGACCTGCAACGCCTGCCGCGCCACATCGCCATCATCATGGACGGCAACGGCCGCTGGGCGAAGGCGCGGAGCCTGCCGCGGGTCGAAGGGCACCGGGCCGGGGTCGCCTCGGTCCGCGAGGCGGTGGAGACGTCGGCGCGCCTGGGGCTCCAGGTCCTCACCCTCTACGCCTTCTCGGTGGAGAACTGGAAGCGCCCCCGCTTCGAGGTCTGGACCCTGATGAATCTGCTCAAGGAGTACGTCCGCAAGGAGCGCGAGGCGCTGGTCGAGAACGACATCCGCTTCAACGTGCTCGGCCGCTGGCGGGAGCTCGACCCCTCGGTGGTGCGCGAGCTGGAGGCGACGATCGCGGCGACCGCCCACTGCCGCGGCATGCGGTTCAACATCGCCCTCAACTATTCGGGCCGCTGCGAGATCGTGGACGCCTGCCGCAGCATCGTCGCCGACTGGGCCGCCGGCAAGCGGGCCGACATCGACGAGGAGACGATCGGCCGCTACCTCTACACCTCCGGCCAGCCCGACCCCGACCTGATGGTCCGCACCTCGGGCGAGCTGCGGGTCTCCAACTTCCTGCTCTGGCAGATCGCCTACGCCGAGATCTGGGTGACCCAGACCCTCTGGCCCGACTTCCGGAGCCGCGACCTCTACGAGGCGATCCTCGACTATCAGCGGCGGGAGCGCCGCTTCGGCGGCGTCGCGCAGCCCGAGGAGGCGGACGTCTTCGCCTCGGGCCGGCTCTAGGCTTGCGATCGTCCATGAACGGCCCGCCATGAAACGGCTCCTGACCGCGGCCATCGGAGTGCCGCTCGTTCTCGCGGCGGTCTTCCTGACCCACAACTGGTGGTGGTTCGCCATCATGGCCGTGGTGGTCGAGCTGGCGGTTTACGAGTACGTGGAGATCTGCCGCCCGCAAGCGCCCCGGGCGCCGTTGCGGCTGCTGCTCGTCCTCGCGCCGGCCGCGGCGTTCGCCCTCAGCTACGCCCTGTCGGCGGGCATCGGCGCCGGCACGCTGCGCCTGCACCTCCTCGGCGGCGCGCTGCTGCTGTCGGTCGGCCTCGGCGCGCTGATCCTGCTCAGCCGCACGCCGCTCGAGGAGGCGCTCCCCGCCCTCGGGATCTTCGGCTTCGGCATCCCCTACTTCGCCGTCTCCCTCTCCAGCCTCCACCTGATCCAGGGGATCGACCCCTGGCTGATCATCCTGCTGCTCGCCATCGTCTGGGGCGGGGATACCGCCGCCTACTATGTCGGCTCGGCGGTAGGCCGCCACAAGCTGGCGCCGGTGATCAGCCCGAAGAAGAGCTGGGAGGGGGCGGCCGCCAGCTTCGTGGTGGCGGTCGTCGCCGCCGCGATCTGGGACTTCTACCGCCGCGGCGCCCTGGAGCCCGGCCTGCTGACCGCCGCCGCCCTGACGGCGGCGGCGGCGCAGATCGGCGACCTCGTCGAGTCGCTGATCAAGCGCAGCTCGGGGGTGAAGGACTCCGGCAACCTCCTCCCCGGGCACGGCGGCATGTTCGACCGCATCGACGCCCTGGTCTTCGCGGCCCCCGTGCTGCTGTTCAGCCTGTGGGCGTTCGGGATCGAGTCCCCCGGGTAGGCCGCGGGGAATCGCCGGAGCGTTTCCGCCGTTGGGTATAATCGTCAGCTCCACCTTTGACCGGATCAGACCGGATCGGACCCCAGTGGCATGAACTATTTGACCGGCAGTCTCCTGACCCTTCTCTCTTTCGCCTTCGCGCTGGGCGTGATCATCGTCGTCCATGAGGCCGGGCATCTGCTGATGGCCAAGGCTTTCGGCGTGCGCGTGCTGACCTTCTCCGTCGGCTTCGGCAAGAAGCTCTGGGGGATCAAGCGCGGCGAGACCGAGTACCGCCTTTCGGCCGTCCCCCTCGGCGGCTACGTGCGCCTGGGCGGCGAGAGCCCCGAGGACGTCGATCCCGCCGATCCGCGCGAGTTCCTCAACAAGCCGCGCTGGCAGCGCGTCCTGGTCTATCTGGCCGGTCCGGCCGCCAACATCATCCTCGCCATCGCCGTCTTCGCCATCGTCTTCATGGTCGGCATCGAGGTGATGAACCTCCCCGACATGCCGGCACTGATCGGCAACGTCGAGGCGAGCTCCTCGGCCGCCCAGGCAGGCCTGCGGCGGGGGGACATGATCCTCACCGTCAAGGGGGAGTCGGTCGACAACTGGCAGGACGTGCTGCTGGCGCTGATGGGCTCTCCCGACAAGCCGGTGCCGCTCACCGTCCAGCGCGGCGAGCGCACGCTGAACGCGTCGGTGACGCCGAAGCTGATCCCCCGCTACTCGGTGGGGGACCTCGCCGGCCTGATCCCCAGCGTCCGCCCGCAGGTCATCGAGATCATCGCCGGCCAGCCCGCCGAGGCCGCCGGCTTCCGTCCCGGCGACGAGATCCGCAGTGTCGACGGCCGGCCGGTCCTCGACAGCCAGGCGTTCATCGACGCCATCTCGCCGCGCCCCGGCCAGCCGGTCCAGGTCGAGGTGGCGCGCGACGGCCGCCCGATGGTGCTCACCGTCACCCCGCGCAACGACGCCGGCAACGGCCGCATCGGCGTCAAGATCGGCTTCTTCCAGCGCTTCGGTCCGGTGCGGGCGGTCTACGAGGGGGCGCGCTACAGCGTCCAGACGGTGAAGCAGATCTTCCAGATCCTCGGCAAGATCTTCGCCCGCAAGCTCTCGGCCAAGGGCGCCTTCGCCGGCCCGCTCGAGATCGCCAAGCAGAGCGGCCAGGCGGCGCGGATGGGTTTCAAGTACCTGCTCCAGCTCATGGGGTTCATCAGCGTCAGCATCGCGGTGATGAACCTGATGCCGATCCCCATCCTCGACGGCGGCCAGATCTTCATCCTGATGGTCGAGGGGGTGATCCGGCGCGACCTGTCGCTGCGCCTCAAGGAGGTCATCAGCCAGGTCGGCTTCGTGATGATCCTGCTGCTGATGTTCGTGGTGATCTACTTCGACTTCATGAAGAGCGACCTCATCATGCATCTGAAGCCGGGGGGGTAGGGGCGCTCAGGCTCTCCTTTGCCTTCCGCCCGCGCCGCTTCCCCAGCCCCACCAGCCCGCGCAGCGTCTCCAGGTCCCGCCGGTGCCCCGCCAGATCGTCGCCGGTCTCGGTCTCGATGATCATCGGCACCGCGGCCAGGCGCGGGTCCTGGAGCAGGCGGGCGAACGCGCCGAGGCCGATCTCCCCCTCGCCGATATGGGCGTGGCGGTCGCGCCGGGAGCCGAACGGGCGCAGCGAGTCGTTGAGGTGCATGCACCCCAGGGCCGCGAGGCTGATCCGCTCCTCGATCTCGGCGAACATCTCCTCGTAGCCGGCCGGCTCGTGGAGGGCGTAGCCGGCCGCGAAGGCGTGGCAGGTGTCCAGGCAGATCCCGACGCGAGCGGGCTCGGCGACGCGGTCGCGGATCGCCGCCAGATGCTCCAGGCGGTGCCCCATGCAGGAGCCCTGTCCCGCGGTGTTTTCGAGCAGCACGCGCACCGGGCCAGGGATCTCGGCGAGCACCGCGTCGAGTGACGCCGCGACCCGCTCCACCCCGGCCTCCTCTCCCGCGCCCAGGTGCGCTCCCGGATGCAGCACCAGCCCGATCACCCCCAGCCGGGCGCAGCGCGCCAGCTCGTCGGCCAGCGCCTCCCGCGACCGCGCCAGGATCACCGGATCGGCGCTGCACAGGTTGATCAGATAGCTCGCGTGGGCGACCAGCGGGCCGACCGCGCTCCCGGCGTGGGCGGCGCGGAACGCCGCGACCTCCTCCTCCTCCAGCTCCCGCCACCGCCACTGGGCGGCGTTCTTCACGAACACCTGGGCGGCCGTGCAGCCGAGCGAGGTGGCGCGCGCGATCGAATTCGGCATGCCGCCGGCCACCGAACAGTGGGCGCCGAGGGGGGGGAGGCCCCCACCCCGAGGCCTCACCCCCTGGCCCCCTCTCCCACCGCACTCCCCCCGACCGGGAGAGGGGGAACGATCCACAACGGATGCCTCTCGTAGGGTGCGCTGTGCGCGCCCTCAACGGTTCTGGTGCGTACAGCGCACCCTACAAGCGAGGTCTTTCCCGTCAAGCTCCCCTCTCCCGGTCGGCGGGAGGGCGGTGGGAGAGGGGCCGGGGGTGAGGTTTCGGGGTGGGGGCGGCGCATCCGGCGGATTCTACCCCCCGGCTTTGGTAGACTCTCCTTCATGCCGTCGAAGCTCCTTCGCGGGCTGGGCTTTCTCGCCTACCTCGCTCTCCTGTTCGTGATCTTCGGCCTTGCGGCCTATACCTCGTTCAGCGTCTTCGTGCGCAGCGGCGCCACGACCGTGCCGACCGTGATGGGCCTGTCGCGCACCGACGCCGCCAACCTCCTCGCCGACCATGGGCTGGTGCCGCGCGACGTCGAGGGCACCGGCCGCTATGACGACGAGGTCCCGGCCGGCCGCGTCGCCCGCCAGAACCCGGACCCGCGGACCCTGGTCAAGCGGGGGAGCCCGGTGACCGTGATCCTGTCGCTCGGACCGCGGCGGGTCGCGGTGCCGGACCTCAAGGGCAAGACCCTGCCGGGAGCGCAGGCGGCCATCTCCGGCACCGGGCTCGCGCTCGGGCGCATCCTCGGCGCCCTCGCCCCCAACCACGAGGCGCCCGGCTCGGTGCTCGAGCAGGACCCGGACAACGGCACCGCCGTCGCGCCGGCCACCGGGGTCGATCTGCTGCTCGCCATGGGCACGCCGAGCGCGCGCTATGTGATGCCCGACCTCGTCTACCGCGATTACGACCAGGTTCGCCCCTACTTCGAGCAGCTCGGCTTCAAGTTCGGCAGCGTCAAGTTCGAGCGCTACGAGGGGGTGGCCGCCGGCGTGATCCTGCGCCAGTTCCCGCTCCCCGGCCACCCGCTGAGCCACGACGACTCCGTCTCGGTCGTGGTCGCCACCGCGGAAGGCGTCTCTTCCGCCCCCCCGACAGGAGTCCCTTGATGCGGCTCGCCCCCTCGATCCTCGCCGCCGACCTCGCCGACATCGCGGGCGCCCTCGCCACCTGCGAGCGGGGGGGCGCGGACCTCGTGCACGTCGACGTGATGGACGGCCACTTCGTGCCCAACCTCAGCTTCGGCATCCCGGTGCTCAAGGCGATCAACGCCCGCACCCGCCTGCCGCTCGACCTTCACCTGATGGTCGCCAACCCCGACCGCCTGCTCGACGAGTACCTGGCGGCCGGCGCGACGCGGGTGACCGTCCACTGGGAGGCGGCGACGCACCTCGACCGGCTGCTCGAGCGCATCCGCAAGGCCGGGGCCGAGGCCGGGGTCGCGGTCAACCCGGCGACGCCGGTGGAGCTCCTCGTGGACGCCCTGCCGCGGCTCGACTACGTCCTCGTGATGTCGGTCAACCCGGGCTTCTCCGGCCAGGCGTTTCTGCCCCACGCGCTCGACAAGGCGCGACGCCTGAAGCGGATGATCGAAATAAGTGGGCTGCCTGTAGAGATTGAGATGGATGGCGGCATCGACCGCGATAACATTGCCCAGGTGGTAGCCGCCGGCGTGGACGTGATCGTGGTGGGCTCCGCGATCTTCGCGACCGGCGACCCCGTGGCAACCATGTCCGAGCTGCGCGAGCGCACTCGGCCGGAGAGCGTATGAAAAGAATCCTTCCCCTGCTGGCGATCGCCGGCCTACTCCTCGCGGGCGCCGGCTGCAAGAGCGGCGCACCCAAAGACCCCATCCTGCGGCTCTCGGCCGCGGAGTCGCTCGCCCAGGGCAAGGACCTGCTGGCCAAGGAGAAGTACGAGAAGGCCCGCCCCTTCTTCACCCACGCCTTCGAGGTGGAGCCCAACTCGACGATCGGCCGCGAGTCCCTGCTGCTCGCCGCCGACACCTACTACCTCCAGGGCGGCAACGCCAACTACATCCAGGCCGAGGCCAAGTACCGCGACTTCCTCAACCGCTTCCCCACCAGCGAGCAGTCGGCGTACGTGCAGTTCCAGATCGCCAACAGCCTCGCCAAGCGGATGGAGAAGCCGGACCGCGATCAGAACGTCACCCGCAAGGCGATGGAGGCGTATCAGGACCTGATCCGCCTCTATCCCACCAGCGAGTACGCGCCGCAGGCCCAGACGCAGATGCAGACCGTGCTCGCCAACCTCGCCGAGCACGAGTTCGTCGTCGGCCGCTTCTACTTCCGTTTCGGCGCCGCGGCGGCCGCGATCTCGCGCTTCGAGTGGATGCTCAACAACTACCCGCAGTACAAGGAGCGGGACAAGGTGATGTACAACCTCGGGCTCTCCTACATGGCCGGCCGCCTGCCGGCCGACGCCACCAGGACCTTCGACATGCTGCGCAAGGAGTTCCCGCAGAGCCCCTACATCCACCAGATCCCCGACGTCAAAGCGACCCAGGCCCCTGAACCCAGCAAAGCCGCGACCCAAGCGGGAACCGGAGCCCCAGCAGGACAATGAAGCGATTCAGCATCACCCTCATCCCCCTGTGCCTCCTCCTCTCTCTGGGCCTCGCCGGCGCCGGCTGTGCCGGGTCGGCCCTGCGTCCGGACGATACCCAGCAGCAGGAGATCCAGGCGCTCAAGGCGCGCCTGGTCGAGCTGCAGCGCGAGTCGGCCATGAACCAGGTGGAGATGGCCCAGCTCCGCCAGCAGGTGGCCGATCTCGAGGCCCGCAACGGCGGCGCCGCCCCGCGCCCCGCGGCTGTGCGCCCCACGCCCCCGCCGGCCTCCCCCGCGCGGCCCCCCGCGACGGCGCCGAAGAGCGTCGCGATGGAGGAGCCGCGGCCGGCACCGGCTCGGCCGGCCGCCCCGGCGCCGGCTCCCCAGCCCCGGCGCGAGCCGGTCCGCCAGCCGGTGCGCCCGGAGATCACTCCGGTCGAGCCGATCGAGGAGGTGGATATCGCGCTGCCCGAGAACGAGCCGAAGCCGCCGCCGCCCCGCCGCGCGCCGGCGACGACGACTCCCCGGCCGCAGCCGGCCCCCAAGACCGTGATGGCGCCGCCGCCCGCCGCGCCGAGGCCGGCCGCGCCGCAGGTCGCCACGCCACCCGCTCCCCAGCCCGCCGCGCCGAGCCCCGCGCCCGGCAATCCAGCTCCGGCGGCTCCGGCGCCGTCTTCCATTCCAGTCGAGGAGCCCGCGGCGTCCGACGCGCCCTCGCCCGCCAATCAGGCGCTCTACGACCGCGGCTATACGCTCTTCCACCAGGGGCACTACGTGGACGCCGAGGCGAGCTTCCAGCGCTTCCTGCAGGCGAACCCCGGCAGCGAGCTGGCCGACAACGCCCAGTACTGGATCGGCGAGTGCCGCTACTCGCGCAACGACGTCAAGGGCGCCCTCGCCGCGTTCCGCGAGGTGGTGGAGAAGTTCTCCAAGGGGAACAAGGTGCCGGACGCGATGCTCAAGGCCGGTCAGTGCCTGGAGGCCATGGGCGACAAGGAGGGG
Source organism: Thermoanaerobaculia bacterium (assembly GCA_039918595.1). Taxonomy (GTDB): domain Bacteria; phylum Acidobacteriota; class Thermoanaerobaculia; order Multivoradales; family UBA5704; genus DATARR01. Next base: position 12,141 of record JBDSHF010000376.1, read on the forward strand.
GCCCGCGTGACCTACCGCGAGGTCAACCGCCGTTTCCCCGGCACCGCCGCCGCCGCCGTGGCGGAAGAGCGGCGCGTAAAGCTGCCGTAGGGGGGGCCCCCCGGTCAGGTGGAACGTAGGGGCGGGGACAAGCCCCGCCCCTACGAACATTCCGCGGGAGGGGCACAACCCTCAACCACCCCTTGAGCTTCGCTCCGGTAAAACTTGACAGATCCAGGCGTTCATTCTATTTTTAAGCCATAGAAGCTCGACTATAGCTGTGTCCTCCAAGGGGTGCAGGAGGTCTTCATGAGAGTGCGGCGTACCAGTTTCGTGCTCGTGGCCCTTATTGTCGGAAACGTCTCCGCTCAGGCGTCAGACCGTCCGCCGCAGGGTCTTCATCTCGTCGGTGACCACTGGACCGCGTGGAATCCGCCGGCTCCCGCGGCGACCGACCAGGTCCATGTCGTCGCCAAGGGGGATACGCTTTGGCAGCTTGCCGCGAAGTACTACGGCAACGCCTACCTGTGGCCCCAGATCTGGGAGAAGAACCAGTACATCAAGGACGCCCACTGGATCTACCCCGGCGATCCGCTGGTGCTGGGGCTGAACGTGGCGCCGGTACAGGACCTCTCCCAGGGCGGCACCAGTGGCCAGACCGGAGCCCCCACCGGCGAGGCGGTTATCCCCGCGCCGCCGGCGGGCGTCGTCGAAGCCGCCCGCGCCACCGGCACGCCGGTACCGCTCGGCGCCGAGACCGACATCTACTGCCAGGGTTACGTCGGCGAGCTCGACGAGCCGTTCCCCTACGCGGTGATCGGCTCGGAGTTCGACGCGCTGTCGCTGGAAAATTACCATCGCGGCCCCACGGGCTGGACGGTCGGCAGCTTCCGCAACAGCACGAATACCACCAAGATCGGTCTCACGGCGGGCGACATCATCTATGTCGACGGCGGCCGGGAGCGGGGCCTTCTGCCCGGCACGATGTTCTCGGCGGTCGTCCCCGAACGGCCGGTGGTGCATCCCGCCCTCGGGCAGGTGGTGGGCCGGTACTACCGTTCTGTCGGTCGCGTCCGCATCCTCTCGGTCCAGGACAGCACCGCGATCGCCGAGATCGTGCAGTCCTGCGACCCGCTCACCACTGGCGCCCTGCTCTTCCCCTTCGAGCCCGAGCCGGTGCCGCTCGGCCGCAGCACCCCCTTGCGGCCGGTCAACTTCCCGGCCGCGGCGGAGAAGCTCGCCCACGCTCCCTCGATCGTCTACTCCCGGGACGACATCCTCAGCCTGGGCGCCGACGCCGTCGTCCACATCGACATCGGCGAGCAGGACACCACGCCCGGCGACATCTTCACGATCTACCGCGAGAACCGGCCCGGCCTGCCGCCGATCGTCATGGGCGAGCTCGCCGTCCTCTCCGTCCACAAGCGGTTCTCGGTCGCGAAGATCATCGAGTCGCGATACCCGATCAAGCTCGGCGACCGGCTCGATCCAAAGTAGTCGCGGAACCCGCCACAGGCGCTTGGGAGCCGAGCGCCTGTGGTAAGCTGCCAGCTTCCGCTTTTGAGGGAAAAACGCTCTTGGCCGATCAGAATCTCAATGGGCGCTTGTATCAGATTGTCGACGAGCTCGTTCACCGGGGCCTGACTCTGGAACAGGCGCGGCGGGAGTTCGAACGGCAGTTCATCGTGGCCTCGTTGAAATCCAACCGGGGCAACTTCTGCCGTTCCGCCCGCTCGCTGGGAGTTCACCGCAACACCCTGCGCAACAAAGTCTCCGACCTCGGCATCGGGATCGAGGACTACGACCTGACCGGCCGCCGGCAGCCCCGCCGCAAGGCGCGGTCCACGAACGGCTCGGCCTCCGACCTGCCGACCTCCTGAGCTCCGGGGCCGCGCTGGCACCGATTTCGCAGCACTAAAATCCCGTTCTACGTGTCTGGTGCTACCCTGGCCCCTTGGCCGGGGTGTGCGCTTTTTCTGTTGACCAGCATGCGGCCGTGAGCCTGTCCCTTCTCCGGAGGGGAGAGGTCCGCAGAGAGCAAAGAGGAAAAACCGGCCCATGAAGCGATTACCCCGTCGATTACGAACCCCGCTGACCCTGATGGCAGCGGTCCTGTTCCTGGCGTTCCTCTTCGAATCCACTCCTTCCGATACCGCGCCCACCGATCCCTATCTGAGGCCGCCGCCCGTCGAGACACAGGACATCGCGCGCTTCCTCGTCAACCGCTCCGGCGCGTCCGACGGACAGTTCCACGTCTTCCGAGCCGGCGACCTCGAGGCCGCCGTCGACCCGTCTCCGGAGCCACGGCAGCTCTCCCTGCTCGATTCCACCGTCAGTCCGGAATCGCGGCGGCGTCTCCTGCGCCGGATGCCCTACGGCAAGGACATCGTCCTCGCGGCCGAGCGCCACCAGGTGGACGGCCTGCTGCTCGCCGCCATCATCGCCGTCGAATCCGACTTCACCCCCCACGCCGTCTCCTCCCAGGGGGCGCTCGGCCTCATGCAGGTCATCCCCGAGCTGGCCGCGGACTACGGCGTCAAGGGGGACCTGCTGGATCCCCGCATCAACGTGGAGGTGGGCAGCCGCTACGTGAGCGGCCTGATCAAGGACTACAAGGGGGACCTCGAGCGGACGCTCGCCGCCTACAACGCGGGCCCTGGAGCGGTGCAGCGCTACAAGGGGGTGCCTCCGTTCGCCGAGACACGCGGCTTCGTCCGGGAGGTGCTCGCTCATTACGCGAAGTACACCCGCAAGGCCGAGGCGCAGGCTTCCCGGCAGGCCTCCCGGTTGATGGCGTCGCCAGCGAAGACCGATCGCGCCTCCGCCCGGAAGGTGAGCGCGCGCGGCAAAACGAAAAGCCGGCTGAAGCCGGCTGAAGTCTGGCGCATCAAGTCCAGGCAAATAACGCGATAAGCCGGCTTGCGCCGGCTTTTTCGTTTCCCCGTCTTGCTGTTTCCCCGTTTTGCTGTTTCCCCGTTTTGCTGTTCCCAGTCCTGCTGAGCGGCCCACCGCGCGCCACATCGGCACGCGCCTGTGTCAGGGAGGCATCAGGCGGCCAGGGATCTGGTCAGACCCGGAGGCTTGGGCTACGGATTGGGGCCCGTCTTCTCGGGGATCTGAGTCTGATCTTCCTCGGCCTCCTTGATCCCCTTCTTGAAGTTGCGGATCCCCTCGCCCAGCCCTTTGCCGATCTGGGGGATCTTGCTGGCTCCGAAGAGCACGATGATGATCAGGAAGATGATCGCGAGCTCAGGTACACCGAGGGAAGGCATAACATTCTCCCGGGGCGTTGCTTCTACGCCCCTCAAGGCTGCCTCTATGGCGAAGCCAGTGTAGCAGATCCATAGGGCCCCGGAGTTTCCAGGACGGGACTCCAGGACGCCCCCAGGCGCGCCGCGAGCAGCTCGCCTTCCGGGATCCTTGAAAAGTGCTTCACGAACTGGGCCAGGGTCGGAGCGATCAGCGGCAGGTGCCGGTCCGCCCCCATGCGGGCGAACTTGGCGTAGGTCCCGATGGCCTTCAGGGTCCTCTGCGCCGCGGCCCGGTGGTAGCGGACGCGGCCGGCGGGCGCCGGCGCGGCGGCTGCGAGCAGCGCCTCCTCCGCGTCGGGCGGCGGGAACAGCGTGTCGTTGAGCAGCGAGGCCAGATCGTAGAACGGCGGGCCCAGGCGCAGATCCTGGTGATCGAGCACCACCAGGGTGCTGTCCGCCAGCGGCATCAGGTTGCGCACCATGAAATCGCGGTGGCACGGCACCGGCGGCTCGGCCCCGAGCGTCTCGCAGAGCGTGTCGAGCGCCGCGCGGAGATCCGCCGCCAGGGCGGGATCGCTCACCAGCCCCTGGGGCTCCAGGAAGAGGTCCCACGTCTGCGCGAGCTCCCGGGCCAGCAGCTCCCGGCCGAGGACCGGATTGAGCTCCGCCAGACCGTCGGCCGGCAGGCGCGAGATGCGCTCGCTGAGCCCGCGCGCGTGCTCGAAGTAGCCGGCCAGCTCGCTCCACGGGCGGCCGCGCCCCCACTCGCCCAGCGTGCGGGGGCCGAGATCCTCGACCAGCATCCACCCCTCCGCGCAATCCCCGGCCAGCACGCGCGGCACCCGCACGCCCGCCGCGAGCAGAATCTCCGTCGTGCGCAGAAACCGCACGCAGACCTCGCGGATCTCCTCGGGATAATTGGCGAGGATCGCGGTCGTGCCGTCGGCGAGCACGGCGCGGAAATAGCGGCGCGGGGACACGTCCCCCGCCAGCGGCTGGATCTCGCGCGGGGGGGGCGACAGGGAACACCATGCCCCCGGCTGCCCCGGCCCGGACTCGATCGGCTGGGTCATCAGCTACTCCTCCTCAAGACGGCTCCCGACCTGCTGTCCACCCGATAAGAACGGCAAAGAGTACCATGCCAACGCGCGCGCGAAATGCCCGGGGAATGGGGAGTTGCCGTCATCTGTTGCAGGCGGGGGAATGGTTTGACACCCCGTGAGACGGAGGCGATAATCGCCTCGGCTCCACCCCATAGAGCCGGAGGGACTGCAAGCTGGACGACAAGCTCAATACGATGCTGCGCGATCTGCGGCGAGCCCTCTCCGAGGCCATCTCGGAGTCGTCGGAGATCAACCGCACGCTGCGCAAGATCCGTGAGGAGGGCTACTCGCTCTACCTCCTGGTGGACTGCAAGCGCGAGGTCGAGGACGCCGAGGCGCTCTCCCTGACCGGGCCGCGCTGGCCGACCTCGGGCGAGCCCGCTTTCCAGATCGACGGCCGGGACCTGAACTTCCTGAAGTCGATCGGCATCGATCCCACGCGACGGCTGCGCCGCCGCCGGGTCAGCTAACCTCTTCCCCTTCCGGTGTCCCGCCGCTCCGGACCAGGAGCGCACTCATGATTGAAAAGACAGACACCGACGCGCGCCCCGATCTGCTCGGCCTTTCGCGCGAGCGCCTGGCCGCGACGATCGCGCCGGTCACCGACCGCCCGTTCCGCGCCAAGCAGATCTATCAGGCGCTCTACGAGCGGGCGATCGGCGATTTCTCCGAAGTCACCGAGCTGCCGAAAGAGCTGCGCGACCGGCTCGCCGAACAGTTCCGCGTCGGCCTCCCCGAGATCACCTCGCGCCATCTCTCCGAGGACGGCACCGGCAAATACCTCTTCCGGCTGCGCGACGGCGCCACCATCGAGGCGGTCGACATCCCGGAACGCCACCGCCGCACCTTCTGCATCTCGAGCCAGGCCGGCTGCGCCCTGGCCTGCTCTTTCTGCGTCACCGGCTACTGGGGCGCGGGGCGGAATCTCACCGCCGGCGAGATCGTCGGACAGGTGCTGGCCATCCGCGCCGACCGCGACCTCCCGATGGAGGGGCTGAACCTCGTCTTCATGGGCATGGGCGAGCCGCTGCTCAACGTCGAGAACGTCAAGGCCGCGCTCGACATCCTGACCGAGTGGATCTCGCCGCACCGCATCACCGTCTCGACCGTGGGCATCCTCCCCGGCCTGGAGGAGATGGCCCGCTGGGAGCGCCGGCCGAACCTGGCGATCTCGCTCCACGCGCCGGACGAGGAGCGCCGCGGCCGGATCATGCCGATCAACCGCACCTACCCGCTGGCCGAGCTGATGCCCGCCCTCAAGCGCTTCCCGCTGGAGAAAGGGCGCCGGCTCACCATCGAGTACATCCTGATCCGGGACCTCAACGACTCCGTCCGCGACGCCGACCAGCTCGTCCGCCTGCTCTCCAGCCTGCGCGCCAAGGTGAACCTGATCCCGGTCAACCCGGACGCCGTCCTCGGCGCCCACATGGTGCCGCCGAGCGATGCGACGATCGAAGCCTTCAAGGAGCGCCTGCGCCAGCGCGGCCTGATCGCCACCGTCCGCCGCCGCCGTGGCGACGACGTCAGCGCCGCCTGCGGCCAGCTCCGCGCCTTCGGCCGCGACCCGCGAGGAGTGCGGGCGCGAGCCAAGGCCGAATAAGGTTTTCGAACCGATATCGAAAGCGTGCAGTCCGACATGAGCCCCAGCCGATCGAACACGCGGCCGCGCATCCTGGTGGTGGGCGACGCCGCCGTGCCAACCGGCTTCGCGCGCGTCATCGAGGGCATCTTCCGCCCGCTCTCCGAGCGATACGAAATCCACCACCTGGGAACCAACTACCAGGGCGATCCCCACGACTACCCGTGGAAGGTGTACCGTGCGTCGTCGAGCGGCGACATGTGGGGGGCGAACCGGATCGTCTCGCTGGTGGAGCACGTGCGGCCGGACCTGATCTTTGCCCTCAACGACATCTGGATCCAGTCCCAGTACCTCACGGCGCTCGCGGCGATGAAGGATCATCCGCCCGTGATCTGCTATTGCCCCATCGACGGCGGGCCCATCGAGGCCGAGGCGCTGGCGCCGCTGGGCCGCGCGTCACGCTTCGTGGCGTACACGGCGTTCGGCAAGGAGCAGGTCGACGCGGCGGTCGCCGCCCAGCGGGAGACAAACCCGGATTTCGCGTTCCCCAACGTGGCGATCATCCCCCACGGGGTGGACACGGACCTGTTTTGCAGGGTGGGCGACCCGGCGGATGCCAGGCGCGAGGCGAGGCGGCGCATCCTGCCGCACCTGACGGACGACCACTTCATCGTGCTCAACGCCAACCGGAACCAGCCGCGCAAGCGAATCGACATCACACTGCGCGGGTTCGCCCTGTTCGCGCGGAACAAGCCGCCCACGGTGCAGATCTACCTCCACATGGGCTCGGAGGACCTGGGCTGGAACGTCCTGCAGCTCGCGCGGCGCTACGGCATCCAGCGCCGGCTGATCATGTCCAGCCTGAGCCCCCACCTGCCGACGGTGCCCTCGGAGCAGATGAACCTCGTCTACAACGCCTGCGAGGTGGGCCTGAACACCTCCGCCGCGGAGGGATGGGGGCTGGTGGCCTTTGAGCACGCCGCGGCCGGCGGCGCGCAGGTCGTGCCGCGCCACAGCGCCTGCGCGGAGCTCTGGGAGGGCTCGGCGGTGCTGGTGGACCCCGTGATGGACTTCGTTTTCGAGAAGACGCTTACGACGGGCTGGCTGGTGAGCCCGGAGGGTGTGGCGGCGGCGCTGGAGGGGCTTTACGAGAGCCCGGCAGCCTTGGAAGCGATGTCGGCGAAGGCCCATGCGCTGGCCCACCGGCCGGAGTATCGCTGGGAGGCGATCGCCGGTCGGTGGGACCAACTGTTCCGCGACGTGCTTTAGCCCTGCGTGGTGGTGATGGCCAGCGTCACGTCCGCCGTGAGGCCGGAGCGGATCGCGACCGAGTTTCCGAAGGTGCAGGATTCGCTACCAAAGCTGACGAAGTACTGGTCATAGCCGCTGACGGTCACGGTGACGGGGCCGTTGAGCGCGCTGCCCGTTGAGACGAGGGAGCCGCTGCCGCTGCCGCTCTTACCGTAGACGGTGTACGCGACGCCCGAACCCGAGATGTTGGGGCTGATCGTGATCGTGGTGACGGCTGCCGTCTGGACCGACTCGCTCGGTTTTTCGTTGTGTTCACTTGCCATGATTGCCTGCTTTCTTTCCGGAGTGCGCGTGGTAACTGAGCATGACCTGCGGCGGACGAATCTCGAAAGAAGCAGGGTTTTTCAGTCGGGGCAACGGTTGGAGACCGCGAAAGGATACGCGGGAAAAGATGGAGCGTCAAGCAAAATTGATTGCAAGCACCTACAGGCGAGAGTCAGGGTATACACCGAGGCCACGAGCTTTGCTGATGTCAGGGAATCGCGCTTTAAGCCGCCGGCAACAGCGAATCCCTCAGCCTAAAGCCACCGCGCCCGCCGCCGCCTCTCTACCCTTCTTCTCTTCCTGGGATATATACAGAAATCCCAATCCGGAAGTACAATTCGGCTCTCAGGAAGGGTGACTCCAAGAGGTTCGTGCCATGGCTCTTCAGACCGAGCTCATCCGTGTGGCTCAACGGCTCTCCTTCCGGCTCGCCCGGCAAGGATCCCCGGCGAGTCCTGGTGGTGGAAGACAACCGGGATGCGGCCGAGAGCCTGGGGTTGTTCCTCGAGCTCTGCGGCTTCGGAGTCACGCTGGCCTACAATGGACCCGAAGGCCTGGAAGCCGCGAAATCCGTGCGGCCGGACATCGTGCTCTGCGACATCGGACTTCCCGGGATGGACGGCTTCCAGGTGGCCAGCGCCCTGCGGCAGGACCCGGCGACCGCCGACGTCCGCCTTATCGCCGTCACCGGCTACGGGCAGGAAGAAGACCGGAGGCGGGCTCTGGCGGCGGGCTTCGACATCCACCTGGTGAAACCGGTCGACCCCGAGAAGCTGCTCGGATACATGGCCTGACTGCCCGTTCCCCGCAGTACGCCGCGGACGATTCGAAGATCCTTCCAACACCCAGGGATGCTTTCCGCCTGAGGCGGCTTACACGACAAGCTAGTGATCTGTCACGGCCAGAATGATGGGTGTAGGGGCGGCTCTATGTGGCCGCCCTCGCCCTGGAAGGGCGACATTTGAATAGCCTGGCACTTCAGTGCCAGGCAGGCCGTCCCCCATCCTCCTATCCGCCCCGAGGGGGCGGTGCCTTTCAGCGACGTCCCTCAGTCCAGGCGTTGGGTTCCGCCCTTTCAGGGCGGGTGGGATTGTGGGACCGCTACCTGGCGCTGAAGCGCCAGGCTATTCAAATTTCGCCCTTTCAGGGCGAGGACAGCTATACAAGGCCGCCCCTACAAGCCAATTCTACTCTGGCGAGGTACTAGTGCGTGACAACCCTCTTCGCTTGACGAAGACGCCTGCCTACCCTACTCTTGAGGGACGCTAACGGAAATCAAAATTAATTGCGGGATAGTAACGCTCCTATTGCCGACCAGGCTATCAGGAATGTCGATAAGGAAGCCTGGAGCGGCAGGTTGAATACGGATTAGGCGGCGATGATCCATTGGTGATCTCCTAAGCAATCATGCCAAGCCAACTAGAAATCCCTTCGCGCCTCCGCCACCTTCTCGACGGCAATCCTTCCGTCAGCGGTGCCACAAGCGTTGCCCTTCACCGCCTCACTGGTTGGCTTGGCTTCAGTCAACTTCCGTTCTTCCCGGACTTCACAGATCATGGATTGCCCCATATTTCAGAAGTTCTCTCAACCTGCGAGCAACTGATACGACCGGCAAGCTGGGATAGTGGCATTCTCACAGCAGAAGATGCCGCAGCCCTCTCAATTGCAGCCGCCCTTCACGACCTCGCAATGCATTTAACGCCAGATGGGTTTCGTTTTCTGCTTACGTGCAACTGGCAGCCGCCGGGATTCGCCTCTTGGAGTGCTGCGTGGCTTTCCTTTGCGCATGAAGTGGACCGCTGGTCAGCGACCGATACTTCCCGGGTGCTTGGCACCTCAAGCCTCCCAAAGATCCCCACTATCAAAGACAATCCCAGCGACTGGACCGAGAATCAGCGTCGCCTAATAGGCGAATTCATTCGTCGTCACCACGCCGCATTGGCTGAGGCCATCGCTCTTCACGGCTTGCCGGGAGCCGTAGAACCCCAGTCACTTCCGGAGGAACTCACAAGCACCTTTCGCGAAGTCACGGGCCTTATCGCAAGAAGCCACGGCATGAGCCTGAGACTTGCATTGGTCGAACTCTCCCGGCGATTCGGCGATGTAGTGGCGCCAGCCAGGATTCATGCGCCGTTCCTTATGGCGCTACTTCGCGTTTCTGACGCCCTGCAGATCCATGCCAGCCGCGCCCCAGTCCTGCGGTTGCGCATGCAGGCACTCAGAAGCCCGCTGTCAGTGATCGAGTGGGCAAAGCACGCGGCGGTGACCTACACAAGTGTCACTCGGGCAGACCCTGAGGAGATATACGTGTTTTCCCGCCCCGAGTCGGTGTCCACCTACGTTGGAGTTCGGCGGTTGCTCGCCGAACTCCAAGGGGAACTCGACTCCTCTTGGGCAGTTATCGGCGAGGTGTATGGAAGGCAGGCGGAGTCAGGTCTTGACAAGCTCGGCCTTTCGATCCGACGGGTACGTAGTAACTTGGATGACCCCGACCTCATCAGCGCCCTACCTTTTCTCCCTCGTCCCGCGACTCTGTCCGCTGCCAGTGGCGAGGTCTTGGTGCTACTGAGTGGGCCGCTGTATGGAGACGACCCCACCTTCGCAGTCCGTGAACTGATTCAGAACGCGGTCGACGCGGTGAGCACTCGTCTAGCACGCTCAGACTCACAGTTTTTACAAGACCAGCCCTTATTAGCGCCAGTCGTCGTAGAACTCTTTCAGGATCGCGGAGAGAAGTGCCTAAGGGTGACTGACGTAGGAATTGGCATGACGGCCGACGTCATCTGCGACTACCTGCTCCGCGGCGGCGCCACTCTCTCATGGCTGCCTCCAGAGGGAAAACTGGGCCTACCCCACATTGGCCGCTTCGGCATCGGGGCTCTTTCCTACTTCCTCCTTGCCGACCATTTCGAGGTCCGGACGCGACACGCAGACGCTCCGCCTGGTCGTGGGATTGCCCTCCTGCCCAGCAGGCGAGCGCAGTTTATTGAGATGCGCCACTGTGATACCGATATCGGAACAACAATTTTGTTTCGTCTTTCCGACCATGTCTATGACCAACTCAAGGCGAAGCCGAACGAGTGGGATTGGTGGTGTCTTCAATCGCCTATAGTTAGCCGACTCATTGAAGGCACGGAATTACCACAGGCTCACAAGACGCCGAGACCAGAGGAGAAGGTTTGTGACAGCTGGTTTCACGTTGAAGAAAACGGTGGCTATCGTGCTCTATTCTGGTCCTATCAGGAATCCGATACACTGATTGTCAATGGTATTCTCGTTAAGGCCCCCTTTGGAGGCGCCTGGATCCTCGGCACGGAGATCCCCTCTTACAGGTCGGACCAGTCTTTGGATTTAATGGGCCGCTTGTGGCCGATTGAACTTAGGATTCCCAGCATTTCTGTCTTTGATGGGGAGAGCCAAGTAGGACTTAACCTAGCACGCACTGATGTCGCGAGGGACTCACTCCCTCTAGACCTCATCCGTGCGGATGTGCTTAAGGTGATAGCGCGGACCTTCAAGAACCACGCCCCCAAGTCGTCTAATCTTCACATGGAGGACGTCTTTAGGAGTCCACATCCAGCTCTATACTCCCCGCGGCGCCATAACTATGGCCTCCTCGCACCCTGGATCGTGGCCGGGGCAGGGTCGGCCGTCTTCGATATCGAGGCTTTGCCTGTCCTCGGGATGGACCGACTGATTGTGATCGCAGGAAGTCTTTCCGAGATGGATGCCGTCAGCAGTCACATCCAAATGCTGCTCAAAACGACTGATCGAGCTGCCGCAGTATTCCTTGACCTCGACTCGGCACATTGGTTCGCTCGGTGGGTCGATCAGCTTCGGTCGGTAGTAGATGCCGGCCCGACCCGGATTGCCGCTGCGCGCTGCATTACTCGCAGGGAGTTCAAGCGATTGAATCCCGAACATGACTTGGCTCTCAGACGAGATCGACAAGACGGCGAGCAGACGGGCGAATCGAACCGCTTCTTGGACCTCGATGCGGTAGAGCCTCTCTTTGTGCTAGCAAATAAGGGGCGATCCCACATTCTCGTGGCCGAGCTTCTGATTGAGCCCTCAGGGCAAGTGGTACGGCGCTCCTCCGACCCTGCGTGGCTAGCCATGACCGATGAGTTGGTCGATCGTGCCTAGGAGTCCGGAATATGGCGCCTTGCCATCGCCTAGCTCCTTGTTGCGGCGGACAACACCCTCGCGTTCTCGCGACTGTTGTCGCTGAGCTCATATGCGTTGGTGTATAGACGAGCTATCAAGAAGCCCCCATGAACAGCAACTGTACTCGTCAGGTCATCGCATTATCTGTGAAAAGCGAACAGGATCTACTGGCGGTCTACGTTGACCACGGTCGCAAGTTCTCGGAGTTCGTCTATCTAACAAGTCGTTCAAGCTGGCGTCACTACGCCGCAGCTTAACTTTAGCGTTATCCCGCCAAGGAGAGCCGCATGACACGGATCGCCGCGAAACCGCGTGTAACGTCGCTGGCGCCGCAGTTCCTCGTGGATGATCTCGGACGGGCTATCGCCTACTATCGCGAGGCGCTCGGCTTCACGTTCGACCAGCCGTGGGACGGGTTCTATGCTATCGGTCGGCTCGACGGCCTGGAGTTGCACCTGAAGGAAGCACCAAAGAACCCGGCGGAGCGGAAGCACCGCCGAGACAACGAGCACCTGGACGCGTCGGCAGGCGTCGAGGGCATCGAGGCGTTCTACCAGCAGTGTGTCGCCAACGGCGCGAAGATCATCAAGCCGCTGGCGGCGACGGAGTGGGGCACCAAGGACTTCTACGTCGAAGACCCCGACGGCTACATCATCTGCTTCGGCGGCGCGGTGGCGGGGTAACCCGCCGATGCAGCGGACCGGCCGCGAGCGTTATGATGTGGTCGTGCGGCCGGCCGCTGATCGGCCTCACGTTAGGCCGCAGGGCAAACGCCACACCCAAACACCACACATCGGAGGTTCATATGAAGCGAGTCACTGGCATCGGCGGCATCTTCTTCAAGGCAAAGGATGCACCCGCACTGCACGCCTGGTACAAGCGTCATCTCGGCATCGACGTCCAGGTGTGGGGCGGTGCCGCGTTCGACTGGACCGATTCGGACGGCAAGCCCACGGGTGGCACGACCGTCTGGTCGGTTACTCCGGAGGATAGCGACCAATTTTCTCCCGGCACCGCCTCGTTCATGGTCAACTACCGTGTCGAGGACCTGCACGCGGTCGTCGCGGCGCTCAAGGCGGAGGGCTGCAACGTCCTCGACAAGATCGATGAGTCCGAGTACGGCAACTTCGCGTGGGTCATCGATCCTGAGGGAAACAAGGTCGAATTGTGGCAGCCACCTGCCGGGCGATGAGCGGGTCTGCGCTCGCGCCTAAGGCGCTTTCGCAGCCCCATAAGCACGCCCGCCAACTCACCGTGTCGGCGGCGGAGTCTCAACCCGCTTGAAGTCCAGATGCCGTACGCGTCCAGCCTCGATGCGAAATCCCGAGATGCGCCCCTTCGTGTCTCGAGTGAAGTCCAGCTCCGACGAACCTTCCACGAAGCCGTCCCGGTACGTCGGCGTGAGCGCGCCGATCCGTCGGCCGTGCCGCATGGCGACCAGCTTGCCGGAATCGGCGCGCACGAGCCACGTCACGTCGACCTCGGGGCTGTAATAGCTGCCGACATATTCGGTCAGCTTCGCGGCCGACAGCTCCGCCGTCGCGACGCGCGTGAACGCGATCGGCGCGGCAGTGCCTGACCGAACGACCAGCCGAGTCGGCGCACCGGCGCTGTCGCCTTCGAACGAGACACGCGTCGCCGGAACGGCGCGGAATTGCAGACCGCCGATCGGAACGAGCGCGGTCGGGCGTCCAGCGTCGGTGCCGGGCGGAAACGTGAGCGTGTCGCCCACGAGCACGGTTCGGCGTACCTCGCCCCGATCAAGGTTGCGCCATACACCGGTGAGCCGCGCCAGTGTCGCCGGCGCCACGTCGGCACGCTCCGCGCCGGCAAGGACGGCCCGGAACGCCGAGTCCGGATCAGCCGCCATCTCGCGCCCGAGGTAGATGGCTGCCACCTTCCGCAACAGGCTGTCGGGACCCGACGCCGAATGATTGCAGAAGGTCGCCATCGCCATGTGCTGGGCGGGAAAGCGC
>JBDSHF010000377.1:0-15038 GCA_039918595.1 Thermoanaerobaculia bacterium
GCGGAGCGCACTCATTTGCGGCCTCCTTGTGCTACGAAATGTAGCCATGAATTTACCACAGCAACCGGCACAGCCCCTTGGGCCGGGTTCGTTGTATCCTCGGTCCATGAACCCCCTGTCGCCTGAAGTCTGGACCCGCGGCCTGCCCTATTCGTCCTACCGGCGGACCATCCGCCGGAACGGGAAGATCTTCGACGAGGTCTTCCGTGACCCCACCCATACGCCGGAGGACATCGAATTCCTGCGCAAGCTCCCGCCGCTGCGGGTGATGGCGATCAGCGAGGACTGGTGCCCGGACGTCTACCACACGCTCCCGACCTGGGTGCGCATCGCCGAGGAGCTTCCAGACTGGGAGCTGCGGATCTTCCCCCGGGACGCCAACGCCGAGCTGATGAGCTTCTTCCTCTGGCGGCAGGACGCCCAGCGGATCCCGGTCTACGCCTTCTACGACAACGAGGACCGCCTTCAGACCTGGTGGTCGGGCCGTAGCGCCGTGGCCCAGCGCGCCTTCGACGAAGCGCTGGCCGGACGCGCCTTCAGCTCCCTCGAACCGGAGGAGCGGAAGCGGATCAGCGAGGGCACCGAGGAGGGCTACCGCCGCGAGTTCCGGCGCGCCAACCTGGACGAGATCCTGACCCAGTTGCGGGCGTTCTTCCACGTGGGGTGAGGGGGGCTCGGGAACCGAATGGACTACGCTTCGAGAGGAGGTTCAGAATAATGTCCCAAGCAATCGTATCGAACGACTACAGGATCGAGATCCCGGAAGAGATCCGGCGTGAGATCTCCCTCGCGACGGGGCACAGGCCAGCCATGGAACGTTCACTTTCACCCAGCGGCGGGCGGCTTTGAAGCGGTTGTAGGGGGGCTTGAGTCCCGCCCCTTCGGGGCGGGAAAACGCATTACAATCCTCCCCCAGCCCTATGGTCACCCGACCCCTCTCGCAGCGCCGTACCGCCGGCCAGCCCACGGGCTGCATCGTGCTGTTCGCCCTGGTCTTCCTGCTGGCCGGCGCCGCCGGCAGCTACTTCCTGCTGGTGCGGCCGGTTTCGAGGCTCCTCGCCTCCCTGTCGTGGGCGGAGACGGAATGCACCGTCCTCTCCAGCCAGGTGGCGGAGGTCTCCAGCTCCGATAGCTCCACGTACAAGATCGACATCCGGTATCAGTACATCGCCGGCGGCAACCTGCGGGAGTCGAACCGCTATGACTTCCGGGTCGGCTCCTCCAGCGGCACCGCGGGCAAGCAGGCGATCGTCGACCGCTATCCGCCGGGGGCGCGGGTCCAGTGCTGGGTCGATCCCGGCGATCCGTCCGAGGCCGTGCTCTCCCAGGGCTTCGCGCCGGCCTACCTGTTCGGCCTGATGCCGCTGGCCTTCTTCGCGGTCGGCGCCACCCTTCTGGTCTGGGTGGTCGGCTCCCGCCGTGGCGGGGCGGTCACGGCTGGAGTGGCCGGAGCCTCGCCGTTCGGGGTCCCGCTGCCCGCGGAGGAAGCCGGGCAGCTCGAGCTGCGGCCGGCCGTGACCCCGCTGGGTGCCTTCGCCGGGCTCACTCTCCTGGCCCTGTTCTGGAATGGCATCGTCTCGGTCTTCCTCTGGCAGCTCGTCCGCTCCTGGCGGCAGGGGCAGCCGAACGGTTGCCTTACCGCTTTCCTGGTCCCCTTCGTGCTGATCGGCCTCGGATTGATCTACGCCGTGGGCCGGCAGCTCCTGGTGCTGTTCAACCCCCGCGCGCGCCTGACGCTGACCCCCGGCGCGCTGGCGACGGGAGGCACCGCCTACCTGCAGTGGAAGCTGGGGAGCGGCGGCCGGGGGGTGCGGCGGGTGAAGATCGTCCTCGAGGGGCGGGAAGAGGCTCGGTACCGGCGGGGCACGGACACCCACACCGACCGCGAGACGTTCCTCAGCCTGCCGGTGGTCGACACCGAGCAGCCCTTCGAGATCGCCGGCGGCGGCTCGGCGAGCTTCACGGTGCCGGCGGATACGTCCCCCTCCTTCCAGGCGGACAACAACAGGATCGTCTGGTCGCTCAAAGTCCATTGCGACCTTCCCAACTGGCCGGACACCGACGACGAGTACGAGGTTGTGGTGCGCCCTGGAGGAGGAAGCGAATGAACGACCGGATCCGGATCGAGACCCGCGACGGCCTCATTTCGTCGCCTGCTGCCAGACGAGGATCGCCGTCACTCCCAGGCCGATGACGATCACCGCCGCCCGCGCCTTCCGCTTGCCGATCCGCTGGGCGAAGCGGGCGCCGGCGTAGCCGCCGAGGGTCGCGCCGGCCACGATCACCAGCGCCGCCGGCCAGACCACCACCCCCTTCCAGATGAAGTACCCCGCCGCGATCGTGTTGATGCACAGGTTGAAGAAGTTCTTGACCCCGTTCGCCGCGTGGATGTTCGAAAGGCCCAGGAAGCCGAGCAGGGCGAGCATCAGGATGCCGATCCCGGCGCCGAAGTAGCCACCGTAGACGGCGACGCCGAACTGCAGGAGCGAGGCGAGCGCCAGACGCCCGCGCGGCAGCTCCGCGGGATCGTTCACCGTCCGCGGGGCCCGGCGCGACAGGTAGCCCTGGAGCATGAACAGGGCGGTGGCGAAGAGGATCAGCAGGGGAGCCAGGAAGGCGAACACACCCTCCGGCGTGCGCAGCAGCAGGACCGAGCCGATCGTGCCGCCGACGAGGCTGGGCAGGAACAGCGTCTTCAGCCACCCCCGGTTCCGCCGCACCTCGTCCCGGAAGCCGTAGAGGCTGGCCACGGCGGCGGGGAGCAGCGCCACCGTCGACGTCGCGCTGGCGGTGATGGCCGGGAGGCCGAGGAAGATCAGCGACGGGAAGGTGAGGATCGTGCCGCCGCCGGCCATCGCGTTCATCACCCCCGCGCCGAAAGCGGCGGCGACCAGGATCAGGATCTGGAGCGGCGTCACTGGGGGGTGGAGGGCACGGCGCCCACGGACCCGATGTTCTGGACCGCGACGTTGAGGGCATCCACCACCCGCGCGTCATAGGGGTGCTCCTTGACGATCTGGGCGAAGTAGACGGCCGCCTGGCGGTAGTCCCGGATCTCGAAGTAGGTCCAGGCGAGGCCCGGGATGGCGGCGTTCACGCCGACCCCCGGATAGCGGCGGGAGGTCTCCCGCCAGACCGCGATGGCTTCATCGATCCGCCCTTCGCGCTTCAGGCAGAGCGCGAGGCCGTTCAGCGACCGCAGGTGATCCTCGCGAAGGCGCAGGGCGCGCTCGAAATAGACCTTGGCCTCTCCGGGCCGGTCCAGACCCAGGAGGGAGGTGCCCATGCCGCTCAGCGCGTTGACGTCGTGAGGGATCTCGTCGAGGCCCCGCCCGAAGGCGACGGAGGCTTCGCCGTAGCGCTTCTGCTGGGCCAGGCGCCATCCCAGCTCGGCCCAGGAGGAGCGGCCGGCGGGGTCGGGCTCGAGCAGCGAGCGGAGGCCGGGCTCCAGACGCCCGGACCGGGCGGCGAGCTCCATGCGGCCCACGATCTCGTCCTTGCTCCCCGCCTTGAGCAGCGGCGCCAGATGGATCCGGGCGGCGTGAAACTTCCCCTGAAGCAGATAGAGACGGGCCAGTTGCTGGTCCTGCCCGCCGCGCCGCCAGACCTCCTCGGCCTTGCGCTGGTTCCCCTGGCGAAGATAGAGGTTGCCCAGCCCATGAAAGGCGCGCTTGTTGTCCGGGTCGAGGGCGAGGGCGCGCTGGAACGTCCTCTCGGCGAGGGTCGACTGGAAGCCGCGCATCTGGGCGGTTGCCACGCTGGACCAGGCATCCGCGTACCGGGGAGCGACCTGAACCGCGAGCTGGAAGCGGGCCAGGGCCTCGCCGTCCCGGTCCTCGCCGAGGAGCTCCTGCCCCTGAGCGACCAGCAGGCGGGCCTGCTCCCGGTTCTGGAAGGCCTGGGACATGCCGGCAAGCTTTCCCAGCAGGGCGGGGCGCCAGAAGAACGGGAGCGCGGTGGCGAGGACCAGGAACAGCGCGAGGCCCCAGGCCAGCCGCTGGTGCCGGGGGAGCCATTCCTCCTCCCTGGAGGGCGCGGCGACCGCCAGGGGATCGGCGTCGGCGAGGAAGCGGTCGAGCCGCTCGGCTTCGACCGCGCTCCGCGGCCCGTCACCCTGAAGGATCTGGAATCGTCTTGCCCTGTCCAGGTCGTTTCCGTTCATGATCATCCCGATTCTAGCGTGACTCCATGGCGGTGCGCCATATCCTCTTAAGCAAGAGTAGGACCAGGGGTTTAGCGCGTTCCCGGACTTTCCGGAGCCGGAGGCGCGCGCAGCTTCCCGAGCGTGCTCTGGAGGAGCGTTGCCGCCTCCGGATCGAAAGGGTTCTTCAGCACGGAGCTGGCGAGATAGAAGTTGGCTTGGGGATAGTCGTCGCGCTCGTAGTAGACCATGCCGAGCCCCTTGAGGGCGTCCGAGATCTCCATCTGGTCGACCCGGGGGAGCTCATCGACCATTTGATGCCAGAGCGCCAGGGCCGGCTCGGTCTGCCCCTGGGCCTTGCGGCTCCAGGCGAGGCCGTTCAGGGCGCTGTAGCTGGTGGGCCAGGTCGCGAGCGCCTGTTCGAAGACCGACTGCGCCTCCCGCGGGGTGCCGATCCTCAGCAGGCACCACCCCCGGCCGATGAGAGCCGAGCCGTCGCGCGGATTGCGGCTGACCGCCTGGCTGAAGGTGGCCGACGCCTCCTCGTACCTGTTCTGGTAGAACAGGCGCCACCCCTGGGCCGTGTCGGCATTGCGGCTGGCCACGAAGTCGGGCGCCAGCTTGCGCCGCAGCTCCGGCGTGAGGTGTCCGAGGCTCACGGCCTCGGTCATGATCCGGACGTAGCGGTCGTCCGGCATCTTGCGGGCCAGTTGCTGGACGACGGAAGTAGCTTCGTTCATCCGGTTCTCGAGCACGAGCAGCCGGGCGAGGCCGCGCTGGGCGTCGGTGCCGGCCTTCCTCCAGTTCTCCTCGGCCCGCTTCCAGTCGCCGGCGTAGAAGTTGAAGTCCCCCAGCATGTGATACGCCCGGCTGTATCCGGGGCTGATCTTCAGACACCGGCGCGCGGTCTGCTCGGCCTCGACCGTCTGGCCGCCGTAGAACAGGGCGAGTGCCAGGGCGTCCCAGCCGTCCACCAGCCAGGGCGCCAGCGCGGTGGCCAGACGGGCGTGGCTCAACGCCCGTTCGATCTGCTTCCCCTTGTAGAGCTGCTGGCTCTGGCTGGCGAGGACCCGCGCCAGCTCTTCCGCGGAGCTGCCGTGGCTGAGCTTGGAGAGCGGCGTCGACTTCCAGGCGGGAAGGGACAGCAGCATGCCCCCGCCGCCGAGGACGAGGCCGAGGATCAGGGCCCCCAGCAGAAGGAAGATCCGCCGCCGCCGCCGCTCGTCCTCCCGCAGGGATTGCAGCAGGCCGGGGTCGACGAGGTCACCCAGAAAATTGTCCAGGCGTTCCGCTTCCGTCTCCCGCTTGTCCGCGCCGTTTTTAGAGCGCTTGAAGTTCCTGAAATTGACCACGAGGCCCTGTTCGATCCACCGATCCCTGGACGAGCGAAAGCGCTCACCCCATATTAGCAAGAGTAGGGCCAGATCTTATATCGAACTTCGCGAAAGAAAGAAACACCAAAGGGGGCTGGGAGCCCCCTCGTTCTGGCGGGGAAGCCTCAGATCGCCTTGATCAGGCGCGCCGCCGCTTCGGTCTTTTCCCGCTCGCTGAAGACTTCGTCGGCCTCGCCGCTGGTCTCCAGGATCACTTGCCGCAGCGAATCGATGATCTTGTCGAGACGCGAGCGGACAGTGGGGTAGGACACTCCCGCCTGCTCGGCGATCGCTTTCAGATTGCCGCTGGCGAGTACGAACATCTCGATAAAGCGCTGATGCTCCACGGGGAGCCGGGCGAGCCGCGGGGCCGGGAAGTCAGCCGCGACGGAGACCTCGCACGAGGGGCAGGTCATGCGTGTAACCTGCATGGCCCGCTCGCAATAGGGACAATGATTGGTAATAGGTTCGGGGTGCATGTTTTTAGTCTTTAAGTTCCAGGAAAGCGTACCGCCGTCATCCGGCGGAGTCAATATCGTCCTACAAGAAGGACGAACATAGCACGCGAGCGATAAGCCCGCCGGCACGTCGAACAACATGACCCCGGTTTTCGATCCCCTGGAAGCGACGGGGTCGCTCGGCCTCAGCCGCCGAGCAGCCCCACCACCCGGCCGTCCACCAGATCCATGCGCACAGCTTGAGGGGAAGCCGGCAGGCCGGGCATGCGGATGATATCGCCGAGCAGGGGGACCACGTAGCCGGCCCCGGCGGCGAGGATGAAGTTGCGCACCGTCACCTCGAAGTCCTTCGGCCGGCCGGCGAGCCTGGCGTTATCCGAGAGCGAGCTCTGGGTCTTCGCCACGCAGAGGGGGAGCCCCTCGTAGCCGAGCTTCTGGATCAGCTTCAGGTCGCGCTCGGCGGCGGGAGTGAACGCCACGTCCCGGGCGCCGTACATGGCCTGGGCGATCTTCCGGATCTTGGTCTTGATCGGCTCGTCCAGGGTGTAGAGCGGGGTGAAGGGCTGCGTTCCTCCGTTCGCCGCGTCGATCACGGCGCGGGCGAGATCGGTCGCCCCCTCGCCGCCGCGGGCGAAGTGGTCCGCCATGGCGAAGGGCACTCCCAGTTCCTCGCAGGCCCGGCGCACCCGCTCGATCTCCTCTTCGGAGTCGGTACCGAAGCGGTTGAGGGCGACGACCGGGGTCTTGCCGAAGGTCTTGACGCTCTCGATGTGCTTGCGCAGGTTGTCGAGCCCCCGCTCCACGGCCTCCGCGTCCGGCGCCGCGAGCTGCTCCTTGGCCACTCCGCCGTGGCGCTTGAGGGCGCGCACGGTGGCCACCAGCACCACGGCGGCCGGATCGAGCCCCGCCGTCCGGCACTTGATGTCGAAGAACTTCTCGCCGCCGAGGTCGAAGGCGAAGCCGGCCTCGGTCACCACCCAGTCGGCGTGGGCGAGGGCCATCTTGGTGGCGATCACCGAGTTGCAGCCGTGGGCGATGTTGGCGAACGGTCCGCCGTGGATGAAGGCCGGCACCCCCTCGACCGACTGCACCAGATTGGGCAGCAGGGCGTCCTTGAGCAGCACCATCATCGCGCCCACCGCCTGCAGGTCGGTGGCGGTCACCGGCTCGCCCTGCAGCGAGAGGCCCACCACCAGCCGCCCCAGGCGGGCGCGCAGATCGTCCGCGTCCTCGGCGAGGCAGAGCACCGCCATCACCTCCGAGGCCGCCGTGATGTCGAACCCGGTCTCCCGCGGCACCCCTTCCGCCGGCCCGCCGAGTCCCGCCACGAGGTGGCGCAGGGCGCGGTCGTTGACGTCCAGCACCCGCCGCCACCAGACCCGCCGCACGTCGATCCCCAGGGCGTTGCCCTGGTGGAGGTGGTTGTCGACCATGCTGGCGAGCAGGTTGTGGGCGGCGGTGATGGCGTGGAAGTCGCCGGTGAAGTGGAGGTTGATGTCCTCCACCGGGACTACGATCGAGCGCCCGCCGCCGGTGGCGCCCCCCTTCATGCCGAAGGTGGGGCCGAGCGAGGGCTCGCGCAACGCGAGGCACGCCCGCTCGCCGAGCCGGGCCATCCCCTGGGCGAGCCCGATCGAGGTGGTCGTCTTCCCCTCGCCGGCGTCCGTCGGGGTGAGGGCCGAGACCAGAATCAGCTTGCCGGGCGGCCGTCCGGAGTCGCGGGCCGCGAGGCGGATCTTGGCTTTGTCGTCGCCATAGGGCACGAGGTTCTGCGGGGCGATCCCGAGGTCGCGGGCGACCTCGGCAATGGGGCGCGGGGAGGTAGGGCTCAAAGGGTTTCTCCTCTGGAAGGTCCGGCCGCAGAGGGTAGCACGTCAACTTTCCCAGACGCCCGGTGTCTCCTCCGGAAGACAGTTTCGGAGGGTTTTGAACTTTCTCTCCTCGGGAACGGGGTATGGCGCATCTTTTGCCCTTGTTGAACGTAGGAAGTACTGATGAGGGTGATCGGGCTTCCCAGGCGTTGTAACGAAAGACGGCGGCGGATCGCCCATCACCAATAGATCCGGCCGAGTCGGAAAGGAAACACACCATGTCCCGAGATTTCATGAAAATGGTCGCCCTGTCCCTGACGTCCCTCCTGCTGCTCGTCGCGGCGGCGCTGGTGAGCTCGGGCGGGCTGTGACCGCCGCCGCCGGCGACCCGTCGCGCAAACGATCCGCCGCCTGGCGCCGTATAAGCTAGGTGAGTGGAGTTGATCGATATCTCAGGAAGCTGTTTACGACATCATCCTTGGAGGCGAGTCCGCCGCCACTCCCTCCGGGTTCTTCTCCTAGCGGTCCTCTCCCATGCCGCGCCGGCGCTCGCCGCCGGCCGGCCCTCCCTCTCCAATCCGCGAAACGTCAGCCTGGAGTTGCCCGGCGCGCCGGCCGCCGTGATCTCCGCCGACGTCGACGGCGACGGCCGCCGCGATCTCGTCGTAGTGGTCGCCTACAACCAGTGGGACGAGATCGCCATCACCGAGAGCAGCACCATGGACAACGTCCAGGGGCTGGTGGACGTGATGACCATCGTGCCAGCGGTGATCGACCGCCGGGAGGTGCGCGTCTACCGCGCCCTGCCGGCCGGCGGCTACGCGCTTCCGATGGCGCTGCCGATGCCGCTCTCGGTGCTGTCGCTGGAGGCGGGACCGCCTGGGGCGCCGATCGTCGCCCTCACCGACGAGGGGGCGAGCATGCTGCGCCTGGATGGCTCGGCAAGTGCGCCGGGGGCCTTACGGCTGGAGCCGTGGATCGCCGATCCGCCGGTGATGGCCGGCACCGGCAACTTCCTCGGCGATCTCGGCCTGATGAAGGACGTCAACGGCGATCGCCTCCCTGACCTCATCCTGCCGGCCCGCGAGGGGCTCGCCGTCTATCTCGCCCGGCCGGAGGGGAAGGGGCTGGCGCGCAACGCCGCCTCGCGCCTGGCCGTGCCGGGGGAGGCCTTCCGTTCGGCGGACGACCTCGAGCACCGCTATCCGCTGCCCCAGGTCCAGGACATCACCGGCGACGGCCGGCCGGATCTGATCTTCCGCGATCCGGTGAAGCGCTGGCGCTCGGTCTGGGTGGCGCGCAACGCCGGCCAGGGGCGTTTCCAGGCGGCCACCGAGATCGTCCTCGGCACCGGCGATCCCAAAGCGCCCAATCCGGTCTGGCTGGGGGACCTCGAGGGGGACGGGCGGGCCGAGGTGGTCTTCCGCCAGAGCCTGGACGATCCCAAGCGCGGCGGCATCCGCAAGGAGATGGCGAAGGTCCGCGAGCCGCACGGCCGGCTGACCTTCCGCCGGCTCTCCAAGGACCTGGCGCCGGAGAAGGCCGCCTACCGCACCTTCGACATCACCGGCTGGGGTCTGGAGGGGATCGAGGCCGAGGACACCGAGATCGAGCTGCCAGGCGGTTTCCAGGACGTCAACGGCGACGGCCGGCCGGACATCGTCACCGTCACCATGGACCTCGGCGTGACCAAGCTGCTGGGGAGCCTCGCCACCAAGCGCCTCAACGTCGGGCTCGACTTCCACGTCTGGTGCCAGGAGAAGAACGGCGCCTTCCGCGCGATCCAGGGGCTCGACCTCTCCGGCACCTTCCGCTTCGACCTCAACAACCTGCGGGTGAGCCAGCTCTCCCTCTTCTCCGGGGACTTCGACGGCGACGGCCGCGCCGACTTCGTCCAGATCGGCCGTGGCAAACGGGTGACGATCCACCGCGGCCGGCCCGACTGCTCCTTCCCGGCCAACCCCGACATGGCCTTCGACCTCCGCGAGGAGCCGCGCGACCTCTCGCTGGTCCGCATCCGCGACCTCGACGGCGACGGCCGCTCGGACCTCTTCATCATCAATCCCCAACGGGCGCCGGAGGAGGGGTTCGTGCCGCCGGTGCGGCTGGATCTTTATTTGAGTGGGGGAGCGCGGTGAGGGGGGCCGTGCAAACTGGGGAATCCTGCGCTTCGAATCCTCACCCTCGGTCCCTCTCCACTTGCGTGGAGAGGGAGGGCCCTTCGGCGCAAGGCTATCTCTCATCAGCGGGCCCTCCCTCTCCCCCCGGGAGAGGGATCGAGGGTGAGGCCTCGAAGCGCAGGACGCTCCAAATACCGGCAGCGCTTGTAGCCCTCCCCCTTTTTCTTTTTTCTCTTTCCGCGCTCGCCCAGCCCAACGTGCGCACGGCCCGCGCCGGCGCCTTCGAGGCCGCCACCGTCTCCCTGCCGGGCTTCCTGCTGGAGGCGGCCGGCGTGACCGGCCCCGGCGGGCGGGCGGGAGTCGCCCTCCTGCTCTCCGGCCAGAAGGACCGCAAGGGGCCCAAGACGCTGCTGTTCTTCGATCCGCAACGGCGCACCCTGGAGACTCTCGCCGCCCGGCTGCACGAGGAGGTGAACGCCGTCACCGGCTTCGACTTCAACGCCAGCGGCGCCCTGACGCCCATCGCCGGCATGCCGGGGGTGCTGTTCACGTCCGGCGGGGGAGTCCACAAGCTGCTGGAGTCGAAGGCGATCGATCTGCGCTCGGTGACCGGTAACGGACCGGGCCGGCCGTGGATCCCGGTCGCCCATACGGGCCTGCTCGAGCTGCTGGCCCCCGGACCGGGGGGAGGGCTCGTCCGCGGTGCCTCGTTCCCCCTGCCGGTCCGCGCTGAGCGGCTGCGCTGGGGTGTGCGCCTGTCGAGTCCGCCGGTGACCCTGCTGCCGGGCGATCCCCCCCTATTCGTCGCCGGTCCCCAGGCGGAGGGGCGGCGGCGCCTGAAGACGGTCCTGCTGCCGGCCGACGGCTCCGCCCCGTTCGAGTCCTGGTCCCTGCTGCCGGGGGAGGAGCGGCTGATCACCTTGGACCGCGGCTATCTCCGCCTGGACGGCGCCCCGGCCCTGGCCGCGACGACGTTCGAGAAGATCGGCGTCTTCGCCAAAAAGCGCCTCCGCCTCTTCCTGCTGGGCCGCGACCGCTCGCGCAAGGGGAGCGCCCCCAGCCTCGCCATCGAGACCGACTGCCCGCTCTGGTTCCGCCTCGACTCCCTGGCCGCGGACGCCGACGGCGACGGCCGGCAGGACCTCGTCCTCGCCCATCCCGGGGGGCTGCGGGGGAAGGAGCTGCTGGTCTCCGCCTACCGGAGCCTGGGGGGCGGGAAGTTCGACCACGATCCCCGGCGCTGGAAGCTCAACGAGCAGGCCACCGACTGGCTCTACGGCGCGGACCTCACCGGCGACGGCACGCCGGACCTCCTCGCCTACGTCGGCGACCATCTCTTCCTCTATCCGGGGGACCCGAAGGGAGCGCGCCCGCTGGCCGGCCGGCCGCTCTGGTCCTTCCCGGTACCGGGCGCGCCGAAGAAGAATCAGCAGGAGGGCGACGACGAGGCCCCCGACGGCGAAGCCCAGAGGGATCGCGACCTGCGGGTGCTGGAACTGCCGGGAGGGGGCCGGATCGCCCTGGCCCGGGGCGCTCAGAAGGACGGCAAGACGGTGCTCACCTTCGTCGAGCGGCGCTGAGACCAGGACCGCCGGCCGCGAGGCTCGCCGGCGCCGTTTTTCTCGGGACAGCCCTTGTTTTCACCGTCCCGACGGTTTTTCTGGCTGGACGGCGTCTCCATGGGCTTGGACAGCCGTGTTTTTACTTGGACGGCCGTGTTTTTGGCTGGACGGCCTCTCAATTTAGCTGGATGGGTGGCCGTCTTTCTTTCTCAGCGGCCGTCCTGGAGTTTCGCGCGTCCGTCTTTCTTCCCGCGCCGCCGTCTTTCCATCCGCGCCGACGTCTTTGCAAACCGGCGGGCCGTCCTGTGATTTCAGCCGCCGTCTTGGTTCCGAACGGCCCGTCTTTCTTCACACGGGCTCATCCTGGCCTGACGGACGTCAGGAATTCTTCCGGCGGCGGAAACAGCTCAGGACGTGGTCGTCCACCATGCCGGTGGCCTGCATCAAGGCGTAGCAGACGGTGGGGCCGACGAAACCGAAGCCGCGGCGCTTGAGCTCCTTGCTCATCGCCTTGGATTCGGCCGTCTCGGGGGGAACCTCCTTGAGGCTCTTCCAATGGTTGATCCTGGGAGCGCCACCCACGAACTGCCAGAGGAAGGGGGAGAGTCCGCCGGCCTCCCCGGCGATCGCCAGGGTGGCCCGGGCGTTCTTGATCGTGGACTCGATCTTGGCGCGGTTGCGGATGATTCCGGCGTCCGCCATCAGCCGCTCCACGTCCTTCTCCCCATAGCGGGCGATCCGCTCCGCATCGAACCCCTCGAACGCCCGGCGATACCCCTCGCGCCGCTTGAGGATGGTGATCCACGACAGCCCCGCCTGCGCCCCCTCCAGGGTCAGCATCTCGAACAGATGGCGGTCGTCCCGCACCGGCCGCCCCCACTCCTCGTCGTGGTAGGCGATGTAGAGCGGGTCGGAGGTGGCCCAGCCGCAGCGGGGGAGGTCGGGGGTGGCCATGGGGAGGCGGTATATCACGCCCGGCGGCCCTCTGGCACCCACACTCAGACGTGAGAAATGACGGCCTTGCGGGTGATCTCGAGAAAATCGAACTGCTGGAAGCCAGCCACGATCTCGGTAAGGCTGGCCAGAAAAAGCGCCTCCAGCTCCCCGTTTTTGATGTTGCCGGTCGAAACGAGCAGCAGCTTGCGAGGGCGTCGCTGTAGATGGAAAGAGCTTACGAAATCCTCATCCTTGGTGACTACGATGTACTGATCGCGGACGGAGAGCTCACTGATGGCGCTGTCCGGTGTCCGATTGCGCAGTGGGAGATCGAGGGTATGGATAACCTCGAAGCCCTCCTGCCTCAGGCGATTAGCCAAGCGGCGAGGCAGTTGGGCGTCAACCAGAAATTTCATGCCACGAGTGGAACGACGCGTTTCACCTGGCTCAGCTTCAGCGCGAACTCCAAAGCCGCCAGGATGTCCTCGCGTTCGAGATCCTCGTAGTCGGTCAGGATCTCCTCCGTCGTCATCCCAGAGCTCAGCAACTCGAGGATCGTTTCAACCGGATACCGCAGGCCGCGGATCGAAGGCTTTCCATGGCAGATTTCGGGATCGATTACGATGCGATCGAGAAGGCTCATCCTCACACCTCCAGGGTCCATCCATGATACCACCCGCCGCGCGGCGATCTCCCTGCCTGGATCTATTATAGGCAGCCGATATATCACGCCCGGCAGAGCAACGTCGGTGGAGATCACGGCAGCCGGCTTGTGCTAGCATATGCTTCGGCATAGGTCGCTTCCATGAGCGACTGGGAGGACGTCATGCAGGCCGAACGAATCGTGCGCCTGTTCCGGAACGGGAGCAACCAGGCAGTTCGCATTCCACGGGACCTTGAGCTCCCCGGCAACCAGGCTCTTCTCCGTAAAGAGGGGAACCGGCTGATCGTCGAGCCGATGCCACGGCCGTCCCTCCTCGAGCTCTTGGCGACGTGGGAGCCCCTTGACGAGGAGTTTCCAGAAATCGATGACCTCGAGCCCATTGAGGACGTGGATCTCTGAGATGGCCGAGTTTCGGTATCTCCTCGACACCAACATCCTGTCGGACCTTCTACGGAATCCTGGCGGCCGTGCGGTCCAGAGAGCCGCGCTCGTGGGAGATGCCACGATCTGTACGAGCATCGTCGTCGCCTGTGAGC
The DNA here is from genome assembly GCA_039918595.1 of Thermoanaerobaculia bacterium. Classification (GTDB taxonomy): domain Bacteria; phylum Acidobacteriota; class Thermoanaerobaculia; order Multivoradales; family UBA5704; genus DATARR01. Next base: position 13,602 of record JBDSHF010000377.1, read on the forward strand.
TTCGTTACGGCGCCGCCAAGAAGGGCTCGGCTCAGCTCTCGGAGCGTGTCGAAAGCCTCCTTGAGAGTCTGGAGGTCCTCCCTCTGGACAAGGAATCCGATCGCCGGTACGCCGAGATTCGCCTCTATCTCGACCAACGGGGAAGGCCAATCGGCCCTAACGATCTATTGATCGCTGCTCACGCGCTGGCGCTCGATTTGACTCTGGTGACCGCCAACTTGGAGGAATTCACTCGCGTCCCGGGCCTCCGGATCGAGAATTGGCTGGACTCCTGAGCAGTCATAGATCACGGCACGCCCCGGCCGCCCTCCCCGCCACCGGAAACCACCGCACGCAATCCCCAGGCACCTCAACGCACCGCCCGTCCCGAAGCAATGTCCACGGCTCCGGGCTTTCCGGGGCGGCGAGGAGACGGAGGGGGCCCGGCCCTGTTCCGTCGAGCTCCTCCAGGCGGAAGGCCCAGGGGCCGGAATTCAGGTGGAGGGCGCCGCGGACGCGGAAGACGGCCTCTCCGATCTCCAGCCGGTCGCCCGGGCGGAGATCTTCCGGGTGCAGCGGTCGCCGCGGCAGGACGATGCGCGACTGGCCGAGGAGGCGGCGGAACCGCCTCCAGAGCCTTTTCACCGCGTTTCTCCGGTGGGCGCCGCGGGTTCCCGGAGCTTAGCCAGCCGCTCCTCGACGGCGTCCGATACCGCGTCAGCCTCGAAGCGGCGACGGAGGTTCTCGCCGGAGAGCTCGTCGTCAATCCTTTGATAGTTGCGCTCGGTGGCGGCTTCCTCCTCGATGCGCGCGCTGATGCGGTCGAACTCGCCGTGGAGGTTCAGCGCGCCGGCGGTCGACAGGACGTCGCCGATCGCCCGCCGGGCCTCCACCTGCCGCATCTGCGCCTGTACGAGCTGCAGACGGCTCCTCGCCTGCTCGACTCGCTCCTGCATGCGGACCACGGATTGGCGGACCTCCTCGGTCTCCGCGGACTGCTTTTCGAGATGCTGGCCGAGCTTCTCGCGCTGGCGCTCGGCCTTCTCGACGCGGCGGAGCGCCTCGCGGGCGCCGGCCTCGTCCCCCTTGCCGAGGGCGCGCTCGGCGGCCCGCTGCCACTCGCCGGCGTCCTGGGCGTGGAAGGCGATCTGAGCCCGCAGACGGTCCTCGTTGGCCATCGCCCGCGCCACGGCCCGCTTGGCCGCGTCGAGCTCCTCCTCCATGTCCTGGACGAGCTGAAGGAGGCTCCTCTCGGGATCCTCCAGGGCGTCCAGGACGGCGTTGATGCGCCCTTTCACCAGCAGGTTGAAGCGATGCAGGATGTTCATGGTTCAAATCCTTTCTTAAGTCGAATGTTTTGCCCTCTCGACCTCACCCCAAACCCGCGGCCTTGCTGCCCGGGATTTCAATCCCGGGCGCCGGGTTTTCAGCTCCAGGCCCGGAGCTCGCGGCCGAAGA
>JBDSHF010000378.1:0-11094 GCA_039918595.1 Thermoanaerobaculia bacterium
TCGGCGTCTTCGCCCAGCGCCTGCAGTCGTCGTCTCTCTGCGCCGCCGGCTCCGAGGTCCTCTGCCTGGACGGTGGACGCTTCCAGGCGCGGGTGAGCTGGAAGAACCCGTTCACCGGCGAGACCGGCACGGGCAAGGCCCTGCCGCTCACCAGAGATACGGGATCGTTTTGGTTCTTCGACCCGGCGAATCTGGAGCTGATGATCAAGGTGCTCGACGGCCGCCCGGTCAACGGCCACTTCTGGATCTTCTACGGGTCGCTCTCGAACGTCGAGTACACCCTGACGGTCCTCGACACCCTGGCCGGAACGTCGCAGACCTACCACAACGCCCCCTTCCAGTTCGGCAGCCAGGCGGACGTCTCCTTCCCCGCGGGAGGGCCGCCGCCACCGCTCGCCGCCGCCCGTTCCGTGGAGACGGCCACCCGGGCGGCGCTGCCGCCGCCGGAGTCAGCTCTCTTCGCGGCCGGGGACTGCACCCCCACGCCCACCAGCCTCTGCCCGCAGAACCGGTTCCAGGTCAAGGTGGACTTCATCGATCCACGCACGGCGACCACCGGCCAGGGGCACGCCGTCTCGCTCACCAGCGACACGGGGGTGTTCTGGTTCTTCGCGCCGGAGAACCTGGAGCTGATGGTGAAGGTGCTCGACGGCGGCGGCGTCAACGGCCACTTCTGGGTCTTCTACGGCGGGCTCTCGGACGTGGACTACACGATCACGGTGACCGACACCGCGACGGGGGCGACGAAGACGTACCACAACCCCTTGCACCACCTCGCCAGCGGGGCGGACCTGACGGCGTTCACGGCGGGTCCGACGGCCGGGCAGTGATCGGGTAGATCCGCGGGTACACACGTACGTGCCCGTTGGGTCTTCCTGCCCTTCGAGGCCTCACCCTCGGTCCCTCTCCCGGGGGGAGAGGGAGGGCCCGCTCGGAAGGACAAGGTGTCCGGAAGAGGTGTCTTTCTCCCCTCTCCCTCCGGGAGAGGGGCCGGGGGTGAGGCCTCGGAGGGTGGGACGCCGAGACCGGCAAAACAGCCCTGAAGCCCCTACTCCTCCGGCCCCTCCAGGCTCTGCACGATCTGGGTGACCTCGACCTCTGCCTTGCGGATCTTCCCCCGGCAGACGTCGAGGAGCACGGCGGCGCGGCGCAGCTCCTCGGCGAGGCGGTCGATGTCGATCTCCTCCCCCTCGATGCGCTCGAGGATGCCTTCAAGCTCGTCCATCGCCTCGCGGAAGCTCAAGGGGGTGTCGCCGGCCTGCGGCGCGTTCTCTCGCGGTTCACTCATTATTTCGTCCATCACTCCTCCACTCCAGACTCCTCCACTCGGCTCTTGAAGTCCCCACCGGCGACGCGGGTGGTGACGAAATCTCCGGGCCGCACCTGGGCCGGCTGGCGGACCAGGCGGCCGGCGGCGTCGCGGGTCAGGCTGAAGCCCCGCTCCAGGGTCCGCTCCGGGGCGAGCTGCTGGCAGAGGCGCTCCACCCCCTGGAGGGTGGCGGCGGCCTCGCGGACCTTGCCGCGCCCGGCACCGGCGAGCCGCTCGGCGACGCGGACGCGCTCGCGCTCGGCGGCGGCGAGGCGGCGGGGCGCCAGCTCGGCGAGCCGGCCGCGCAGGGAGTCCCCCCGCCGCTCGGCGTCGCGCAGGGCGCTCCTGCCGAGCCGCGCCAGAGTGCGCGCGTGCTCCTCGATCAGGCCGCCGGCGGCGTTCAGGCGCATCCGCGCCAGGCTCACCCCCCGCTCGGCCCGCCCCAGCGCCTCGCGGCCGGCGCGCAGCGGCTCCATCGCCTCGCGCAGGAGGCGGCGGTACAGATCTTCGACGGTGGCGTCGGCGCGGGCCACCCGCTCGATCAGGAACTCGGACACCTTGGTCGGGGTCTTGAAGGCGGTATGGGCCGTCAGATCCGCGATCGACTGATCGATCTCGTGCCCGAGGCCGGTGAGGACCGGGAACGGCGCGCGGGCGATCGCCTCGGCGATGGAGCGGCTGTCGAACGCCGCGAGGTCGGTGCGCGAGCCGCCGCCGCGGATCAGCACGGCGCAGTCGACCGCCAGCCCCGCCAAGGCCGCCAGCGCCGAGACCACCTCGCGCTCGGACTCCCGCCCCTGCATGGCGGCGTGGAAGAAGAGCACGCGGAAGCCGAAGCCGCTCTCGACCAGCCCCGAGAGGAAGTCGTGATAGGCGGCGCTGCCGTGCGAGGTGATGAGGGCGATCGAGAGCGGCAGCTCGGAGAGCGGCAGGCCACGGTTCTTCTCCAGCAACCCGGCGGCGGTGAGGGCCGCCAGCGTCTCCCGCCGCCGCCGCTCCAGCAGGCCGAGGGTGAAGGCGGGGTCCACCTCGCGCACGCAGAGCTGCAGCCGGCCGCTGGGAGCGTAGAAGTCGAGGCTGCCGCGGCAGCGCACCTGGACGCCGTCGGTCAGCTTCTGCTCGGAGGCGGCGAGGAGGCGCTGGATCTTGAGGTAGTCCCCCTTCCAGATCACCGCGTCGAGCTTGCCGACGATCTCGTCGCGCTCCCCCTTCTCGATCAGCTCGAAGTAGACGTGCCCGCGGCCGCTCGGCCGCACGCGCTGCGCCTCCCCCACCACCCAGACGGAGGAGAAGGCCTCGCCGAGGAACTCGCGCACCTCCCCGCAGAGCTGGGCGACGCTGTAGGTGGGCTCGAAGAGAGGCAGAACGGTCAGACGGGGCTCCCGGAACCGGTCAATGATACGACTTCAGCTCTTTCACCGAGCTCAGCGGGATCGACTCCGCCCATTCGATCGCCTTCTTCTCGCCGGCGGTCAGCTTGGTCAGGAACTCGACCGCCTCCTCGCGCTCGCGGAACAGGCGCCAGATGAAGGTATGCCCGGCGGGGGCGGTGAAGTAGGTGTAGGCCTTGGAGCCGTTCGACAGGTCGAAGCCGAGGTTGCTCTCGCCGTTGACCCCGACGCAGGCGACCGCGATGGCGCGGTAGGCCAGGGCGAGCGCCTTGACGGCGTCCTCGAAGTCCCCCAGCTCCTCGCGCGACAGCGGCGAGTGGTAGACGGCGATCTTGGCGCCATCCTCCTCGGCCAGCAGGTTGTAGGGGATGTCGTTGCGGTCCATCGCGTCCTTGGTCTCGCTGGTGGTGACGAAGACGTCCTCCGTCCCGGCGACCTTGTAGGTGATCGCGTAAACGTCCTTCTCGAGCTGCGCGAACGCCTCCGCGAGGATGCTCTCATCCTCGATGGTGAAGTAGTAGAGGCGGTTCATCATGCGTCGTGCCATAGGGCAAATTCCTCCAGATCGCCTCCCGAACAGGGAGCCGGGTGTGTCGGTTGTACGGATTGAAGAGGCGGCGGGCAGAGATCTTTTGCGCCCCCTTGGTGCCCTATTCTATCAAACCGCTACAACCCGCCTCCGTAATCCCGTATCTCCGGCGCCGGGGACAACTCTTGGCGGCGCTCCGGGAGGAAGAAACCGAGCAGCAGGCCGGCCGCGCAGCCGCCGAGGTGGGCCGAGTTGTCGATGCCCGGGGTCGAGAAACCGAAGAAGACGTTGATCACCGCCCAGCCGACGAGCTGCATCAGGATCGCTTTCCCCTGCGGGGTGAGCGCGCTACGCCGGCGCAGGAGGAAGGCGATCAGCGCCCCCATCACCCCGAAGATCGCGCCCGAGGCGCCCAGGCTCGGCGCGTGGGTGAAGATGTCGCTGGCGAGCGAGCCGGCGATGCCGGTCACGAAATAGACCAGCAGCAGCCGCGGGGAGCCCAGCAGCAGCTCGAACAGGGAGCCGAGCTGGTAGAGGCCCCAGGCGTTGAGCGCCACGTGGACCAGCCCGCCGTGCAGGAACATGCTGGTGACCAGCCGCCAGTACTGCCCCTGGCGGACCGCCGGCCCGTAGTTGATCCCGAGCTGGACCAGCGGTCCATCCTCGAGGCCGGTCAGGTACTGCGCGGCGAAGCAGACGCCGATGGCGATCAGGAGGATGGTGGTGACGGGGGTGCGCCGGCCGAGCAGCATGGGGGGATAATATCCCGGCGGGGCCGCCGGGGACAGGCCGGGGTTTTGTGGGTTCTCGAAGCCTTCTGCTAACCTCCAAAACATGCTGCCGGGACGTCACGAAATCGGCCATGCCCTGCGGTCTCTGCTGCGATCTCCCGGGTTCGCCGTTCCCGCCTTGATCACCTTGGCGCTGGGCATCGGCGCCAATACGGCGATGTTCTCGGCCACCTACAGCCTGCTCCTCAAGCAGCTCCCCTACGCCGATCCCGACCGCCTGGTGGCGCTTTTCGAGACCCGGGCGGAGTCGGGGAGCCAGCCGGTCTCGCTCGCCGACCTCCTCGACTGGAGGGCGCAGAGCCACGATTTTTCCGGGATGGCGGCCTACCGGCCGCGGAGCTTCGGCCTGCTCTCGGGAGGGGGGGATATCGCCGTGGTCCAGGGCGGCATGGTGACCGCGGACTTCTTCCCGGTCCTCGGCGCCCGGCCGGTCCTCGGCCGCGTGTTCGACGAGCGAGAGGAGACCGGCGAGATCCCGGTCGTGGTGATCGGCCATCGCCTCTGGCGCGAACGGTTCGGTGGCGCGACCGGCATCGTAGGCCGCCGGCTGCGCCTCAACGACGTCCCCTACACCGTCCTCGGCGTGCTGCCCGCCGGCTTCAGCTTCGCCATGGGCGGCAAGGTGCCGGACCTCTACCTGCCGCTCAGCCGCAAGGATTATGGGGCGAGCCGCGAGGCGCGCTCTCTCGGGGCCGTCGGCCGCCTGCGGCCCGGTGTCACGGCGGAGGCGACGCGCGCCGAGCTGGCCGGGATTGCCGCCCGCTTGGCCCAGTCGCACCCTGACACCAACGCCAAGGTCGGCGCCAACCTCACCACCCTGAACGAGGCCCTGCGGGGGAAGAACCGCCGCCCCCTCCTCCTGCTCACGGGCGCCGGCTTTCTGCTGCTGGTGATCGCCTGCGTCAACGTGGCGAACCTTCTGCTGGCGCGGTTCTTCAATCGCATTCACCGCGTCGCCATCCGGGCCGCGCTGGGCGCCGGGACCGGCGGGCTGGCGCGCCAGTTCCTCGCCGAGGGGCTGGTGCTGAGCCTGCTCGGCGCCGCCCTCGGGCTGGTGACCGCGAGCGCCTGGCTACGGCTGCTCCCGCTGGCCCTGCCGCTGGTGGGCGGCAGCGGGCTGCCGGCCGGGCTGGAGGCGGAGCCGCCGCGCCTCCAGAGCTCGGTCCTCTTCTTCGCCCTCGGGCTCGCCGTCGCCACGGCCCTGGTCTTCGCCCTCATCCCGACCCTGCTGGCCCGCGGCTCCGACCTCCAGAAGGTGCTGCGGGAAGGCGGGGCGGCCGTCACCCCGCACCACCGCTTGAGCGCTTCGTTGGTCGTCGGCCAGGTGGCGCTCAGCGTGATGCTCCTCCTCGCCTCGGGGCTGCTGCTGCGCAGCTTCTTCGATCTCCTCGCCACCGATCCCGGCTTTCAGAGCGCGGAGGTCCTGCGCTTCGGGATCGGCCTGCCCGAGAAGCGGTACGACTCGGACCGCAAGATGCTGGCCTTCCACCAGGATCTGCTCGACCGGCTCGCCAGGCTCTCGGGAGTCGAAGCGGCCGGAGCGGTGGCCCGGCTGCCGGTCTCCGGCGAGGGCTTCGGCACCCGGTTCTCCTTCGAGGAGGCCCCGCCACCCTCCCGGGACGCTCCCGCGGTGGCGATCAACGTGGCGAGCCCCGGCTACTTCACCGCGCTGAGCATCCCGCGCCTCGCCGGCCGCGGCTTCTCGCCTCAGGACGGGCCCGACGCGCCCCGGGTGGCGCTGGTCAACCGCGCTTTCGCGCGGGCGTACTCGACCGGCCGCGACGCCGTCGGCCGGCGGATCAGGCTGAGCTGGACGAGCGAGATCAACCCGGCGGGCACGGCGTGGGAGATCGTGGGCGTGGTAGGCGACGTCCGCCAGCGCGCGCTCGCGGAGGAGAGCCGACCGGAGGTCTACCTACCGGTGAGCCAGTACCCCCTGGACGGCGGCTCCTACGTGCTGCGGACGGCCCGGCGCGACCCGGAGCTCGCCGCGGCGGTGCGCGCGAGCGTGACGGCGCTCGATCCCCAACTCGAGCGGATCGAGTTGCGCCCGTTCGCCGACGCGGTGCGCGACAGTCTGGCCGACCGCCGGCTGGCCCTGCTGCTGACCGCTCTCTTCGCCGGGGTGGCCCTGCTGCTCACCGCGGTCGGCATCTATGGAGTGGTGGCCTATAGCGTGGCGCGACGGCGGCGGGAGATCGCCCTCCGGCTGACGCTCGGCGCCCAGGTCTGGCAGGTGGCGCGGCTCGTCCTCGGCCAAGGGTTGCGGCTCACCGTCCTCGGGACCGCCCTCGGCCTGGTTGGCTTCCACGCCCTGGGGCGGCTGATCGAGAGCCACCTCTACGGCGTCACCGCGACCGACCCGCTGACGACGGCCGGGGTGGTGGCCGTGCTGGCCCTCATCTCCCTCGCCGCCTGCGCCGTCCCCTCCCTGCGCGCCTCGCGCACGGAGCCGATGCGCTCGATCCGGAGCTGAGCCCGCTCCCTACGGGTAGTACCCCTTCTCCGTCCGCGCCTTGAGCCCGGACTTCTTCACCTTCACCTCGACCGAGCGGAACCCGGTCTGGGTCCCCGCCTCGGTGGAGTTGTAGGCCAGCAGGTAGCGGTTGCGCAGCTCGGTCTCGATCTGCTTGTAGATCGCCGGCAGCTCCTGCGGGCTGTTGGTGAAGAACGCCCGGCCGCCGCTCGCCGTGGCGAGCTCGCCGAGCTTCCCCTTGATCCCGGTGTCGAAGAAGGTCAGGTTGAGGCCGATCGCGTAGACCGCGACGCCACTCCGGCTGGCGTACTCCATGGCGTTCTTGAAGGTGACGTAGCTCGAGTTGTCGTCGCCGTCCGAGAGCAGCACCAGGGCCCGCTGCCCCTTCACCCCGCGGAAGTAGTAGAGGCTGTGCACCAGGGCGTCGTGGAGGGCGGTGTCGCCGACCGCCTGGAGCCCGGAGATCGACTGGATCACGGCCTTGGTGTCGTCCGTCGGCGCGATCTCCAGCCGGGGGCGGCGGGCGAAGCTGACCGCGAACGCCTTGTCCCCCGGCTTCATCACGCTCTGCAGGAAGCCGGCCGCCGCGCTCTGGGTGGCGGAGAGCGACGAGGCCATCGAGCCCGAGGTGTCGATCAGCATGCAGACCGTGAGCGGCAGGTTGCGCACGTGGTCGAACTTCACCAGCTCCTGCTTCTTGCCCGACTCGTAGACGTCGAAGTCGTCCTGCCCGAGGTCGTTGATCAGGTCGCCGGAGCGGTCGGTCACCGCCGCGTAGAGCTCAACGAGGTCGACGTCGACCTCCGAGACATACTGCGGCGCCCGCAGGTACCGCACCGCCTCGCTGCGGGTGCCGTCGTCCAGGATGGCCACCACGGTCAGGTAGACGAGGTCGGCCTCCGGCACCGGCACCTCGGCCTGCCAGGGTGGCTTGGCCAGCGAGGTGATGAGCTGATCGTTGACCCGGAACTCCATCGCCTGCAGGCGGCGGCCTTCAGGGACCACGACCTCGGCCTTGGTCTGCGCGCGGTTCCCCTGGGCGCGGGTGCCCTTGGCCGGCGTGACGATCCGCACGTTGAAGCCGCCGCGCGGCTGGTTGAGGATCACCTGGTCGGCGGCCACCAGTTGGCCCGCGTCGTCGTACCCCTCGGCGCGCACGGTCTGCTCCGTCGGGAAGCTGGAGAGCCGCACCTCGGCGGAGTAGGGGACCTTGGAGGTGGCGAGCTGGAGCTTGCCGTCGACCAGGAAATTGACCTTCTTGATGCGCTCGCCGGTGACGATGGCCTGGGCGCGCCAGACCCCGATCAGGACGTCCTCCGTCGGCGGCAGCATCAGCAGGCTGTCGGCGCCGGTGGCGGTCTTCCGCGGCACCAGCTCGCCCTGGGCGACGGCGGCGCCGGCCACCGCCGCCTCGGGGACGGGATCGACCGGTACCCGGAAGCCGCGCGAGATCCAGGTCTCGGCGCCGCCGATCTCATCCCGGATCTTGAGCCGCAGGACGTAGTTCTGCTTCGGCCGCAACGGGCGGTCGATGGCGAGGAGCACCGGCTCCCCCGGATTGCCGGCGGGGAGCTGGAAGCGCATCCGGAAATCCTCGAACGCCTTGGCCTCCTGCTCGATCATCCCCTCGACGATCAGGCGGGTGGCCGGCTTGGCGTCCGCCGACAGCTTGAAGCCGGCGTTCGGCGGCAGTTGCACCAGCGCGCGGGTGAGGATGCGCTGGCCGTCGCGGTCGGGGAAATGCAGGTCCACGGAGGCGATCTTCAGCTCCGGGGACGCGTTGGGGACCGGGGTCTCCGCGGCCACGCGGGCCCAGTCGGCGACCTCCCTGGGGGGCGCCAGGAAGGAGGAGTTGTCCCTGGGGTGGAACTTCGCGCGCCGCGAGCCCACGCCGGTCAACCCGGGGACGCCGGTCGCCTCGTCGACCTTCTTCGCCTCTTTGCAGACCTGCAGGTCGAAGCGCTCGGCGCCGATCTGGCTGTGCAGCTCCTCCCACTGCTGGAGCCAGTACTCCATCTGCGGCGTGAACAGCACGCGCTTCGAGTCGCTGGGCACCCAGAGGTGGAACGGCTCCCCCTTGCCGGGGGTATAGAGGACGAGCTGATGGTCCAGGGGCTTGCCGTCCGGGCCGGTGCCCCGGCGGTAGGTCCAGATCTCGAGCTGCTTGAACGCGGTGCCGCAGTCGATCTGCAGCCGGTCCGCGGGCTCGCCGTTGAGAAACAGGAGCTGCGAGCGCACGTCCTGCGGCGACAGGTACTGATCGGCGGCGAGCCGCTGCCGGCGGGCGATCGCCTTGCGCAGCTCGTTGTCCGGCGTCGCCGGGATCGGGTCGCGGTTGAGGAACTCCTGGATCCAGCGCGCCCGCGCCTCCGGGTTGAAACCGCGCAGCTCGGTGCGCTGCTCCGGGGTGACGAGCAGGCCGGGGCCGTCCTGGAGAAAGGCCCGGTCCGGCTCCGGCCAGAGCGTGGGATCGTTCTCCTGCAGGCCTTGAGCCCGCAGCGAGACGAGAGGGAGCACAGTGTAGAGGAGGAGGAAAAACAGGCGATACAGCAGAATCCGGTATCTCACACGCAGCCTCGTTGCATGCCCGGTGCCATGGGATGGAGCCCCCGGTTGGCAGGGCAGGCCGGAGCGACTACTATGAGGCGGCCATGCCGAAGACTTTGCGCAACGTCCCCATCCGCACCTGGGAAGCCGGCGATAACGTCCAGGGTTTCGCGCTCCTCACCAAGAAGGAGCTGCGCCAGGACCGCAACGGCAAGAGCTTCCTGGACCTGGAGTTAGCCGACGCGAGCGGCTCCATCGTCGCCAAGATCTGGTCCGACAGCCCCGCTCTGAACAGCAGCTTCGAGACCCACCAGTTCGTCGCCTTCCGCGGCTCGGTCAAGAACTACCGCGATCAGCTCCAGGCCACGATCGACGAATGCCGCGAGGCCACCGACGGCGACCGCCATTACGGGTTCGACGAATCGAAGCTCATTCCGTCCACTCGCGAGGACATCGACGATCTCTGGAGAAGACTGGAGAGGATCTACGCCGAAGACGTGGAGCGGCCGGTGCTGCGCCGGCTCGCCGCGGAGACCATCGCCCTCCATGGCAAGGCCCTGCGCGAGCATCCGGCGGCCAAGGCGATGCATCACGCCTACCGCGGCGGCCTCCTGGAGCACGTCGTCTCGATGGCCGAGCTGGGAGAGCTCGTCTGCGGCCACTACCGGGAGCTCGACCGCGACCTCGTGCTGCTCGGCGTCCTCTTCCACGACCTCGGCAAGCTGTACGAGCTGGGCGCCATGCCCGCCAACGACTACACCCTCGTCGGCCGGCTGATCGGCCACGTGGTGATCGGACGGGACCTCCTGATCGAGCGCTGCGCGGCGATCCCGGACTTCCCCCAGGACCTGCGCGTGCTGCTCGAGCACATGGTCCTCTCCCATCAAGGGAAAAAGGAGTACGCCTCCCCGGTCGAGCCGATGACCCCCGAGGCCCTGGCTCTCCACTTCATCGACGACCTCGACTCCAAGATCAACCAGCTCCGCAACTCGCGCGAGGCGGCGCCCGGCATGCAGTTCCACCGCGGCCTCGGCCGCTACGTCTACCTGCCGGCCCTGCCCACCCCCGAGGAGCTGGCGGCGCGGCAGGAATCCGCCGAGATCGCGGCGATCGCCGCCGAGCCCCACGCCCTGGAAGCCGCCGAGGCGGAGATGCCCCCCGAGGACGACCCCGCCGCCGAGGACGAGGGTTCCGCGGGCGAGCCGGCGGAGATCCAGGTTGGATTGTTCCAGGAGGAGTAGGGGCGGCTTTACAGGGGGGGTCTTTCCAAACACCCTCTCAGGCGTTCGGCTCCCGTCCGGCCCAACGGGCCGGGAGAATGAAGCCCAGGGCTGAGGCCGAAGGCCGATGCCCTGGGGGGAATGATGACAACGGGCTGGGGCCTGAAAGCCGCCACATCTCGTCGGGATTCGTGACGTCGGGGGTCGGTGAGGATCGCGCCGGCATCGCCGCTGCGGAGACGGTGTTGCGATAGCGATGGGTGGAGGTTACGGAAATCTCGCAGACGCAAGTTCTCAACGCCGCCGTAACTCCCAACTCGGGCCAAGCCTCCAACGTACCCGTAGAGACGACACAGCCCGTCCACGACACCCTGCGAAGGCCACGGGGACGGCGGGTCGTCTCCGCGGCGGCGTCAACATTCCCAATCCCTCTCGCCTTCCGCGTCCTCCACCTCCGTCGCTTTTCGTCGACCCCCCGAAGGATTGGACGACTTCTGGATAAGAGGCAGGCATCAATGCCCGGGCGGATAGCGGCCCCGCGCAGGCTTTCGCCTGTTGGCTCTATCTTCGCTCTCCCGGCACGCAAACTCTCTCGTTAAGCACCTCAATAAATATGAGCTGAACCCTTCAGGTTCACTCGATTTCGCCGCATCGACGGTATCGATGCTCGCGCGCTCAGCCGCCTGGGTCAGGAAGGCCGCCAGATCGCGGCTGCGGCTGGGGTCTATCCGCAGGGACAAACCGGCAGAGGGCCGTAACAGACCCTGCAGGGGCAGACCACACCGCAAAGCCCGCACTGCCAGCGGCAGTCGTTGGTGGTCGCCTCGGCCT
>JBDSHF010000379.1:0-3541 GCA_039918595.1 Thermoanaerobaculia bacterium
ACGGCCGCACCCGCGACCGCCAGGAGAAGGTGGAGGCGTTCCAGTCCAACCCCGAATGCCGGCTCTTCCTGATCAGCCTGAAAGCGGGCGGGCTGGGGCTCAACCTCACCGCCGCCGACTACGTCTACCTGCTCGATCCCTGGTGGAACCCCGCCGTCGAGTCCCAGGCCATCGACCGCGCCCACCGCATCGGACAGGTCCGCCCCGTCTTCGCCAGCCGGATCGTCGCCCGCGATACGGTCGAGGAGAAGATCCTCGATCTCCAGAAGACCAAGCGGAACCTCGCCGACGCGGTGATCCAGGCCGACCGCAGCCTGCTCTCGGGGCTCAGCCGGGAGGATCTGGAGATGCTGCTGTCGTGAGGTAGAGGGGAAACGGCGGACGCGCCCCTGTCCCCTCTCCCCTCCCGCGCGCACCCCTCCTCTTTGAAAGGAGATTTTTATGAACACCAAGACCACCGCGAAGCTCTGGAAGCTGGCCCTGCTCTCCGCACTGTTCCTGATCCCGGCCCTTCGCCAGGCTCAGGCGACGGGCACGAACCCCTGTCCGGTCTCCGCCTGCAAGTACACCTGGGATCCGGCCACCCGGTGCTGCAATCCCGATCCGCGGTTCGACTGCGTCAACATCTGCTTCTAGGCACAAGCGCCTTCAATCGCCGGCGGGAGGCGTGACCGCGAGGTCCGGCTCCCGGCCTTTCCAATCTCGCGCGTCGTACGCGACGAAGCGCGGCAGGAAGAGGGCGCAGAGGAGAACTCCGATCACGCAGAGCACGCCGCCCGAAACCACAGAAACCTTTACACTGAAGGCGGCCGCGATCATTCCCGCCTCGACGTGGCCGAGCAGCGGACCGCTCATATAGCTCACCATTTCGATCCCCGCCAGCCGTCCCCGCAAACCGTCGGGGATCGTCTGATTCCAGAGCGTCATGCGGAACATGCCGCTCACGGCGTCCGTTCCCCCTGCGAAAACCAGGAAGAGAAGGGCGGGCACCAGCCCATCGCTGAGGCCGAAGCCCACGATCGCCAGACCCCAGACGGTAGCCGCCAGCATGACCATCAGGCCGTGGCGATGGACGCGGGACGCCCAGCGGCTGGTCAGGCTGGCGACCAGCGCTCCGCAGGCCGGCGCCGCGTAGAGGAGCCCCACGACCTTCGGACCGCCCCGCGCCGCGGCGATCGCGGGGAAGAGGGCCAGCGGCATGCCGAACACCATCGCCACGAAATCCACCACATAGGTGCCGATCAGCTCCTGGCGGCTGCGGGCATAGCGGAAGCCGTCGAGCACGCTGCGCAGGCTCGGCCCCTCCCCCGGCTCCGCGGGGAGCACCGCGCGGATCGTCCGGATCGCCACCAGCGAGAAGACGAAGGTCAGCATGTCGAAGAGATAGGTCGTGGCGAGGCCGGCCGAGGCGATCAGCGCTCCGCCCAGGGCCGGCCCGGCGATCATCCCGATGCTGCCGCGGAACATGGTGAGCGATGCCATGGCCGGCAGCTCGTCGGCGTCCACGAGCCGTGGCCCGAGGGCCTCCAGCGAGGGGCGCTGCAGGCCGTTGAGCGCGGACATCACCGCGGCGATCGCGTACAGCGTCCATATGGGCGGGCTCCCGTGGAGCGCGGCAAGGGCGAGCGCGCCACTGCCCAGGCCGAGGCCCACTTCCGTCGCGAGCACCATCCGGCGGCGGTCCACGGTACCCGCGAGAGCGCCGCCCACGAAGGCGGTCAGGAGCAGCGGCACCAGTTCGGCGAGACCCAGCAGCCCCACCTTCAGCGAGGAATGGGTGAGCTGGAACATCTGAAAGGGCAGGGCCACGTAGGTGACCATCGTGCCCAGAAAGGAGACGAATTGAGCGGCGTACAGCGCCCGGAAGTCGCGATGACGCCGGAGGGGTCTCAGATCCATGGTGCGGCGGACGATAGCACTGGCGGAGCCGGAGCATCGCAGGCTGCGCCCCGGCTCCTGTCCAGCAGAGACCGCGCGGAAGGTCTACGAGGGGAGGCCCACGCAACGGTGATTGAAACAGGCGACGGAATCGGGATGCCCGCCGGTGCAGAGATAGCAGTCCCCATTCGTGTAACAGAAACAGGCCGCTTGCGCCGAATGCCGGCCGGACAGGGAGATGACGAGGGCCAGGACGGGGAGAATGCACAGCTTGCGAAGAATCGATCGCATGATGGAGATCCTTTCGAGACGCGGAGGACACCCTGGGGGCTTCTGGGTGAAGCCTGGGACTCCGCCCCTACCTTTTATGTGCACGGTGCTATGAATCTGGGACATCCCTCCCGCAGAGCCTCGATCAGCCGCCGCTCGTGCAGTGTGCCTGATGACCGGATAGACTACTCAGTGCCATGAGCCCAGCCGCCAACCAGATCCTCCAGACCCTCGCCGGTCACCGCGACGCCATCCGCGGCTATGGCACCCGCCGGCTGGGCCTTTTCGGCTCCCAGGCGCGCGGAGAGGCCACCGGGAAGAGCGACCTCGACTTCCTCGTGGAATTCGAGCCCGGGGCCAAGACCTTCGACAACTATATGGACCTGAAAGCGTTTCTCGAAGATCTCTTCGACCGCCCGGTCGATCTCGTCGTCTCCGACATCATCAAGCCGCGGTTGCGGGACGCGATCCTCGGGGAGACGATCTATGCCCCGGGATTTTAAGGTCTACCTGGAAGACATCCTCGAAGCTGCTCGTAAGATCCGTCTCTATACGGCAGGTCTGACGTTCGAGGCGTTCTGCGATGACTCCAAGACCGCGGATGCGGTGATCCGCAACCTCGAGATCATCGGCGAGGCCATCAAGCAGATTCCGGAGCCCATCCGGGAGAGGCGGCCCGAGATCCCCTGGCGGAAGATCGCGGGGCTGCGGGACATCCTGATCCACGCCTACTTTGGAATCGACTTCGAGATGATCTGGGATGTGGTGACGAACAAGCTCCCTGCGCTGGAGGAGAGCGCCTCTCAACTTCTGAGCGAGTAGACCCGGCCGTGGAGGCCCAAGCCCCCACGGCCAACCAGCTCAGCCCGCCGCCTCTGGAATGCGCTCGTCGAAGAGCGCCGAATAGCCGACCGGCTCGCCGCCGTTGCCGGTCTCGATCGCGAAGCCGCCCGGGCCGGACTCCTTTGCAGCCGGAACGCCGCGTCCCGCCCCGTGCCGGGAAGGACCGCCGCGGCCAGCAGAGCGAGCCAGCGCTCCTGAAACACCGCCGCCGGGAAGATATCGATGAGGATGACAGCTACGTCAAAATCGGTGATCCGGTGGTCCAAGTACTTCAGAACGAAGGCGAAGAACATAAAGGTTTCCCTGCGCGCTTGATTACCAAATGATTAACCAGCAGTGTCCCTACAGAATCCCCGCCGTCGTGACTGTGACAACCGCAAGACTCGGTCAACGATTTAGAGCTCCTAACAAAACCGGCCCAACGGGCCGGTTTTGTTAGATGCTCTTAGAGGGTCGAAATCAGCCCCGCAGGGGCGTCAGGAATTAGCCCGGCGGCGTCAGCCCCGGGTTCGCGAAGTCCACATATCCCGCAACCCCGGTAGGGGCGACA
>JBDSHF010000380.1:0-13777 GCA_039918595.1 Thermoanaerobaculia bacterium
CATGGTCGACCGCCAGCACCGGGTCCACCGTCCCCACCCAGTCGGCGGCCCCCGCGGCGGCGAACCGGGCATCCTTCATGGGGGCGAACATCTTCTCGAAGATGTTGACGTGGGAGAGCCAGGCCGCCGCCCCCAGGGGGACCAGCGCCAGCACGGCCAGCGCCCGGCGCCACCACCGCCCGCCCCGCCAGAGCGAGACCGTCAGCGCCAACCCGCCCAACAGTGCCAGGGCGGTCACGATCGGCGCCCATCGCCGCAGCGCGTAGGCGACGGCGAGGCCGCCGGGGGTCTGGGGCACGAACGGCCGGATCAGCCACATCGGCACGAAGACCATGGCGACCGCCGCCACGACGATCAGGAAAAGAACGAGTCCGGCCATCCGGCGCCGGCGAGACGATTCTGCGCGCATCGGGATCTCCTCAGGGTGGTGCACTCTGGAGGAGATCGTAACGCAGGAGGGGGGCAGGCCCGCTACTTCGTAAACCGCGATTCATGATGGGCCGTCCCCGCGCTGACCCGGCGGATACGGCCGGCATCGCTCAGGCGCCGGAGGTTGACGGCGACCGTGCGGACCTCGACCGGCTTGCGGAGCCGGTCCTTATAGCGCCGGTTGACCTCGGCGGCCACGCGGGTGGGGCCGAAGCTCTCGCCCGGAGGCAGGCGATCCACGACCCGCGCGATCAGCTTGCTCGCCATCGGGCGCGGGCCGAGGTCCTTGTCCTCCGCCTCGCCGCCGGTCCGGGGGGGCGCCGCCTCCTGGGCGAGGCCGGCCGCGGTGGCCGCCGTGACCTTGAACGCCTCGTAATGGGCCGTCACCTTCTCGAGCTCGGCGGTATGGAAGATCCCCTGCTCCCGGTGCTGGGCCTCCTGCTGAATATGGAACGCCGCCTTCTCGCGGTGCGACACGATCCGCGCCTCCAGCTTCGTCAGGATCTCCGACACGGACAGATGGCTGCTCATCGCTTTCTCCTCAGCTCTTCCCAGACTGTCGCGCCTCCGCCCGCCGCCAGTCCGCCGCCCACAACGGCGCGACAGCGCCCCGCGAATCGCGACGCCTCCCGCCAAGACGCGACACCTCTCCTGGAAACGCGACAATACCACGACTCACAGCTCCGATCCAGCGGGAGAAAAAAATGCGCTGCTGGATGCGCGACACCGCCGATTTAATCGCGAGTCTCGCCACCGGACAGCGTCGCACCTCCCTGAGCTTTTCCAACAGCGCAAGAGTTTTCGCGACGTTTTCAGGATAAGGCGTCACATCGCCAGCCAATCCAAGACACCTTCGCTCCACAAAGCGACATTGGCGATGCCTGAGACGACATATCCCGCGCATGCCAGACATCGGAAGTCTAGCAGCGACAATTTAGAGGGAAGATGACACGACTGCAATCAGAAACAACCGTGCGGACGGGGATCTGAGTCTCAATAAATCGGCGACGCGACATCGTTCGCCGACGACGTAACATCTTACCTCAACGATGCGACTGCGCCAGCAGCGGAGTCGCATCATCCCTGGATGATGCAACGTATTCCGTGGCTGGGGAGTCTTCTACGGGGGTTTTGCGACGATTTGGTCCTGAAGCGTTTAAAGACCAACCCCGCTTCCGAGTAGGCAAGTCCTTGACGGTGAAGTTGTATAGGACTTAATCTGCACCTGCCATCTCAAAAGGAGACTCTGATGAACAAGGGCCAAACGAAGTACCGCAGGGTTCTCGGTCGCCAAGTCGCTGTCGAGCTGCCGGAAGAAGGCCTCGCCCAAGTTGGTGGAGAAGGGCGCAAGCCAGTGACCAAGGCATTTAGCACCTGCGATGGAACGGTGACTCATGATGCCCGCACCGGCAGGGACTGCACCGGCGGAACGGATGCCATCGGAGGCCTCCCGATTTGACATCCTGTCCTCCTGGGGGATCCAGGTGGCCGCGGCATTGATCTCCAGGTCCCGGAATGGGGTTGGTGGCCATCCATATGTGCTGATTGCCACCAACCCTGAAGATCCAGACTCCTTTCTCGTCCAGGAAGCCCTACGGAGAAAAGGCACTCAGGCGGAGTTGGCCCACCTTCCGGACTTCCCAAGCCGCTCAACGGGCTCGCTCTACCTGAAGCCGGACGCTGCCGAGGAGGATCGTTGGCGTCTCACCGACCCGCGACACTCCTCGCAGCCAACGCCGCCGGATACCCTCTGGTGGCGGCGACCCGGGCGTCCGGTCGTTCCCTTTGATGTGCACCCGGAAGACCGGGAGTTCGTTCGCCAGGAGTCGGCCCGGTTTATCGTGGGCCTCTGGCACCATCTCCCACCAGATACTGTCTACGTCAACTCCCCGGTTCGTGCCCTCGTAGCCGATCGCAAGCCGTACCAATTACGGATTGCACGCGAGGTGGGATTTTCGATCCCGCCGACGCTGTTCAGCAACGATCCGGCGGAGATCCGGGCCGCAGTCCGCGACTGGGGTGGACGAGCAATCTACAAGGCCTTTGGCAGCGAGAACAATTTCTGGCTCGACTCCGAGGGGCGAAAAATCCTGGGCCTGTTTACGACGGCGGTCGACGAGAGCTCCCTACCCGATGACTCCACCCTCTCCCTGACGCCAGGGATTTACCAGCCGCTGATCCCCAAGGCCTTCGAGCTTCGGGTCACGGTGTTCGGCAGCGCCGTCTTCGCCACGAAGATACTTTCTCAGGAGCAGGAGCGGAGTCAGGTGGACTGGCGTAACGGCCAGCGTTCCTTGCGTTACGAGTCGATCGATGTTCCGCCAGGCTTGGCGAAACTCTGCCGCTCGATGCTCCGCCGGCTTGGACTCTTGATGGGGTGTTTCGACTTCGTGGTCACCCCGGAGAAGGACGTGGTTTTCCTGGAGGTCAACGAAGGCGGCCAGTTTCTCTGGCTGGAATCGGTTAGCGGAGTGCCGCTCCTCGACGCCTTCAGCGATTTTCTTATCGACCCGCGAGCCGGCTTCCGGTGGAAACCTTCGCAGGCGCCCATCCGTATCGAGCACGTTCAGACCATCGCCTCCGAGAACATGGCACAAGCTGCCGAAATCCACCTGGCACCGGAGCCACCGGCCTACCTCAATGCCACGACGGAGGAGCCCGATGGACAGGAGAAACCCCATTAAGCTCTCACGCATCGGTATTCTCACCCTCTCCCTGTGTGTGCTCCGGATCACAGCTGCTCGTCCTCTGGAACCCGGGAAGCTTGGGAATGTGGACGTCTTCGGCGTGGCCCCTGGATCTGTCGCCGAGTTGGAGCGCTGCTTTGGTGTGGCGGCGCGAGAGTACGTGGCCGCCGCCTCCACTCCGGGGCAGGGGGCTCATGCCCGCGAGCTCGAAGCGAAGCTGGAGCAACGGATCAAGGAGGCGGGTGGCTTCGCAGCGGTGGAGGTCACCGCGGTGCACTACTCCCAGCCGAATGTGCCCTCTAACCTGACGTTCAACATTACCGTGGCTGGCAAGAAGCCCGTCGAGTACCTGCCCGAGCCCATGGATGACGTTTTGGACCCCGACGGTCTGCTGGCAAGCTGGCGGGAGTACGAAACCATCGGCAGCGCGCTCGACTACGCCGGTCAGATCGCCGAGTCCCCTCCATGCCCCGCGCACCACTGCCTCTATGGTTTCGATCACCCCAAGCTTCGTGCCTACGGCGAAAAGTTCGCCCAGAAGGTGCCGGCGGACCGGGCC
This sequence comes from Thermoanaerobaculia bacterium, assembly GCA_039918595.1. Lineage (GTDB taxonomy): Bacteria > Acidobacteriota > Thermoanaerobaculia > Multivoradales > UBA5704 > DATARR01. The sequence goes on from JBDSHF010000380.1 coordinate 3,676, forward strand.
GAGTTGATCAAGGTGCTGAAGACGGATAAGGATGCCAAGAAACGCGCCTCGGCCGCCTATCTCCTGGCTCACCTGCAGGATGCCCGGGATGTACTGGAGACGCTGCTGCCGCAACTTCGCGACCCATCCCCGAACGTCCGCAACAGCGTCATGCGGGTGGTCGCCCTGATGGCCGAACACGGCGAAGCACGATCGATCTCGCCCGAACCGGTCCTCCCCTTCCTCGCCTCCCCGGTCCTTACCGACCGCAACAAAGCCGTCTCCATCGTCGCCGCGCTGGCCGGCGACAAGCGCAATCGCAAGCTCCTGATCCAGCGGTCAGGCTGCAATCTCGTACGTCTGACGGAGTTGAAGCAGACGAATCAGACGGAGTTCGCTCACGACGCGCTGGTGAATCTCCGGGGCGCGGACCTCAAGCCTTCCAGTCCCGCGGCCTGGAGAAGGTGGCTGAAGGCCCAGGGAGTGACCTGCCGGGCGGAACCCGAGATCGGCCCAGGGAAGCTCTGCCCCTTGAAGCCTCCCGCAGCCCTCCCCGCTTCTCAATGAATCCGGCTATCCCGAAATCTCGTAGGCGGCCTTGAGCCAGCCGATCAGCTCGGGGTCCACGTCCGCGGGATCGGCAAGCTTCACCTCAAGATGCCACCGGTTAGCGGAAACCTGCTCGTGCTTCGCGATCCGGGAGGTCTGAAGATCGCACGCCGACTTGAGCGTGAGGATGAGGGATTCCTTGCGGGTCGCCACGCCGGCGAACGCGGTCTTGCGGTTGAGATGGATCGAGGTCTTCTTCGGGTCTTCCTCGACCGGACCGAAGGCGCCAGCGACGTCTAAAAGGCGGTCGTAGATCTGCCGCACCTTCGGCGAACGGCCTTCGAAGTGATTCGAGACGTCCTGAGGCTGAGCGTTCATTTTTAGATTATACCCCGGCTTGTGCCTGACTTACGCCACCGGGCTCATGGCGTCAACACCAGCCGCTCGGTCGACTCCGCCTCTACCTTCCCACGGCTGTAGAGCAGCGGGAAATACTTTCCCTCCGCCCAGAGCGGCAGCAGGTCTCCGTAGTGGGGGCTCCCGGGCTGGCCGGACTGGCCGGGGAGGTTGACGGCGACCGAACGGTCCCAATCCGCCAGATCGAGGATCTCGCGGTAGGACGCACCATGGAGGGCGTCGAAGCCGGGGCCCACGGCGACGTCCACCGTCGTGCCGTCGCCGCCCCGCTCGACGGGCGGCAGGCCGAACAGCGCCTTGCGCTCTGGATCGGTCGCCAGGACGTGCTGGAGGGCGGTCTTGTGCAGGCCCCCCCAGTGCCAGGTCTTCGGATCGGGGCCGAGCTTCGTCTTCGCCTCGGCCACCGCCTCCTCCAGGCTGCGCAGCAGGACGGCGTCGCGGCCGGCCTTCGGATCGCTCCCGAACCAGGCGGGCTTCGGGTCCCGGAGGAGGTCGATGGCCAGGATCGGGTCGGCGACGAAGGGAACCCACTCCTTGGGCATGCGCGACTTGAAGACGGCGGGGACGAGCTTGGCGGTCCAGATCTCGTAGAGGGCGGCCGCCGCCGAATCCCTGGCCAGGGTGCCGTCCCATCGCACGAGCTTCTCGATCCAGGGGCGCAGGTCCGGGCCGGCCCCCTTCGCCGCCCCCAGCAGGCTCACCAGCTCGCGGGCCGGCGGCGAGACCTCGTCGTTCTGGAGCCGCTGGAAATCGGCGACCGAGAATTTGCCCCGCTGGGAGCCGCCCGCGCCGAGGATCTCCGAGATCCGCAGGAAGCGGGTGGGATCCCCCCAGTCGTAGCCCAGCTCGCGCGCATAGCCCGGCGGCAGGATATTGTGATTGGCGGTGGCCAGGAAGTGGCGCGGCGGGTTGAAGGCGCCCGGCAGCTCGGCGAAGGGGAGAAAGCCCTGCCATTCATACTCGCCCGCTCCGGGGACGGGCAGCAGGCCGGACCACCCCTTGCGCACCGGGGCGAGCCCCGCCACCTGCCAGCCGATGTTGCCGTCGACGTCCGCATAGACCAGGTTCTCGGACGGCACCTTCCAGCGCTCCAGCGCCTTGCGGAACCCCGGCCAGTCGCGGGCGCGGTCGAGGGAGAGCGAGGCGAGGTAGCCCGCCGTGCCCGGCTCGCTCCCCACCCAGCGCAGGACGTAGGCGCGGTGGCGCTCGCGGTCTTCGTGGATCACCGGCCCATGGCGGGTGAGCTTGAGCTCCGCCGCCACCGGCTCGCCCCCCTTGACCCGGATCGTCTCGCGCTCGATCCGCATCGGCTCCCAGCTCCCCTGGAAGCGGACCTCGTTGGGATTCGCGGGATTGGTCTCTTCGATATAGAGGTCCTGCTGGTCGATCATGGCGATGGTGAAGCCGAAGGCAACGCGATCGTTGTGGCCGACGGAGACCCCGGGGAGGGCGGGCTCGCCGGCGCCGATCACGTTCCAGCCGGGGGCGACGAGATGGACCATGGAGCGCAGGCTGGGGAGGGTCAGCGCCCGGTGGGGGTCGTTGGCGAGCAGGGGCTTGCCGGTGGCTGAGAGCGAGCCGTCGATCACCCAGTTGTTGCTGCCGTCCCGCGGACGCTTGCCGCCGTCCTGAAAGCGGAGCGGCGAGCGGGCGGCGTTGGGCAGGGCGAGGAGCTTTTCGTCGACCCCTTCGAGGCCGGTCCGCGGCTGGGATTCGAGTGGACGCGGCGGCGCGGTGGGAATCACCTCGTCGGCGATTTTCCAGCCGAGCGCGGTGCCGAGCTTCGCGCGCAGCACCTCCATCGAGGCGTTGCCCGTCATCCCGAAGCCGGCCATGCGGGTGAGGCAGACCTCCGGGGTCCACGGCTCGGGGCGGAAGCCGGCGAGCTCGAACTCGACTGGCGGCCGGTCGCGGCTCGCCACGATGAAGGCGTTGACGCCGCGCACGAAGGCCTCGATGATCCCCTTGGCGTCCGGAGCGTAGCTCTGATACTCGGCCTCGAGATCCCCGCGATAGCGGAGCAGGCGGGCGAAGCGGTCGCGCTCGACCGCCTCCGGCCCGAGCACCTCGGCGAGCCTCCCCTCCCCCGTCCGGCGCCAGATCTCCATCTGCCAGAGACGGTCCTGGGCGGCCACGAATCCTTGCGCGAAGAAGAGGTCGTCCTGCGTCTCGGCGTAGATGTGGGGCACGCCCCAGCGGTCGCGCAGCACGGTGACCGGGCGCGCGAGCCCGGGGACGCGGAGCGTGCCCGAGGTCTGGGCGAGCGCGGCCTTGGCGCGTGCCGGGAGGGTGGGCTGGGCGGGGGCCAAGCCGAGGAAAAGGAGGAGAAGAGGGAGCAGGAGGAGGATTCGGAGGTTTTTCATGATGGCGAGGGAAGGATATGCCTGATCGATCCTTGGGAAGGCGTTCCAGGCGCCGCCCGGGATTGAAATCCCGGGCTACCGACAATCGCCCCTTCCCGGGGCTCTGCAAAGCGAATTTTGGGAAGTCCCGGATGGGACGGCCGTAGGTAGCCCGGGATTTCAATCCCGGGCGGCGGCGGGGCCTTACTCTCCCGTCGCCCCCCTACTCCCCCGGCTCCACCCGCGCCCCCGCCGCGATCCGATCCCTGGCCGGGATCCTGACCCGCTGCCCCACCACCGCCAGCTCCCCGTCCGCCTCGCCGATCTTCGCTCCCTCCCCCACCTCGACCTCGATATCCAGGATGGCGCGGTCGACCTTGGCGCCGGCGCGGACGATCGCCCCGTGCAGGAGGATCGAGTCGCGCACCTCGGCGCCCGCCTCCACGACAACTCCGGGGGCCAGCACCGAGCGCTCCACGCGGCCGGCGATGTGGCAGCCGGGCGCGATCAGGCTGCCGGCGATCCTCGCCCCGGCTTCGATGCGGGCCGGCAGGCGCTGGTGGCCGGTGGTGAGGATCGGCCAGTTGGGGTCGTCGAGCCGCAGCGGAGGCTCGGGCGCCAGCAGGTCCATGTGGGTCTGCCAGTAGCTGTCGACGGTGCCGACGTCCTTCCAATACCCCTCCAGGCGGAAATCGAAGACCCGCCCTTCCTCCACCAGCCGGGGAAGCAGCCGGTCGCCGAAATCCTTCAGGCTCGATCCGTCCTTCTCTCCGTCCTCGGCGGTCAGGCGGTCGAGGGTGTCGAGGAGCTTGCGGGCGTCGTAGGCGAAGACCTCGGTGGTCACCAGGTCGTTTTTGGGGGATTCGGGCTTGTACTCGAAGCCGGTCACCCGCCCCTCGCCGTCGACCTCGACGACTCCGAAGCGGCTCGCCTGCTCGCGCGGCACCCGGGTGCTGACCAGCGTCAGGTCCGCTTTCAGCTCGCGATGGCGATCGAGCAGCAGGCTGTAGTCGAGCTTGTAGATGTGGTCGGAGCTGAGGACCAGGAGGACGTCGGGATCGAGCTCGCGGATCAGCGAGCGCTGCCGGTAGATCGCGTCGGCGTTCCCCTGGGCGAAGCCCCCCTCCTCCTCGCGGTGCTTGCTCTGGTTGGGGGGGAGGACCTGCAGCCCGCCGTAGGTGCGGTCGAGGTCCCAGGGGCGGCCGTTCGACAGGTGCTCGTTGAGCGAATGCAGCTCATACTGCTCGACCACCCAGACGTCCGAAATGCCGCTGTGCACGCAGTGGCTCAACGGGATGTCGATCAGCCGGTAGACGCCGGCGAACGGCATCACCGGCTTGGCCCGCTGGCGGGTCAGTACTTCGAGGCGGCCGCCCGCGCCGCCGGCCAGGATCAGGGCCAGGACCTTCTCTCGTGCCATCCAACCTCCCATCTAACTCTCTTACCTCCAGGGCGGAGGCAGGGAGTGGAGATGCAAGGGGTGGGCCTCGGCGCGTTAAGATGCCCCCATGTCCAGCCGCCGCCTCGCCTCGTGTCTCGCCCTCGCCCTCCTGGCCACGGCCGCCGGCTGCGACCGCCGGAACGTGACCGCGGAGATCCCGCCGCCCGCGGCGCCCCGTCCCGCGACGCTCACGGCAACAGGCTCTCCCGAGCCCTCCCCCGCGCCGCGCCAGGGGTGGATCGGCGTCCTGGTCGCCCGCGAGTCGGTGGACGTGAAGGCGGACTCGCCGGGAAGGCTGCGGTCGATGCACGTGTCGATCGGGGATTCGGTGAAGCGGGGCGATCCGATCGCGACCCTCGACACGAGCTTGGCGGCCCAGGATCTGGAGATGGCCCGCTCGGCGCTGCGGGGAGCCCAGGCGGACCAGCACCGGGCGGCGGACGAGCTGGCCGAGGCCCAGGCCCGCGCCGAACGGCGGCTGAAGAACCCCGATTTCTTCTCGAAGGAGGATCTGGCCCAGGCGGCGCTGCAGGCGAAGACGTCGGCCTCGGCCTACGAGGTGGCCCGCTCGCGCGCCGCCGAGCAGGCGACGCGGGTCCGGCAGCTCGAGACCAGCCTGTCGCGCAACGAGATCCGGGCCCCCTTCGACGGCCGGGTGGCCGAGCGCTTCGCCGATGCCGGGGCGGTGGTGGATCCCGGCACGCGGCTGGTGCGGCTGATCAGCGCCGGCGACCTCCTGGTGCGCGCCGCCGTGCCCCCTGAGGAAGCGCGGCGGCTGAAGGAAGGGGACGCCGTCACGGTCACCGTCCGCACCCTGGGCCTGCGAATTCCCGGCACCCTCCAGCGAATCGCCCCCGAGGTGGACGCGGCCTCGCAGATGGTGCTGGTGGAGATCCACCTCGCCCCCACCCCCGCGATCGAGGGGCGTCTGCAGACCGGGCTGGTGGTGGACGTGGTGCCTAGGGCAGGATGAGATCTTCCCCGACTTGCCGCAGACCGTCGAGGAACTGATCCGGATCCGGCGCCTCGATCCAGCGGATCAGCTCCCAGTCTTTACGATCCGCCGTGCAGAGCAGCCTGGCGACATCGGCCGGGAATATACCGGCAGCCTTGCCCTGCGCCCCTTCCAGGGCGGTGGAGAGAGGCAGTCCCAGCCGGCAGCAGAATCCCCAGATATCCGCAAGATCCTTGGGCTCCTCCCGATCGATCAAGGCCGTCACCTTATTGGCCAGAATGTTCTCGGCACTGTCCAGCCGGCCCAGGACAGGATGGATGGAGATTTCCCCCACGCGGGCGGGAACGTCGTTCACCATTTCTATCTTGAGCTGGACCCCATCCCGGACCAGATTCAGCCGGACAAACCGCTCCTCTCTCATCAGGACTTCCAGGGTCGAGTTCTGCCATCCGGACAGAGCCTGGATCGAGCGCTCCGCCCAAAGGAGGAAGCGACGGTCGTCGTTGACGAAGAAATCGAGGTCGTCCGAGAGGCGATGCTGGAGATATCCGCGTGACGCCGCGGTCCCTCCCGTCAGGTAAAAACCGGTCTCCAGTCCGCTCAGGATCTTGAGGGCTTGATCCTGGAGAGGATAGAGCTTCTCAAAGTAGAAGGCTTTATCCATGGGGCCGCGGGAGATCCCCGCTGCTGTCGAGGAGCTCAGGATGGCGGCGCGGTATCCAGTCTGCGAGGAAATCGAAGCCACGCTTGCGGCTTTGCGAACGAATGCGGGGGCGCCAGGCCGGCCAGCCCTCGACGATGCCACGAAATCCCAGGCGGCGGACGATCTCCCGGTAAGGGGCGTGCTCCAGCAGGCGCACCGCCGCCCAATCCCGATTCAGCCGGCCCAGGGTCGTCCGTCCGTCCAGCAAGGCCTGGAAGGTCTCATCATCGATGTCGTAATCCCAGACGTAGGACAGCCGGCTCATCGAACCATCATAGAGCACAAGCGCGCACGCCAGGGCATGCGCGCGGGGAGGGCCTTGCCAGCGTGGCGGCAGGACCGAAATCAGACCGCCCGCAACAGCGGCCGGACCGCCTTCTCCTGGACGGGAACGAGCACCTCGGGATCATAGCCGTGCACGAGGTCCGCGGTCTCCAGGAGCTGCTGCATGAAGAAGTAGCGCAGGGGGGCGACGTGGGCTTCCGGCTTCTTCCACTCGCCGAGGAGATCCTCGAGGAGGTGCTTCTCGGAGATGAGCTGCCGCCCGCTCCAGCGCCGGACCACCGGGTGCAGGGGGGCGCTCTCCTCCGTGGTCTCCCCGGGCTCGAGGGTGACCGTGTAGTAGTGGCCGCTCGCCGCGATCTCGCTTTCCTGGAGGTAGGCGAGCGGCATCTCCTCGTAATGGACGGCGTGCTCCCAGTCCGCGTCGACCACGATCACGTCGTGGAGGAACCCGGCCTGGTGCCACATCGCGGAGCCGCGGTTGAGGCGGTCGAGCGTGGCCTCGACCAGCCCCTCGGGGGTCGGCTCGAGCTCGCGCGACGGCCAGTTCCGGCGATGATGTTTCAGCTCCAGCATCCGGAACAGGGCCCGCGCGTTATAGCGGAAGCCGTTGATGAAGCCCGAGGCATGCTGCCCGTCGTCGTTCGCCTGGGTCAGCGTGCCGGCGAAGTAGAGGCCGGGGACGTTGACCGATTCCCACTCCGGGGTCTGCGCCGGGAAGCGGTCGCCGCGCGCCAGCTCGGGCCGGCATCCGGCGGCGAAGATCGAGCTGTCGAAGCGGAAGCCGGTGGCCACGATCACCCGGTCGTAGGCCAGCTCCGCCGTCTCGCCCTGGGCGCGGCTGTAGCGCACCGAGACCATGAGCTGGCCGTCGCGCCGCTCGATCTTCTCGACGGCGCAGTCGAGCATGGCGTTCTGCTGGTTCGACCGGCAGGCGTCGACAAATTTGTTGTGGACCGCCCGCGCCAGCGGACGGGGGCTGGCGGCATGGAGCAGCGCCGCGGTCGGGATCAGGTTGGCGGCCGTCTCCAGCGCGGAGTCCCCCTTGCCGAGGATCAGCACGCGCTGATTGACGAAGTCCTCCGGATCGATCGAGACGTCGGCGTAGTTCTCCGCCAGCTCGATGCCCGGGATCGCCGGCACGTACGGCCGGCTGGCGCCGGTCGCCACGATCAGGCGCTGGCAGGTGAAGACGCCGCCGCCGCCGGCGGTGAGCCGGAACTGCCCCGCGTTGGACCTCTCGACGCGCAGGATGCGGGTGTTGCAGCGGACGTTCAGGCCGTAGAACTCGGCATAGTCGGAGAGGTAGCGCACCAGCTCGTCGGCCGGCGGGAAGTCGTCGCGGCTGTAGCGGGTGAACACCATCTCCCCCTTGCCGTCCTCGTCGAGCAGCGAGTTCCAGTCGAAACGGAGATTGAGCTCGGGGTCCGTGGAGCCCGTGGAGACCTGGTTTTTCGAGAGCAGGGTACGGTGGCGCGGGAAGGTCTTGAAGAAGGTGCCGGGGGTGTCGCCGGCTTCGAGGATCAGGTAGCTGTGTCCGGCGCGGGAAAGGTGGTGCCCCATCTGCAGACCCGCCGGGCCGGCGCCGAGGATGAGGTATTCGTAATTGACGTCCCCTCCAAAGCTCACGCTGTGGTCCATCGTACTCCCCCTCATAAGAGTGCCGCATAGGTGCGGCGAAAAGAAATCAGGTGCTTCGTTCCCTTAGTGGCGTTGTTGAGCGAGAGCGGGACACCTGGCGTGACATGGCCCCCCCTCGTAGTACGCTATGCCCGATTCGGGCGGCGAGCGGAGAGTGAGACTTGATTACGGACACCCCGAAAAGGAATCCTGAGCCCGCGATGGACTACGCGCAGCTCCACCGCGACCTGGTGCGCGCCGTGGACCGCGTCTGCCCCCGCTGGATGGCCGACCGGGCGGACGACCTCGTGCAGGTGGCGTTGATGCGGGTGATGGAGATCCAGCGCAAGAAGGAGGGGACCGCCGAGTTCTCGGCCTTCTATCTCAAGAAAGCGGCCTACAGCGCGATGATCGACGAGATCCGCCGCCTGCGCCGGCGTCAGGAGGTCTCGCTCGAGGGGGGGAGCGACGAAGAGGAGCCGGTCTCCTACGATCCTGCCGCCGGCGACCCGGACCCGGAGCGCGCCTCGGCCGGCCGCCAGATCGGCCGCGCCATCCGCGACTGCCTCGGCCGGCTGGTGCCCCCCCGCCGGCACGCCGTCACCCTCAACCTCCAGGGGCACAGCGTCCCCGAGGTCGGCAAGCTCATGGGGTGGAGCGCCAAGAAGGCGGAGAACCTGGTCTACCGCGGGATGTCCGACCTGCGCGGCTGCCTGGGCGAAAAGGGCATCCAGCACTAGGGATCCGCCGCCCCCAGGAAAAGAAGGGCCGTCAGGAGGTGAGGGAATCCGGGGCGCCGGCACGTTCTTCTCCCAGACGAAGCGCCTCCCGCTGTGAGAAGGGCGCCGCGAACCGGAGGAGTTCCCTTGAATTACGATGACGCCGAGCCGAGGAACGGAAGAGAGGTGGCAGACATGAACCAGGACGCCCAGCAGCTCGCACGGCTCCGCGCCGCGTTCCTCGCTGCGGACGGCCCCGCTCCGGATCCGCAGAGCTGCCCGACGCCGGAGACCCTCTGGTCGGCCGTGCGCGGTGAGCTTGCCGCCCCGCAGATGCGGGAGGTGCTGGACCACGTCGCCCTCTGCCCCGCCTGCGCCGAGGACTGGCGGCTCGCCGCCGAGCTGAACCGGCAGGAGGAGAGAGCCGCGACGGTGCCCGGCAAGGTGATCCAGGGGCGCTTCGGGCAGTGGCGTCCGCTCGCCATCGCCGCCGCCCTGGCCGCTTGTCTGGCAGTCGCCGTGGGCCTCTACCGCACGGGCGATCTCGGGCCGCGGCAGCCGCCGGCCTACCGCGAGGCCGAGCACGCCGGCATCCGCTCGCTCCTCCCGGCCGGGCAGGCCCTGCCGCGGCAGGCCGCAGTGCTGCGCTGGTCCTCCGTGTCCGGCGCCACCTCCTACGACCTGCAGGTGAGCACCGACGATCTCCAGCAGGTCGCCACGGCCAAGGGGCAGACGGCCATCGAGTACCGCCTCCCGGCGAGCGCCTTGGCGGCCCTGCCGCCCGGCACCAGGCTCGTCTGGCAGGTGGACGCTATCCGCCCGGACGGCACGCGCGAGACCTCGCCGACGTTCACCACTCCGCTGCGGTAGACCTTCCCCATCTCTCGACGGTGCCATTCCGCCATCACAAGGCGAGGCACATCACTACAGATCTAATCTGATCAACGACTTACATGAAAATGACGGAAAAACATTCGCCGTTCTGAAACGTAAGGCTCGACAAGTGAGGGGATCGGGACCTCGGGTTCGTTCTACAGACTGTAGGGATGAAACGAGAAGCAACCGGAACCCAAATTAACGACCGTAGATCAATGA
>JBDSHF010000381.1:0-8030 GCA_039918595.1 Thermoanaerobaculia bacterium
CCGGCCGGCACGCGGCTCCTGGCGATCGGCGCGATGATGGCCAGCCCCTCGGTCGTGTTGTGCAGGGTGAAGCCGAGGATGAGCAGCGTCCCCAGCGCCACCTCGCCGAGGCCGAGCGCGGCGCCGATCGCCAGCCCCTCCCCGAAGTTGTGCAGGCCGATGCCGGTGGCGAGCAGCAGCGCCGTCACCCAGGCGCCGCCCAGCGCGCTCCCCCGGCGGTGCAGCCAGCCGCCCAGCACCTCCAGGGCCACGAAGGCGGCGACGGCGCCGAAGGTGATCAGCGCCACCCCCTGGTAGGACTGCGCCAGGCCGGCGGCCGCATCGAACCCCTCGTGCAGGGCGTCCACCAGCAGGAACAGCAGGAGCCCGAGGGTGAGCGCGAGCAGGAAATCCATCGCGCGCGGCCCCAGGCGGCTGGCGAGCGGATACCAGAGCAGGCCGAGCGCCACCGGGATGACGCCGACGTAGATCCCGATCAGGGCGAAGATCCAGAGCGAGCTCCACCCCGGGCGCGGGGTGGCGACCGCCACCGGGATCTCGTGCTCGAAGGTGACCCCGGTCGCCGTGATCAGGCGGATGACGTGCGCCTCCCCCTGCACCCATGGGTAGGGGATCCGCAGTTGCGTCCGCCCGAGGTGGCGCAGCTCGCCGGCCGGCTCCTGGGTGAAGCTCCAGTAGGCGTCGTCCACCTGCACCTGGGCGATCTTCGACGGGTCCGGCCCGTCGTTGAGGACCGCGACGGCGATCCCCGCCGGCGTCAGCTCCACCCGCTGGAAACGGAGCGTCTCGACCGGCGGCGCCTCCCCCCGCACCGCCTTCGCCGGGTCCGAGCGAACGATCCAGACCAGCAGCCCGGCCAGCAGGACCAGCGGCAGCAGCGCCAGCCCAACGAGGCGCGCGGTCTCACGCTTCATGGGAAGCCTCCGCGGCCGCGAAGAAGCCCATCCAGCCCAGCTCGGCGAACTCGCTCTGGTGAGCGTGGAACATGAACTGCCCCGGGTAGCGGAACGTGGTCTCCAGGATCGCCCGCTCCCCCTGGCAGAGCATCAGGGTGTCGGCGACCTCCTGGGTCTCGAGCGAGGTGCCGGTGCGGTAGACCTTGAAGAACATCGCGTGCAGGTGGAAGCTGTTGAGCAGGTCGAACTCGGTGACGTTGACCAGGTAGATCCGCACCGGCCGGCCGACCTCGACCGCGATGGGGTCCATCATGTGGAAGTGCGCCACGCTGTTGACCGCATAGACCTCGTTCTCGCCGTCGAAATTGGTGTCGAAGGCGTTCATCACCATCACCATCTCGTCGGCCGGCGGCCGCGGCGTCCTCGGGTCGACGATGAACGCCCCGTAGAGCCCCTTGTGGATGTGGCGCTTCAGCGGCGCGGCGTGGCAGTGGTAGAGGTGCAGCCCGAACGGCTCGGCGTCGAACTCATAGACGAAGCGCCCCCCCGGCTCCACCTCCTGCCCGGGCAGCGAGCCGTCCATCGCCGGCGGGTGCCAGCCGTGGAAGTGGAGGCTGTGGGGGTGCGATCCCTGATTCAGGAAGTTGACCCGGATACGGTCCCCCTCGGTGGCGCGGAGAGTGGGGCCCGGCACCTGGCCGTTGAACGTCCACGCCGGAAAGAAGAGGCCGGGGGCGATCTCGATCTCACGGTCCACGGCATAGATCTCGTACTCGCGCAGCAGCGATCCGTCCGGCCGCGGCGTCTCCCGGTAGTACCGCGAGCGCTCGGGCTCCGGCAGGTGGGAGAAGTTCCAGGAACGGAGGAAGCGGGCGGGATCAAACTGCGCCGTGGAGACCCTCCCCACCACGCCCATTACATGACCGCCGGCGGGGTGATGCCCCCCGTGAGGAGGCGGGACCGGCGGCGTTTCGGCGTCCATCCGGCGGCCCGGCAGAGCCGCGACCAGGCCGGCTCCCAGAGAGCCGAGACCGGCGAGGCGAAGGAGGGAACGGCGGGAGAGAGATTCTTTCATGGTTCTGATCTTGAATTTCGAGTCATCAAAATTCTAATCAAGAGACCTCAAACTGTCAATTCTCCTCCTCGCGCCGTGCGGTAGACTTCCCCGCATGCCCACCAGCACGGTCGAGGACTACGTCAAGCACATCCTCCTGGAAGAGCAGCGCCAGCCCGAGGCCCTGGTCCCCATGGGCCGGATCGCGGCCGCCCTCGACGTCACGCCGAGCACGGTCACCGCCATGGTCAAGACCCTGGCCGACAGCGGCCTGGTGACCTACGAGCCCTACGGCGGCGTGCGCCTCACCCCGCCGGGGCGGAAGCTGGCGGCCCACGTCCAGCGCCGGCACCGGCTGCTGGAGCTCTTCCTGGTGCAGATCGTTGGGCTCGACTGGAGCGAGGTGCACTCCGAGGCCGAGCACCTCGAGCACGCCGTCTCCGAGCGGCTGATCGACCGCATCGACGAGCTGCTCGGCCACCCCTCGGTGGACCCCCACGGCGATCCGATCCCCAGCGCCGCGGGCGTCGTCCGCGAGCCGGACTTCCCCACCCTCCTGCTCTGCCCGCTCGGCGCCCCCCTGCGGGTGGAGCGGGTGAGCGATCAGAGCGCGGAGTTCCTGCGCCTCGTCGAGCGCAGCGGCCTGGTGCCCGGCAACGGGCTCAGCGTGGAGTCCCGCAGCGAGACCGCGGAGACGGTGCGGCTCCGGCTCGACAGCGGCGAGGAGGTGAGCCTGGGCTGGCGGGCCGCCGCGAAGATCCTGGTGCAGCCGCTGGTGGCGGCCGGGAAGGCGTAGACCGCCTCCGATCCGGGCCCGGGCTCGGCCAGGAACTTGCAGACCCTCGCAAGATCAGCGCAAGGCCATGGTGGCCTTCGCCGCCCGGGATTGAAATCCCGGGCTACCGACAATCGCCCCTCCCGGGGCTCTGCGAGAAGCGGATTCTGGAGTCCCGGATGGGACGGCCGTAGCCCGGGATTTCAATCCCGGGCGGCGCGGGCCACCGTTCAGATAGGACACCACTCGGATACAATCCCGCCCCCGCGGGCCGACCCCCCCGCCAGGAGCCCCCCATGCAACCCGGACGCGAACGACAACTGGTCACCGGCGCCATCCTGCTCGGGATGTTCCTTGCCGCCCTGGAGGCGACGGCGGTGGCCACGGCGGTGCCGACCGCGGTGGGCGAGCTCGGCGGGGTCGCCCACTACAGTTGGGTCTTCTCCGCCTACCTGCTCACCTCCACCACCACCGTCCCGATGTTCGGCAAGCTCGCCGACCTCTTCGGCCGCAAGCGCACCTATCTCTGGTCGGTGGCGATCTTTCTGATCGGCTCGGCGCTCTGCGGCGTCGCCCGCACCTTCCCGCAGCTCATCCTCTTTCGCGCCATCCAGGGGCTCGGCGCCGGCGGCGTCAATCCGGTCGCCACCACCATCATCGGCGACATCTACACCCTCGAAGAGCGCGGGCGCATCCAGGGGATCTTCTCCGGGATCTGGGCAGCGGCGAGCCTGATCGGCCCGCTGCTCGGCGGGGTGATCACCGACACCCTCTCCTGGCGGTGGATCTTCTACCTCAACATCCCCTTCGGCCTCCTCTCCGGCTGGATGCTGCAACGCTTCATGCGCGAGAAGAAGCCGCGCACCGCGCACCAGTTGGACATCCTCGGCACGGTCAGCCTGACCGCCGCCGTGAGCCTGCTGCTCCTCGCCCTGCTCGAAGGGCCCGGCACCTGGGGATGGGGAGATCTCCGCACCCTCGGCCTCCTCGCCGGCGCCGCCGCCGGGCTCGCCATCTTCCTCTGGCAGGAGCGCCGGGCGCCCGAGCCGATGCTGCCGCTCGACCTCTTCCAGAACCGGCTGATCTCTGTCGCGAGCGTCGGCAACTTCGTGATCGGGGCGCTGCTCTACTCGCTCACCGCCTACGTCCCGATGTTCGGCCAGGGGGTGCTCGGCGGCTCCGCGATGGTGGCGGGATCGATCCTCGCCCCCATCCTGCTCGGCTGGCCGATCGCCTCCGCCATCGCCGGCCGCCTCATGCTGCGGATCGACTACCGGCCGATGACGATCGCCGGCAGCCTGATGGTGGTCACCGGGACCACGATGCTCGCCTTCACCCACGAGGGCACCACCGCCGCCTGGATCATGGTCTCGATGATGATCACCGGCTTCGGCCTCGGCTTCCTCTCCATGCCCTACCTGCTGGGCGTGCAGAACGCCGTCCCCTGGGGGCGCCGGGGAGTGGCCACGAGCTCGGTGCAATTCTTCCGCAACATCGGTGGCGCGATCTCCGTCGCCGCCCTCGGAGCGCTGCTGAACGCCCGCCTGCAAGCGGTCGCCGGCCCCGGCGTCGACGCCAACGCCACCCTGGACCCCGTCCTGCGCGCCCGGCTGGACCCGGCGGCCCTCCACCACCTCACCAGCGCCCTGGGCCACGGCCTCCAGGGAACCTTCGTGGCCATCGCGGGCTTGAGCGCAGTGTTCCTCGCCACCGCCCTGCTCTTCCCGCGCGGCTCGGCGCGGTCGCTGGTGGCCCGGGAGGTGGAGCCGGTGGTGGAGGGGTAAAGAGAGACGGGCGGGCCCGCGGTATCCCGGACCGAGGGTGAGGTCGCAAGCCACCGACGCCTGAGCGAAGAGATGTGTACAAAGGGTGGCTGGTGGGCCAGGGCCTGGGAGGCCCTGAGAGATCAGCCTGCCTGGACGTAGCCGCGCCCGACGAGCGCGGGAACCGCCGAGAGGAGATCGTTCTCGTTGAGAGGCTTTTGAAGAAAGACTTGAAATCCCGAGCTGAGCACCCGGGACACCACTTCGCTCGCCGGCGCTCCTGACAGGGCGATGGCGGGAGTCCGTCCTCCCAGCGACTCCGGAAGCGCCCGCACGGCCTCCAGCAGTGCGAAGCCGTCCATGCCGGCCATTCTCAAGTCGGAGATCAAGAGGTCGGGCCGCTGGCTCTGCAAGGATTCCAGGGCCTTCGGAGCCGAGGTCACCTCGTAGACCTTGGCCCCCAGTTGCTGGAGCACCAAGCCGAGCACCGTGAGGAAGTCCACGTCATGGTCGACGATGAGGATGCGTTTCCCCAGGAAGGGCAAGTCCGTGGTCACGGAGCGCGCACTGGGAACGGTCCGTTTCCTCACGGCTTCCCGGCGCAGGCACTCGACACCCCGAGACCGGGCGATGGCCAGGAGCCACCCGCAAGGGGACCCCAGCTCCGGTCGATAGGCGCCGGCCTGAAGCCAGGCTTGTAAAAAGGTCTCTTGAAGGACCTCCTCGGCGAGGTCGCGGCACCGAAGAAGACGCACCAGGACGCCCAGAATGGTAGGAGCCAGATGGTCATACAGCTCCGCCAAGCTCTCGCGGTCGCCGGCGGCCATGCGAAGCAAAAGAAGTCTGTCTCGTTCGGCGGACGTCCCGCCCTCCCACGCTCTCCGCGCAACGGCAGATGGATACACTGGATTCCCTCCCGGCACTACAGTATGCAAAGGAGGGACCAGAATTGCTGAATTCTGCCGCATTTCCGGGCCAAAGGCCCGGGCTCCTTTAGCCCAGGGCATCGCCCTGGGTTGGAAGCGGCTGGATTTATCCAACCCGAAGATAGCGCGGCACTTCAGGCCGCATCGGAATCCACGCCGACTCAAAAATCCCAGGGCGATGCCCTGGGCTAAAGAAGGGCGGCCCATTGGGCCTCCGGATCTGAATCAGGCTGTAACGTGCGAAGGGACCCTCGTGGGTCCCTTTTCAAAAACCAGAGCGGAGAACCGTCCTAGCCGGGCAGCAGGACGCTGTCGACGACGTGGATCACGCCGTTCGACTGGTAGACGTCGGCGGTGGTCACCTTGGAGGTGCCCCCCTTGGCGTCGGTGAGGATGACGTCGCTGCCGGACATCGTGGCGGTCAGAGTGCCGCCGGCCACGGTCTTGAGAGTGGCCTTGCCGTGGCCGGCCTTGATCTTCTTGACGAGGTCCTTGGAGTCCACCTTGCCGGCGACCACGTGGTAGGTCAGCACCTTGGTCAGCATCGGCTTGTTCTCAGGCTTGAGCAGCGTGTCGACCGTGCCGGCCGGCAGCTTTTCGAACGCCGCGTTGGTCGGCGCGAAGACGGTGAACGGGCCCTTGCCCTTGAGAGTGTCCACCAGGCCGGCCGCCTTGACGGCGGCCACCAGGGTGGTGTGATCGGCCGAGTTGACCGCGTTGTCGATGATGTCTTTGTTGGCGTACATCGCCGCGCCGCCCACCATGGGATTCTCGTGCATCCCCTTGTCCATCTTCTTGTCCATTGAGCCATGCGCCATCGTCCCCTGCGCCCTCACACCCATCGGTACCGCCGTCACGGCCAGCACCACGAAAGCACCCAGCATTTTCTTTCCGTTCATTGAAGTTCCTTTCCTTTCGATGGACCCGGACGCTCGACTGGAGCGTTCGGGGTTCACTCTGGATACGCCGGCCCCGGAACCCCGGATGAGTCCAGGTCCTATCTATGGGCGGAGCCGTGGGTGTCGAGGCTGCGGAGGAACTGCACCATCTCCGCGCGCTGCCTGGGGTCCGATACATAGAACGGGTGCGGAGCCTGGGCGCCGCGCTTGGGGTCGAACAGGTCGTCGAGGCTGGAGACCGAGTTGTCGTGCAGGAACACCGGCTTGCGCGCGAGGTCCAGCAGCAGGGGGAGCGCGGTGCCGCGCACCTCCCCCCGCAGGCTGGCGTTGACCACCGCCATCTTGTCGTCGAACACGGAATCCACGGTGTTCAGGACCGGATTGAGGGGAGGCGTGCGTTGCGCGAGAGTCTCGGGGGCGTCGCCGGGGAAGATCCGCTTCATCGGCACCATCATGGCGGGCACGGGCTTGCCCTGGTCCACGTTGTGGCACCCGGTGCAACCCGCCGTGCGGAACATCTGGCGCCCTTGCGACGCCATCCCCGCGTCCACCTTGGCGCCGCGGGGCGCCTCGAGCCGCGCCAGGTAGGCGTTCAGGGCGAGCAGCTTGCGATTGTCCACGCGGACGCCGATCGGAGCGTCCTCGCTGCCCGGCTTGGGGTGCGGGGGCGCCTTGACGAAGGGGTAGCCCTTGACGCCGGTGGCGGCGAGGACCTTCACGTAGTCGTCGGCGAGCTCATCGCCGGCCGGGCCCGCCAGCTTGTGGAGGAACGCGCGTCCGCCCGGCGTGGTGAGGTTGGTCTGATCGAAGAGGGAGGTGTAGACCAGGTTGCTGAAGTTGTCCAGCCGGGCGATGGTGCCTTCGCTGCCGAACGGGGCCGCGAGGTCCTGGCGGAACAGCGGCGTATTGTGCATCGGATTGCCGTTGCCGTCGAACGTGTCGTCGAACATCCCGATGGGATAGAACTCCGGGTTGGAGAGATAGGCGTCCACCTCGGCCTCCGTCGAGGTCTCGGTCAGGCCCGCCGGCGCCCTCCCCAGGGTCTTGCCGTGATTCGCCGCGAGGTTGAGCTGAAGGACCGGGTACAGGGCTCGCGAGTTGGCGGCGGTGGCGAAGATCATGCCGAGGTTGAGGTCGTGGTTGGCGCGCCCGTCCAGGCGGCGCCCGATCGAGCCCCCCTCGGGCACCTTGAGCACCGAGGCATCCGTCATGGTGTGGCAGAGGGCGCAGCTCGCCCCCACCTTGGCCCCCTTGGCGGGCATGCCGATCATGGCGTTCGCCTGGACCAGCTTCTCCGTCATCGCGGGATCGTTGAGCAGCGCCGAGCCGCGCCCGGTGGGATCGGCCTGAAGCTGCGCCTTCAGCTCCCGCAGGGTGGCGGGATCGATGGCGTCGGAGTCGACCTGCAGACCCAGTTGCAGGGCCTTGAGAGGGGTCACGTGAGCGGCCTTGATCCCGTCCGGCAGGCGGACGGCGTCGGTCCAGAAGCCCTCGTTGCCGAAGGTCTCGAAGCGGAAGACGTCGCGGCCGGCGTTGGCGTCGCCATCCTGCCGCGGGACCGCCCTGCCCGGGTTCGCGGGGCCGTCGGACCCGGCCATTTTTCCGGAGGCCATTTTCCCGGAAGCCATTTTCCCGGAAGCCGCTGAAGTGGACTGCGCAGCCTCGCTCTGGCTGCAGGCGCTCGCCAGCGCCAGGAGGGCCGCCAGGCAGAGGAGGA
>JBDSHF010000382.1:0-18508 GCA_039918595.1 Thermoanaerobaculia bacterium
GGGCCGCGACGCCCAGCTCCGCCCAGGTCACGGTCATCTGCGTCCAGCCCGCGGGGAGCGGCGTCAGGTCCCTGCTGCCGACCTCGACGTTGTTCTGATAGATCGCCAGCCGCACCGCCTGGCCGCCGCCGGCGCCGTTGATCCAGAAGCGCACCGCCGTGAAGCCGGCGACGGCGGGGTCCGCGGCCCCGGTGTCGCTGTGGAAGTAGATCCCCTTCCAGTCGCCGCCGACGGCGTCCGGCTCCCAGGAGATCGCCTTGGGCGCGCTCTGGTAGATCACGGTCTGCCCCAGGTCATGGGCCGCCCAGCTCCAGTCCTGCCAGCCGTTGCGGAGCGCGTTGTCATAGACCACCTGGACCGCCGCGCCGGCAGGCGCCCCGGCCAGCAGGGAGAAGGCGGCCGCCATCGTGGCCACGGTGAAACACCGGAGAAATTTGCATTCGCGCATTGTCGGACTCCCTGAGGAGAAGCTGCCGGATTCTGGCACAGAACCGCCCGGCGGGTCGACAGCCGATCAGGCGATCGTCCTGACCTACGAGGGGGGCTGGAGCAGATAGATCTGGGCGTCCGGTAGGAGGGGTAAGAGCTGCTGGATCTCCTGCTCGGCGAGAGCGACCACCACGATGGGCCCATTGCTCCCGGAATCAACGGCCAGGACGGGGACGTTCCGCAGCAGGAGACCCTGCAAGCCCTTGGGGACGGAGACGGCCATGGAGATCCGGGCCGGGAGCCCGGTCACCATGCGGAAGCTCTGCGGCTGCACGCGCAGGGTCAGCAACTGCCGGCCCTCGAGGTCGGCGGGACCCAGGATTCCTGAGCTCAGGTTCTTGCTCGTCAGGGTGGAGCCCGCCTCGATCTCCTCCAAGGGGTAGCGGCCCACGGCATCCATGGAACGCAGGAGCGCGCTTGGCTGCCGCGATCGCCGCTCGACGTGAACGTCGGCGGCGGTGACGCGATGAAAACGGGGCAGCGCCTGGCTCGCCACCATCTGGTCCACGAGGACGGACTCGGATTCGATCTGGCCGGGCCGCACGGTGGCGTCGCGCGGGATCGTCCGGCTGGCCCGGTTGCCGACGATCTGCTCCAGGAGGGCGGCGGGCTTTTTCCGGTAGGCCTTCCACTCCCGGCGGACGGCATCGGAAGGAATGGCCGATCCGGCGGGGATGTCCCGCAGAGCGATCACCTCGTACCTCTCCAGATTTTCTGGAAAGACATATCCCCCTTCCCGGACGTCGGCGATCAGGCGAAGAGCGGGGCCCGGCCGCTTACCATTGGGAAGCTCGAGGCCGTCGGCGCCATGAAGAGTCTCTGGGCGGAGCAACTCGCCCGCCTTGAGGCTTCGCAGAGCGATGGCCACCGAGCCGGCCTTGGAGGTCGCGCCTTGCTCGTGCAGGAAAGCCCGGCCCAGCAGGACGAGGAAGATAGTCAGGCCGACGACCACCACCAGGTCGAGCCAATGGCGGCTCGGAAAGGTCTTACCGCGAGTAGCGGCCTCTCGACTGGCGACTTGGGTCAGGTTGCGGACAAGTCGCTGGGCACGGTCGGGATCCCGAAAAAGACGGCGCCCTCTGTGACCCCACTCTCCGAGTCCTTGCCAAACGGCTTCCAGAGAATCGATGCCCTCTTGCCGGAGCGCCTGACGGTCTCCGGCATCTTGAATAGCACCATCCAAAGACTGTGGTTTGTTCATGGCTACACGGAACGCGTTAGTCTTCCAACTTACGCGGCTTCTGCCCTTTGCGAACGTCACCGTAAATCTCGCCGAGAATTCCGCGATCCCGTTTGCCAGTATCTGAATCCCCAGGAATGATCCACTCCTGCTTCGGGTTTTCGCGGGGCTCTTTGTGAATCGATTCCTCTTTCTTTGTGCTCATTCCAGGTGCTCCTTTGAGGATACCGCGAGCAGGGGCCCGCGGACGGCGTGGTAGGCGAGGACGACGCCCTGACCCGGGGCGAGATCGCCCAGCGCGAAGCGATAAGGATTCGTACCCAGGATCTCCACCGGTTGATCGGCGACTTTGGCGGAGTCCCACTCGCAAAGCCAGCCCGCCGGCAGCCGGTCCCGCACGGAAACCCCGGTGGCCCGCCGCGTGCCGTCCAGGTTGCGGACCACGATCTGGATCGTCACGGTGCCGCCCAGAAAGGCGCGGCGGCCTCCTCGGGAGATCTCCAGCGGAATCCCAGCGGGCTCGGCAGTGACGACCGTGGCAGGAGAGGGCTCGGGATGGTAATCCGGCGGAGAATCGCTGGTCAGATCAGAGTAGATCAGCCGGTTGCACACCTTGTCCCAGAGTTCGGCTTCGCCTTCACGGCTCCCTGGCTTCTCCCAGGGCCCCAGAGCTTCCAGGAGATCCCACCGGTAGAGATCGAAGGCGCCTTTGAACATCGTGCCCCAATTCTGTGCGCGAGAAACGCTTGACTCGTACAGCACGCCGGACGCAACCAAAAGCAAAAAGCAGACCAGGATCGCGGGAAACCAAGAGTACGGATCCAGCAGCCCGACGGGATAAGAGAGGCGGACAACAGCGAAGAGTGCCGCCAGAAGGCTGCACAGCAAGGAGCTGTTGAGCATGAAGTCCAGTGACGACTTGGCATTGTCGATCTGGGCGGTATAGCGATCATCGATCTGGGCAACCAAACGGGGCCACAGAGTGATGGCTTCCAGGCCGTACTGGCGTTGCGGGTAATCTTCGAAGCTCCGGATTACATTGCCTAGCGTTGTGGGAAGCACGGCTTTCTCATCCGAAGGGAACTCATTGTTGAGCTTTCTGCCCAGAAAATTCCAATAGTCCAGGACTTGCTGATACTCAGATCCCTCTTGGTCACCTATCCGGGAGAGTAACCTCTCAAAGCCTGTCCACCGGACCCGCACGCGAAGAAATCTTTCGCGATGGACCTTCTTTCGCAGGCGGCCCAGAACGGAGTCCTGCCAGGGATACCCTTCGTAGAAGCGAATGATCGGTCCGTTTAAATTATAGAGGAGAGCCGTCAGCAGCAGGACAATCAGGGAGAGGGCGGCTAAGCGCCATTCGTTCTCAAGCCCGCCGACCCATGCAAGCCACGACACATTGGGAGGCACTAGGGGAACGACTAGCGCCCAAGACAAGAGAACGAAGACCACGACCGGCAGCATCGTGCTTAGGAAAATTGCCTTGCCGAACTGCCCTGAAATGGCGGAAAGAATATTGTTCATAAGGCTCTGTCATCCAGATCTTTTCCCGAAGGTTCCAGCACTGCTTAATCATGCGTTCTAGATCGACTGAGGTCAAGCAGGACGCTCACCCCCGCCGCGGCACCACCCGCGCGAGCAGATCGTCCAGCGCCTTCGGATTGAGCGGCTTGACGAGGTGGCGATCGAAGCCAGCCTCCTTCGACTTCCGCCGGTCCTCTTCCTGCCCCCAGCCGGTCATCGCAATCAGCAGGACGTCCCGGGTCTCCGGCTGCTGGCGCAGGCGGGCGGCGACCTCGAAGCCGTTCATCCCGGGCATTCCGATGTCGAGGAGGATGAAGTCGGGGCGGTGCTCCCCGGCTACCACCAAGGCCCGCGGACCGTCGTGGGCGGTGCGGACGTCGTGCCCGTTCAGCTCGAGCAGCATGGCGAGGCTCTCAGCGGAATCCTCGTTGTCGTCGACGACCAAGACGCGGAGCCGGTGGCATTCGGTCATGTCGGTGATGAGCTTCAGGCGGTCCGGTCGGCTCGGACGTGTCTCCATCGTCTCTCCTCTCCTCCGCGCATCGTCCCGGACCCAGGTTACGGCCGGCATTACGGAGAGATACGGATCGAGCACGGCGCGAGAGCCGGCACCGGTCCGTCCCCGTGGATCTCGCCGCGGAGGCGGCGGGACTCTTCCAGGGTCTTCTCGAGAGCCTCTAGCTTAGCTATGACATGGTTTGGTGTGTATTTGACGTAGATGAGCATCCTCACCTTCTCGACGCTCGGCAAAAGGCCAGGGACAACGGCATTGACTTGGCAGTTTCAAATCCTTGCTTCGAGCTTTGGGCTCTTCTACATTTCCAGGACCAGACCGCACACCTGGAAAGAGACGAAGCGCGAAGGCGGCTCAAAGAACACATACGGGGCTACGGTAAAGCTCTTCCGTTCCAGCGTCTCCACCCAACGTACTCAGAGGCGGTTCAGCGGGCTCAAAATCTTGACCGCCGGCGAGAAGAAGCCCAAGACTCTGGCGGGAATCCTTCCACTGGCGTCTATCAACTGACAGAGATCATCCGAGAAGGCGGTAGGACCTCTCCTACCCCTTGATCACCCCGAGCGGCACCAGCCGCGCCACCTTGCGGGCGAGACCGGCCTGGTGGACCACCTCGACGACGCGGTCGACATCCTTGTAGGCGTAGGGGGCCTCCTCGGCCAGCTCGCCCACCGAGGCGCGGACGACGATGCCGCGGTCCTCAAGGCCCTTGCGCACCTCGGCTCCGGACTGCACCTTCTTCGCCGCCGTGCGGCTCATCGCCCGGCCGGCGCCGTGGCAGGTGCTGCCGTAGGAGAGGTCGAACCCTTCGTCGGTGCCCACCAGCACGTAGGAGGCGGTGCCCATGCTGCCGGGGATCAGCACCGGCTGGCCGATCCCCTTGTAGATCGCCGGGGTCTCCGGATGCGAGGGACCGAAGGCGCGCGTCGCTCCCTTGCGGTGGACGACCAGATCCTCCTCGCCGTGCCGCTCCAGCTTCGCCATGTTGTGGGCGACGTCGTAGACCACCCGCAGGCCCCCCTGCTCGCCGAAAGCCTTGCGGAAGACCTCGCGCGCCGCCCAGGTGATCGCCTGCCGGTTGGAAAAGGCAAAATTGGCCGCCGCGCACATGGCGCCGAAGTACTTCTGCCCCTCGGGTGATCGGAACGGCGCGCAGGCCAGCTCGCGGTCCGGGAGCTGGATGCCGTGCCGGGCCATCACCGCGTCCATGGCCCGCACGTAGTCCGTGCAGACCTGGTGGCCCAGGCCCCGCGAGCCGGTGTGGATGAGGATCACCACTTGCCCCACCCGCAGCCGCAGGGCCTCCGCCGCCGCGAGGTCGAAAAGCTTCTCCACCCGCTGGACCTCGACGAAGTGGTTGCCGGAGCCAATCGAGCCGAGCTGGTCGCCGCCGCGCTGCTTGGCGCGATCGGAAACCGCCCGCGGGTCCGCTGTCGCGAGCGACCCCCGGGCCTCGATGGTATCGAGGTCCTCGGACGTCGCGAGGCCGCGCTCGGCCAGGTAGGTGCACCCCTCGGCCAGGACGCGATCGAGATCCTCGCCCGCGAAGCGGAGATGGCTCCCCTTCCCCGTTCCCGAGGGGATGGCGCGGCTGAGGTCCTGGATCAATGATTCCAGCCGGGCGTGGCTGAGCTCGTCCGCCATGATCTCGGAGGCGAGCAGGCGGACGCCACAGTTGATGTCATATCCCACGCCGCCGGGCGAGATGATCCCATCGCGGGCGCGGAAGGCGGCGACGCCTCCGACCGGGAAGCCGTACCCTTCGTGAGCGTCCGGCATCGCCTGGGCGGTGCCGGTGATGCCCGGCAGGGTCGAGACGTTGATGAGCTGGTGGAGCGTGCGGTCGCGCGAGATCTGCTTCCACAGCTCCTCGTCGGCCCAGACGCGGGCGGGGACGTTCATATCCCCTCGGGCGGTGATCGGGATCTCGACCAGGTTGGGGCTCAGGCGCACGGACGGATAGGAAGGCGGCGGGGCCTTGGGCGGCGCCGGCGGCCGATCCTGGGTCCGCGCTTTGGGGGACTGGGCGGCGTTGCGGTTCTTGCGGCTCATATGTCGAAGATCACCTCCGCTTGCAAGCCGCCGGCCCGTTCCTCCACGGCGAGACCGTGGAAGGTCGCCGCCTTGACCAGGGCCGGAGAGTCCTCAACCGGCACCCCCAGGGCACTCGCCTTGAGGTGGACGGAGGAGATTTCGAGAATGTCGAACTCGACCGCCACCCACCTCTCCACCTCGGCCAGAAAGAGGATCTCGTTCAGCCAGTCGACGAGGAGCGCCTCGCGATCCACCGAT
Organism: Thermoanaerobaculia bacterium; assembly: GCA_039918595.1. Taxonomy (GTDB): domain Bacteria; phylum Acidobacteriota; class Thermoanaerobaculia; order Multivoradales; family UBA5704; genus DATARR01. The sequence continues at coordinate 6,000 of JBDSHF010000382.1, forward strand.
TCCACCTGGATCTCGCGGGCGGGCCCCTCGGGCCGGGCCGGCGCGTCACGCAACAACAGCAATCCCAATGCCCGCCCCGCCTCGGCGGCCAGCCCTGCCAGGGATTCCGCCTCGACCTGGAGCTGGACCTCGGAAGTGTGGTCCAGCCAGCGATGCCGGCGCTTCCTCATCGCGGCACTGACTCCTTCCGCTCCCGTGAACGTCGCGTCGACGCGCGTTTCCGCGAGCGACGCCGCCGGAACGGTATAAATATCACTTTGACAAAATTAGTTTCCGGCCTCGGCGCTTCATTTGTTTTGCGTTCAAGTCACGTCTTCCAGACACTTTATACTGCATTCGTTCCGGCTCGTTTGGACGATTTCTTCTTCTGCCGAATCTTTCGAGGTGACGATGAGTGAGCTCGTTGTGGTTGAACTGGAGTCGCTGAAGAATCTCCTTCGCGAAGAGCTGGAGCGGTTCCGAGCCTCCCTGGAGGCTCCCGAGCCTTCCAGCCTGGAGTCTGAGCTGCCTGCCAAATGCCGCCGTGACCTCCCTCAAATCGCCGTTCTTCTCTCGCTCCCCAAGTGGGACGACGTCATCAAGACGGCCGCGCGCCTGGGGGTCGATCTCCGCGACCTCGGCGAAGCGGAGCTCGCCTGGCTGGAGAACGTGAAGGTCACAAGCGTGCAGAACTGGCGCTCGCGAGCGCTGGGTCCTTCCTACCGGAATCAGGCCGGCATTCTGTCCTATCCGCTGAGGTGGTACTACGAATGGCGTGAGAAAAGCCGCCAGTCGTCGACCGCGCAGGGAGCCCGCCGCGGCAGGAAAGCCGATTATTTCTAGGGGCATCCGCCCGCCCGGACCTCCAGGCGAGCGATCCGGGCGGCATCGAGGTCGACCGGCACCTGGATCGGCTCCGCCCCGAGGGTCTCGGCCCCCGCAGGGCGACCGCCGTGGCGGGGGTGGCGCGGCGAAGGTGCCGAGCCGGAGGAGGCCCTGGGGATTGTTGCGGCAGCCCGCGGCCGGGAGGAGGACGAGGAGGAGGGCCAACCCCGGCCCCTCTCCCGGCCCACCCTCCCGACCTTCCGGGAGAGGGGAACGGCGCTTGTAGGGAAAGATGGCCCTCCGGAGAGAGCAACTTCTGAGCATGGGGTCGAGGGGGTGCACCGGAGGGGGGATCTTAGATCCTCTCGTGGCGAAGGTCGAGCGCAGGAAGGCTTGACACTTCAGTCGCGTCCATTTACAGTATCTTTACCAATGCAACCGTTCTCCGGATGCAAGGGGAGTAGTCGCATACGCGTTCCCGATGCGTGTGCATGCGTGACTGCCGCGCAGATGACGGTTTCGGGTGCTGGCATACCGAACCAGACGGCCGAGCTTTAGTGATCCGGTAGCGTCAAAGGCCATGACGGCCATGGGAATGGCCGCTTAGCAACTCTGATTCGCAACAAGTTGTGGTTTAACCATTCACTTTGTCGACAAGGAGGCAGCATGAAACGCGTGCGCGTGTCTTACCTGGCGGCGTCACTGTTCCTTTTGTTTCTGTCCTGGCTTCCCATCAAGGCCAGCGCCATCGGAAATTGCCCGGCCATAGGGCAGTCTCCAAGCTGTTCGGTTTTGATCACCATCGTTCCGGATGGATCGCTGGTGATTCAAGTCGACCCGCAAGTACCTCCCTATGACGGCGTTGAAGACGAGCTGGTCGGCGTCGTCAATAATTCAGGGGCCTCCGTATACGGCATTGCCTTGTCGGGTTCCGATATCTTCGGTTTTGACGGCGATGGCGCAGGTCCTGGCGGGAACTACAACGGGCCCGGCAATTCCTTCACGGTCATCGACTCCGATCATGGCATCGTCAATTTCACGGGAGCCAACGGGCTTGCCGCGGGAGGCTTCAGTTGGTTCAGCCTGGAGGGAGCGCCGTCGAAGGCCCAATTCGCCAAAACGATCGTGATCGACGCCGGCCATGGCTTCAATTGCCCGGCTGTTGGTCAAGAGGCCGGCGCCAAGGGGGACGTCAACTATCCGGCCAGCAACCCACCACCCGGCTTCTTGTACGAGGACGTGCTCACAGCCGTAGTGACGACCAAGCTCGCCCCCATGTTGCAGCGGTCGGGTTACACCGTCCTTGCCACCAAAGCCGACCCTAATAGCTGCCCGACATTTCTTGAGCGTGGCGCGATCGCGAACAAGGCCCGTGCCAACGCCTTTGTTTCGATTCACTTCAACAAGGTGGCAAGCTTCGGATGCAGTTTCAACCCGTTCGACTATTGCAGCGGCTCGCTCGGTCTTTACAACCAGGTGAAATCGGATGCCGCGACCTTGGCGCAATTTCTGGCAACCGGTGCATCGGGCAGCCTTGGCATCCCCAATCAACAGACTCAGAACCGTCCCGGCTTGGCCCTGCTGAAGCCCAATGTCGTCAAAGCGACCTCTGCCATCATCGAAGTGGCCCGCTTGAATGAGCCGGACGAGGATATCGTTCATGCGACGAGCGGGACTCAGGCAGCAGCAGCGGGCATCAAGCAAGGCATCGATGTCTTTTTCAATCACTAACCGGCCAACATGCGGAGAAAAGCCATGTCTACCAAGATACTTTCGATCGCGCTGTTCGGCCTGCTTTGCGGTGCGGCATGCGCGCATGCCTCGGATGACAATACCGGGGGAATGGGCAAAGGCGGATTCCCGTCGCCCGATGGCAGCAAGGTGGTTCTTGAGGCAGATCCTTACGGCACCGATAGCGCCTTGCATATCTGGGTGAGCAATAGAGATGGAAGCGGCTTCCACAGGCTCGTGACTGGCATGCTGTCCGAGAGCGATCCCTCCTGGTCGCCGGACGGCAGCCTGATCGCCTTTGAGGCGCTGGGCCCCAAGGGAAATACCGATATCTGGACGATCCACCCGGACGGGTCGGGGCTGGTGCAGTTGACCCAGGGTTTGAACAACCAACAGCCGGCCTGGTCGCCCGATGGCCGCAAAATTGCCTTTGTATCGGATCGAGGCGGCACGAATGATATCTGGGTCATGGATGCCAATGGCCAAAACCTTCAACGCCTCACCAGCCTGCCGGGCGAAGAGGATCACCCGAGTTTTTCGCCATCCGGCGATCGCCTGGTTTTTTCGGAAACCGAATCGATTGGCTATACAGCCAGTTTGTATATCGTCGGCACGATCGCAGGCGCAAACCCGCAGGCGATCACCGGCCCAGGATTCCACGACTGGAATCCTTCATGGGGAACGCAAGGCATCCTGTTCTCCTCGGATCGTACGCCAGGAGACCACCACTACATCTGGCAAGTCCAACCCGATGGCAGCGGCTTGACCAATGTCGATAGCGTGATCTCGCTTGACCCGGTATGGACGCAAGACGGAAAGATCATTTTTACCGACGAAATCAATGTGAGTCCGGCACTGGCGCTGGTAAGCGAATACGACACGGCGAGCAAGCAGCGGCGACCGATCGCCCCCCCCATCGTTATCGTTCACCAGGCCGGCATTGTTATCAAACCGAAATCCGGCCAGGGCGCCGTCAATCCATCGGACAACGGCAAGATATGGGTGGCCGTGCTGTCTTCGAGTGATTTGAATGCGCCGCAAGATATCGATCCGTCAACGCTCACTTTCGGCCAGACCGGCAGCGAGCAATCCCTGGTCAATTGCCGCAACCAACCGCGCGATGTGGATGGCGATGGCAAGGCGGATCTCGAGTGCCGGTTTGACGTGCAGGCGGCGGGACTTTCCGCGGCAAACCCGGTAGGTGTCGCGCACTTCCGGACGAAAGCGGGCCTCTTGTATGAAGGCCATGACGGCTTCAATCCGACGGCGAGCGCGTCTCAACCGTAAGGCGGCGCCAAGAACGGGGTGATTTTTTTCGCCCCGCCCTTCTCCGATGAACACTGCGGGGAGCCCGGGCGCCTACTGGAGGAAGAACGTCAAGGGGCGCGAACTATATGTTCGCGCCCCTTGCCATGTCTCGGCCAGGCACGGCCGGCTCCCGACCGCGTCGGGCTTCCTCTACCTGGCCGTGGTGGTGGATGTATGGAGCCGGCGGGTCGTCGGTTGGGCCATGGCAACGCATCTGCGCACGCAGCTCGTCTTGGAAGCCCTAGCCGCGGCTCCGGAGCTCCGCCAGCGCCGCACGGATCTTCTCCGCGACCAGCTCGCGGGCGGCCTCGTCCTTGTAGGGCGAGCGCTTCCAGACCATCTTCGGGGAGAACAGGCCGTCCCCCTTCCAGCGCGGCACGACGTGGACGTGGAGGTGCGGCACGCTCTGGCTGATCCGGTTGTTGATCGCCACGAACGAGCCCTCCGCCGCGAGGCCGGCCTCGACGGCGCGCTCGACGCGCTGCACGTCCTGGAAGAACGGCGCCACGAGATCCGCGGGCAGATCCGCCAGCGTCTCGACGTGCGCCCTCGGCACCACCAGGACGTGCCCCGGCAGCAGCGGCCGGTGGTCGAGGAAGGCCACCGCGGTCGCGGTCTCCAGAACCAGCGCCGCCTTGGCCTTCCCTTGAAGGATCTGGCAGAAGACGCAGGCCTTGGAGCCGCCGGCCATGGCGGTCAGCGGGCCGCCGCGGCAGCGGTGGCGGCATGCCGCTGCTCCCCGATCCACCGCTCGACGTTGGCCTCCAGCACGTTGAGCGGCACCGCGCCGCTCCCCAGCACCACGTCATGGAAGGCGCGGACGTCGAAGCTCGTCCCCAGATCCTTCTCGGCCTTCCGCCGCAGCTCCTTGATCTTCAGCTCGCCGAGCTTGTAGGAGAGCGCCTGGCCCGGCCAGGAGATATAGCGGTCCACCTCGGTCTCGACCTCGTGGAGCGGCAGCGACGTGCGGGTCGCCATGTAGTCGATCGCCTGCTGGCGCGTCCACCCCTTGGCGTGGAGCCCCGTATCCACGACCAGGCGGCAGGCGCGCCACATCTCGTAGCCGAGGCGGCCGAAGTTGCTGTAGGGGTCGTCGTACATCCCCATCTCCAGGCCCAGCCACTCCGAGTAGAGCCCCCACCCCTCACCGAAAGCCGAGATGTAGGAGAACCGGCGAAAATCCGGGAGGTCGCCCAACTCGCGGCTGAGGGCGATCTGCAGATGGTGCCCCGGCACAGACTCGTGCAGCGCCAGGGCGGTCAGGTTGTAAAAGGGCCGCCCCTCCAGCTTGTAGGTGTTCACCCAGAAGATCCCCGGCTGCGTGCTCCCCTGGGGCGCCTCGACGTAGCGCCCCGAGGTGTACTTGGGGGCGATATCCGCCGGCACCGGCCGCACGGCGTAGGGCAGGCGCGGCAGCTTCCCGAACTCGGAGGGGAGCATGCCGTCGATCTTCTTGGCGATAAAGGACGCCCGCTCGAGCAGCTCCTGCGGCGTCTTGGCGTAGAACCGCGGATCGGTGCGCAGGAACTTGAGGAAAGCCGCGAAGTCCCCCTTGAAGCCGACCTGCCGCATCACCTCGTTCATCTCCTTCGAGATGCGATCGACCTCGGCGAGGCCGATCTTGTGGATCTCCTCCGGCGCGAGGTCGAGCGTGGTGTACTGCCGGATCTGCTGCTGGTAGAAGGCGCGGCCGTTGGGCAGCGCCGAGGCCGCCAGCGTGACGCGAGCCTGCGGCTGGTACTCCTTGCGGTAGAAGTCCAGGAACTCCCGATAGCCGGCGATGGCGCCTTCGGTCACCGCCGCCCGCCCCTCCCGGCCCAGGCGCTCCCGCTCGCTCTGGGGCACCGTGGACGGGAACTTCTCGAACGGCGCCCAGAAGACGCTCTTCGCCGGATCGTCCAGGACGTGGGCGCTGATCGTCTGGTCATAGCCCGTCAACGTCTCCCGGGGGACGCTCATGCCCCTCTTGAGCCCCATGCGCATCAGCTCGATCTGCTCGCCGACGTAGCGCGGCCAGGCGCGGAGGCGGCTGATGTAATTCTGATAGTCCTTGACGGTCGCCAGCGGCACTTCCTCGGGGAGCCGGGAGAAGCCCGAGTGGAACCCCGAGTCGGCGTTGAAGGGCATCTGGTACTCGCCCAGCTCGAAGCCGGCAATGCCGTTCTCGAGCTGCCGCTTGAAGATGTCGTAATTGACCTGGTCGACGGCCGGGAGCCCCGAGCGGTCGATCGCATGGAGCTCGGCCAGAAAGGCCCGGCTCTCCCCGGCCTGGCGCTCGAGATCGGCGAAGCTTGCCGAGGGGAGGCGGTCGTCGTACTCGTGGCGGCCGACGGAGGTGGCGAAGAGCGGGTCCTCCTTCAGGCGGAGCTCCCACTCCCGTTTGAACAGGTCGTGGAGCCGCGCCGCCTCGCCGGCGGCCGCGGCGGGGAACGGAACGATGGCGAGCAGGACGATGGCGGGCAGGAGCAGGGAAACAGGAACGAACAGCAGCTTTTTCATCGAGACCCCCGGACGAAAGTGACCGTCCGGGAGTCTATGCCAACCTCAGCCGAACTCGACGGCGAAGCTCTTCGGGAAGAACCCGTCGTAGACCAGCTTGCCCGCGTCCCCGGGGGCGCGGCGGATGCCGGGCAGGACCAGCAGGCTGCGGACGATCTCGGTGATCTGCGCCTGCGAGATGTACTTGCCGAAGCAGCGGTGCGTGCCCCAGCCGAAGAGCATGTACTGGTAGTCGGGGCGCCCTTCGCGGAACTCCAGCGGCGCGTCCAGCTCGGTTTCGTCCATCATCGCCGAGGAGTTGGCGGCGAAGACCACCTTGCCGGCCGGGATGCGGGTCTCGCGGTCGGTCCCCTTGGCCATCACGTAATCCTGGGTGGTGAGGCGCACCAGCACGGGCGCCGGCGGATGGAACCGCAGGGCCTCCTGGACGAACGCCAGCAGTTGCCCCGGATCGCTGGCCCTGGCGGCGGCGACCGCCGCTTGGAGCTTGTCGGGGTGGTTGAACAGGACGTCCATCGTGTTGACCACCCCCATCTCGGTGTTGTCGATCATCCCGACCAGCAGACCGATCAGATTGTCCCGCACGCGGTCGTCGCTCAGGCTGGTGGCGGGATCGCTCTGGGCGGTGAGCAGCCGGCTGAGGATGTCGTCCTTGGGCGGCGCTCCCGCCTTGCCGTCGGCCCGGAGCCGGGCGATCGAGCCTTCGATGTAGGTCCCCAGCGCCTTGCCCGCCTGGGCGCCGGCGGCGGCGACGGCCGGATCCTGATTGAGGTTGAGAAACAGCTCGACGAACATGGCGCGGATCCATCCGCCCAGCGTCTCCGGATCGGGGCCGGGCACGCCGAAGTACTGGCCGGCGAGCCGCAGCGGGAGCGCCCGGGCGAAGCCCTCCACGATGTCGAGCTGACCCGCCGCGCCGGCCGCGCCGGTCAGTGCCTTGGCGTTGGCCGCGACGGTCGAGCGGATCAGGTCGAGGTCCGTCCGCCGGATGACCACCCGCAGGGCGGACACCTCGAACTCGTACTGCGGGCTGTCGTCCATGCCGAGCAGGAAGTTGGCGCCGCCCATGATGACCGCGTTCGTCGCGGCGTAGGGGCGCACGCCGAACACGCTCCCCACGTCGGCGACCTCGACCACGTCGCGATAGCGGGTCACCACCGCCGGCGCCGGGCCCGGCATCACGAAGATGGGCTGCTTCGCCCGCAGCTCCGCGAAGAGCTCGGCGGGGTGCGCGAACATCCACTGCTGCAGCAGGCCGAACTGCTCCTGCAGGATCTTTTGCAGGGGCTCTCCGGACTTCCCCAGCGCTTCGTACTGATCAAGAAATCCCATGGCTTTCGGCTCTCCTCAAGGGGTCGGTGCGGCGCTGGCCAGAAACTTCAGCGCGGTGGCGCTGGGGAGGAAGCCGTAGGCGCTCCCCCGGGTGATGACAAAACGGGAAAAACCGGTGATCGTCTTCGCTCCGGCGGGGTCCGGAATGGTGAACTTGGCTGTAGCGGGATCGTTGGCGCCGAGGATGGGGTCCTTGGTGCCGCCGATGCCGGGAGTGAAGATCCCCTCGTTGACCCACTGCGACATCAGGAACTCGAACTGGTCCAGCAGGCTGACGCCGATGAACAGGCCGAGCAGCCCGCGCTCGATGCCGTCGTCCGGGCGCTCGGGATCGAAAGCCGGACCGTAGGCGATGCCCCGCCGGATGATCCGGTGCTTGCGGCCGTCGTCGCCGCCCGCCACCGTCTCGCCGCGCGGGTTGCTGCGCCGCAGATGGGCGCCGATCGGACAGCGGTACCCCTTGCAATCGTCGAAGCCGTCCGGATTGTCCGCCGAAACCACGTAATCGAAATCGTTGAACTCTTCCCGCGAGATCGGCGGCACCGGCAGGTCGGTGTCGGGAGAGAGCTCGATCGGCAGGCCGTTGCGCCAGCGGCCGCACAGCTTGGCCGCCAGCTTCTCCCGGTCCATGCCGGCCTTGGGCGCGTTCTCGGTCAGAAACCTTTCGAAACCGGCGACGTCCTGCTGGAGAACGCGGAACGCCACGAAGCTGCCGTTGTGCCCCAGCTCCACCGGTTGCGGCAGCGGGTAGGTGAAGTCGACGAACTGGCTGAGATAGCCCAGCAGGAACGCCCCGGTGGGCGCCGCCGGCTGCATGTCCTGCACCTTGCGGCACGGCCCGCCGACGATGTTGGGCTGCGAGATGCCGTCCTGGTAGCCGAAATGGACCTTGCCGTCCGGCAGCTCGTAGCCGTCGCGGCGGCCGACCTCGGCCATCCCGCCGCTGCGCTCGAAGAGCGCCTTGAGCACCGCTGTCCGGGCTTCGAGGACCTCCCGGCCGGCGGCGTACAGGCTCAGGATGACGTCGACGCCGGCCGAGTTGAAGGGGGGCTCCCAGAGGGCGGGATCGCTCGGTCCCGTATCGCCCACGATCTGGGCGCGGGAGGCCGAGCCCGCCTGGAACTCGGCCGGAAAGGAGCTCAACGTCGCAGCGGGCAGCCCGAGCGCCTTCAGGCCGTCGAAAGTGAGCGCCACGTTCAGGCAGTAGTCCGGCTTCACCTCCCAGGCCTGAGCGGTGGTGAGCTGCGGGCTCGCCGCCTCGTCGCCGCTCACCAGCCCGCCGAGGAAGCTACGGGCCGCCGTGGCGTCGCCGACGCGGAGAATGAAATGACGGACCGCCGGCAGCGTGTAGCCGCGGAGGACGAAACCCTGGATGTCGGCGAGATCGAGATCGGCCAAAGTGTACTCCTGCTAGCTTCCGCTGCTGTTGCTCAGGATGTCCAGCACCGTCAGGGTCGGGTACGCGCTGAAGAACGGCTCGATCACCGGCACGTCGTGAGCCTGGATGTAGGCCAGGAACTCCTGGCGGTGCTGCTCGACCGGCAGCGGCGGGGCGTCCGCCATGTGCGCGAGCAGCAGATCGAAGATCTTCCCCACTTTGTCGATAAAGGCGTTGACGTAGGCCGCCAGCGAGCCGTCGTACGAGGTGATGACGCCCATCTTCGTATTGTTCTCGAGGAAGACGAAGCGGGCGAAATGCACCATGCCGGTCGCGATCAGGGCTTGGTTCAGCGGGTTCTGGTCCGGCGGCAGGCTCTGGATCTGCCGCAGTTGCTGATTGAGCTGCTCGAAATCCTCCGGCGACTTGAGCGTCATGATCAGGGTCAGCGGGTTCTGCACCCGGGTCTGGGCCGCCGGCTGCGTCGCCGGCTGGGTCGCCGGAGCGGACGTGGGCTGGGTCGCGGGCGACGAGGAAGGGGACGAAGGGGTCAAGGGCTCGGTCACGGGGGCCTCCTTGAGGGAGAGGTGAAAACAACGGGATGGACATCGCGGGCCAACAGAGGACGCACACCCTCTGTCGCAATCTGTTGAATTACTTTATTTTACCGCGAAGCTCCCGAAAGAGGCAAGGTAAGGACGGCGTGGCGGAATTTCGGTATCCTGCACCCTGGACAGAAGAGTAGACCCAATGGCTCAGACCTTGGCGCTTCTTCAGGAGATCTCGATGCCCATGAGCTTGTCGTCCGTGACGGTCCTCGGCTTCCTGCTGCTGAGGGTGCCGGCGCTCGCGGGGGACGTTTACAGCTTCACCGTCGACCAGAGTGAAGGCAGTGACAGGTTTTCCGCAGCCCACTCCTTCGAGCCAGGCACCACCAAGGGGACGCTGCTGGTCGACGGCATGAAGTACCGCCTTGACCTCGCGCCGGATCCTGAATCGGCGCGCCCCTATGAGGCGCTGATTTCGAACGACGGGGGCGAGCACGAGATCGCCCTGAGCCTCCACGACCACACGTACTTCGAGCCGAAGAAACCCGAAGTCACCTCATCCCTGCTCCTCCTGCTTCCCATTGACGGTGATCGCTCGGTGAGCGGGGTGGTGATGACCGTCTTGTCGCAACCCGAAACGGTGTCGGGAGCCCCGTCCCAGCGGCACGAGATCAGGCTGTCCTATGACATCACCCTGGTGATCCCGCCGCCTCCCGACATGCATGACGGTTTCAAAGGACACTCGGAGACGGTGCGCGGCAAGGTGAGCATCGACGCGGTGTACTGGATGGCGGAAGGCAAGATTCCAGTGCTGCCCCAGCTTCTCCGGCCCCGGCTCCATACCGGTTTTTCCGAGGCCGATGCTAAGCTGGACCGCGCGCTCGCGACGCTGCAAGGGGTCCCCGTAAAGCAGCGGGTCACCATCTCAACCCGGGGGAATCAGGGCACCGAGCCGCAGACGAACACCCGTACCGTGACGCTGGAGAATCACCAGACGCGGAAGACGAAGGCGTCGCAATTCGAGGTGCCGGCCGGATTCAAGATGCACGAGCCGGAGCTCTCCAGGCCCGGGCTGGGCCCGGTTCCTCCCGGATAAATATGGAGATCCGGCGTCCAGCGCCCATGCCGTATATGATCAAGACATGAGCCCGCAACCTGCGAAAAAAGTGGTGATCGTCGGCGGTGGGTTCGCGGGGCTCTACGTCGCCAAGCGCCTGGCGAACCAGCCGGTTGAAGTCACTCTGGTGGACCGCAAGAACCACCACACCTTCCAGCCGCTCCTCTATCAGGTCGCCACCGCCGTCCTTTCGCCCGGGGAGATCGCCTCCCCCCTGCGGCGAATTCTGCACCGCGCCCGCAACGTCGAGGTCCTCCTTGGCGAGGTCGTCGGCTTCGATCTGGCCGCGCGGCGGGTGAGGCTGAAGGATGGGGAGGAGATCGCCTACGACTACCTGATCGTCGCCGCCGGGGCGCGCCACTCCTATTTCGGGCACGAGGACTGGGCGGCGGACGCTCCCGGCCTGAAGACGGTCGAGGATGCGATCGAGATCCGCCGCCGCGTGCTGCTGGCCTTCGAGCACGCGGAACGGGACGCCTACCTGACGGGAAAGCACCAGCCGCTGAGCTTCGCCGTCATCGGCGGCGGGCCAACGGGGGTCGAGCTCGCCGGCGCGATCGCCGACATCGCCCGCCGCGCGCTGGCGAAAGACTTCAAGGCGATCGACACCACCCAGGCCCGGGTCACGGTCTTCGAAGGCGCGCCACACATCCTCGGCGTCTACCCGGAAGAGCTCTCCATCAAGGCCCGGCGGCAGTTGGAGGAGCTGGGAGTCGAGGTGCGCACCAACAGCCTGGTGTCGGCGGTCGAGCCGGGGCGGATCAAGGTCGGAGAGGAGTGGATCCCGGCCACCGTGACCCTGTGGGCGACGGGCGTCGCCGCCTCGCCGCTCGGCAAGGCGCTGGGCGTGCCGATCGACCGGGCCGGGCGCGTGCTGGTCGAGCCCGACCTCAGCCTCCCCGGCCATCCGAACGTCTTCGTCCTCGGCGACATGGCCTCCCTCAAGGACACGAACGGAATCGTCGTCCCCGGCCTGGGAGCCGCGGCGACGCAGGAGGGAAAGGACACGGCGGCCAACATCGCGCGCGACCTGCGGGGCGAAAAGCGAGTCCCCTTCCGCTACAAGGACAAGGGGAGCATGGCGACCATCGGGCGCAACCGGGCGGTCGCGCAGATCGGGAAGCTCCAGTTTACCGGCCTCATCGCGTGGCTGCTGTGGGCCTTCGTGCACGTCTTCCTGCTGATCGGCTTCAAAAACCGCCTGATGACCATGCGCGAATGGATGTGGGCCTACTTCACGCGCGAGCGGAGCGCGCGCCTGATCACCGACCTCGGCGACGAATCCGCGCCGCCCGCGCGCCCGGCCTCGCCGTAGTCTCCGGTGCTACCCTTCTCTCACCGATTTCGCGCCGGTCTCGACCGCTGAAAGGTGATCGAGCAGCAGGGCGTTGATCCGGTCGGGATACTGGATCGGCACGCCGTGGGAAGCGTCCGCCAGCTCGACGTACCGGCTCCCCGGGATCCCGGCCAGCACCCGGCCCGCGCGCGGCGGAGCGATCGGATCGTGGACGGCGTTCACCACCAGGGACGGCAGGCCCGCCAGCTCATCCAGCCGTGAAGAGGCGTCATAGGCCCGCATCGCCGCCAGTTGCCGGTTGACGATCGGGGGCTGGTCGGCGAGGTCGTGCCCGAAGAGCGGCACGAGCCGTTCGGCCAGCTCGTCCGCGTCGGCTCCCGTTGCCGTCCCCGGAGACATCACGAGTTGCAGGAACGCCCGGCGGCGCATCCGCCGGGTGCCGACCCGGGTGCGCAGCCCGATCCAGATCATCCGCGGCGTCGGCGGCGCCGCGTC
>JBDSHF010000383.1:0-10295 GCA_039918595.1 Thermoanaerobaculia bacterium
CGATCAGGGCGGTCTCCAGCATCGGCGTGTGGACGCTCACCACGTCGTGCTCCCGGATCAGCCGGGCGAGCGCCCTGGGGTAGCCGGGCAGGATCATGCCGCGGCTGATGCCGAAGGGGAGCGGCCAGAGGCGGACCACCCGGACGCCGTTCTCGATCGACTCGCCGAACGGCGTGTCCGCGGAGTGGCGGGCGCAGAGGACGGTAACCCGGTGGCCGCGCGCCGCCAGCCCCTCGGCGAGCTGCCGCACGTAGAGCGTCAGACCCGTCCGGTGCGGCACGTAATAGAGCAGGCAGATCAGGATGCCCGGGCTGACGTCTCGATCGCGGCTCGACATGAGAATTGTCGCAAGAAGGCCCGGGGGACTCGGCGGAAAGCCCTTGCAGAGGAACGCGGCATGCTACCATCCGCCGCGACTTTCGGGCAATCATCAACCCCTCTTGCCTACACCGACTTCCATGGTTCACCCCGACTCCCAAGCCGAGCCGAAGCGATGGATCGGGATCGCCCTCCTCGGGCTGCTCCTGATCAGCTTCGCCCTGCGGACCTGGGACGCCAGCCAGGGGCTCAACGCCAGCCGGTACTACGACGAGCGCTTCCCGCTGAAGAACGTCTCCGGGCTGCTCCTGCATGGCGAGTTCCGCCCCCGGCACGCCTTCTATCTGAGCCTCTCCTACCTCCCCCAGACGGCCGTGCTCGCCGCCAGCCAGTGGCTCTTCCGCGTCACCCGCTACGAGCCGTTCTCGATCTACAGCGCGACCAGCGACGGCTACTCCCCCACCGCCTACTGGCTCTGCCGGATGATCAACGTGATCTACGGGACGCTGAGCCTCTGGGTTCTCTTCCTGATCGGCAGGCGTATCTATTCGCCGGAGGTGGGGCTGCTCGCGGCGGCCATTCTGGCGGCGTTCGGCCGCCACGTGCTGAGCTCGTCGGAGTTCAAGCCGGATATTCTCGTCATCTTCCTGGTGACGCTGACCGTCTACTGGACGCTCGGCGCCGCCTTCCGCCCCTCCCTCCGCCGCTTCCTGCTGGTGGGCGTCGGAGTCGGGCTCGGCGTCTCGACCAAGTACACGGGGATCGCCGGGGCGATCCCGATCACCGCCGCGGTCCTCACCGAAGGGCGGCGCGACCGCCGGCAGTGGCTCTGGCTGCTGCTCGCGGGCGCCGCCTCGGTGGTCACCTTCGTGGCGCTCAACCCGTTCCTCGACGTGGTGTTCGAGTTCATCCCCAAGCTGGTCAACGGCTACGCGGCCAAGGGGGTCGAGGAGCGGAGCGATCACTGGGTGGTGTTCGAGCGGCAGGTGCGGTTCCTGATCGAGCAACACGGCCCGATCGTCACCGTCTTCGTAGCCCTCGGTGTCGCCGGTCTTGTATGGAGGATCTTTCGTCCAGCTCCCGGGCTTTCGCCTGAAGATAGCAGCCGGGAGCGGCGCCTCGGCTCGATCCTCGTCCTCAGCCTGCTCCTCGGCTACTCCGCCCTGCACGCGCTGGGGATGACGCTGTTCCGCGGCCAGAACTACCTGCCGGTCGTCCCCTTCTCCTCCCTCGTGGCCGCCTGGGCGATCGTGGAGCTCTGGCGAGTCCTGGCGGCCCGCCTCCCCTGGCTGGCGTGGCGGCCGGGCGCGGCGCTGGCCGGGCTGGCGGTGGGCGCCGCCCTCCTCGCCCAGCAGGGGACGATCGTCTACACCCGCGTGGTGCCCACCACGTTCGAGCGGACGAACGACGCGCTGCTCGCCGAGCTCGATCCGGTCGGCCTGCGCCACGTGGTCTACGAACGCGGGATGGGCGCCTTCGACGCCGGCGGCAAGCCCCGGCGGCCGCTGCTGACCCCGGTGCCCCGGCTCGCCGCTCTCGCGCCGGACTTCCTCGACCGCGCGGATGTCGAGATCTTCCAGCAACGGCGGCTCCAGGGACCGGACGCCGATTTCTACCGCGCCCGCGTCGCCCGTCTGCCCAAGAAACAGGTCGAGATCGTCGGCGACCGCTGGTTCCGCAGGCGCGGCGAGCCGCTGGTGATTCTCCGCCACCCCTGGACGCTCGCCCGGGACCCCGTCGATCTCCTGGTCCGGCGTCCGGAGGGGGACCCGCCCTATCTGGTGGGCCGCCTGCCCGCCGGGATCGCCCGGCCGGGAGAGGCCGTCTCGCTGCTGCTCTGGATCCCTCGGGACTCGGAAGACCGCGAAGTGTACGAATTGCGGCTCGATCCGGGCGGCCGGCCGGTGGCGGTGTTCGACACCGGCCGCCGCCTCAACCGCCGCTTCCGGACCAGCCCGCGCTTCGCGCTGAACGGGACCGAGCTGCGGGTGCGGGTCCCCTCGACTCCGGACGACCGCCCGCGGGGCTACGGCCTGGAGATCTACGCCTGGCGGCCGGAGCCGGCTCCGGCACGGCCTTGAAGATTTCGCAGCCGCGCCGGCTCGCCCCCTCCGGCCTGCTCGGGGGGAGCGCCCTCCTCCTCGTTACGCTCAATCTGGCGAGCGCCCTCCACTTCGCCTTCCATATCGCCATGGCGCGCCTCCTCGGCCCCGCCGGCTATGGGGCGATCGCGGCGCTGCTCGCCATCCTCTACGTGCTGAACGTCTTCGCCGAGTCGGTACAGACCGTGCTCGCCCGCTACACCGCGCACGAGCCCGATCCGGGACGGCTGCACGATCTCCTCCGCCGGGGGCTGCGCAAGGGGGCGCGGGCGACGCTGGTGCTGACGGCGCTCTACCTGACGGCGGCGGTGCCGCTCGGGCGCTGGCTGCGCATCCCCTATCCGCTGATGGCCCTGTTCGGCCTGTCGCTGGTCGGCGTCGGGCTGCTGCCGGTGCACCGGGGGGCGCTGCAGGGGTGGAAACGCTTCGGCGATCTCGGGCTCAACATGATCTGGGAGGTGCTGGCGAAGCTCGCGATCGGCATCGGGCTGGTCTGGATCGGCGCCGGAGAGTACGGAGCCGTGGCGGGGATCGCCCTCAGCCTCTGCTTCGCCTTCGCCGTCTCCTACCTCCCCTTGCGCGACGTCTACCGTGCTCCCGCGACGCCGGCCGAGGCGCCGGACATCTACCGCTACAGCCTGCCGGTGTTCGCGGTGACGGCCACGGTGATGGGCTTCTACAGCCTCGACGTCCTGCTGGCGCGGGCGTTCTTCCCCGATGCGGTGGCGGGGGGGTACGCGGTGGCCTCGTTCCTCGGCAAGTCGATCCTGCTCGGCACGGCGGCGGTCACCAAGGCGGCGTTCCCGCACTCGGCGGAAGCGGCGCGCAGCGGCCGGTCGCGGCACGTCCTCGCCGGCACCCTGGGGTTGCTCGCCCTCTGCGTGACGCCGGTGATCGCCGTCTTCGGACGGTTCCCGGAACCGCTGATGCGGGCCGTGGGCGGCCGCGGCTACCAGGGGGCGGCGGAGCTCGTGCTGCCGCTGGGAATCGCGATGGCGCTGATGTCGTTCAGCAACGCCTTCCTGCTCTACCGCCTCTCCACCGGCAGGCTGCGCTTCTGGACGCTGCTCCCCCTGCTCGTCCCCCTCGAGGCCGTCGCGCTCGCCCTCTTCCACGGCTCCCCCCTGGAGCTCGCCTGGACGGTGGCGGCGATGAACGGGGTGTTCCTGCTGGTCGCGGCGGGAGTGGCGGCCCTCAGTTCCCCCCCGCCACGTACCCCAGCGCCTTCAGATCTTCCTCTTCCTTCGGCGTGAGCTTGGGCTGGTGGCCCGTGGAACGGCCCGGCGGCACCTCGGAGCCGTTGGCGGCCAGCCAGGCGTTCTTGAGCCGCCGGGCCATGCGGTTGACCTCGCGCGGATCGCTCACCGGCTGGACGCCTCCCGGGCTCCAGCGCACCAGCGTGAGCCGCGGCGGATCGCCGCGCCGGCCGGAGAGCGGCAGGACGCCGGTGAACGCCTTCTCCAGCCGGCCGAAGATCGCCTGCACCGGCTCGGCCAGCGGCGGCTCGGGGGTGCCGCCGATCCCCGCGTAGCGGGCCCGGTAGTAGTCCGGCTCGGGAGGCGCGAAACGGCTCTCCCAGAGGAGCTGGAGATCCCCATCGACCAGCGAGAAACGGTTGACGCCGTCGCCCAGGTAGAGCTCCGAGAGCGCTCCCTTGTCGAACGGCTGGAAGAGGCTGGGCGCCACGCCGGCCTCCAGCTTGCCGCCGGCGGCCTCGATCAGCGTCGGCGCCACCCGCACGTTGGCGACGTGGCTGGCCGGCATCGCGAGCCTGCGCTGGAAGCCCGCCGGCAGCTTGACCACCAGCGGCACCTCGACCAGCACGTGCCCGAGGTTGCCGCCGTGGGCGATCTGGCCGTTCTCGCCGAACTCCTCGCCATGGTCGGAGGTGACGACGAGGAGGGTCTTGTCCCACTGGCCGCTCTTCTTCAGCGCGGCCAGCAGCCGGGAGAGCACCTGGTCGGCGTAGGCGGCGTTGAGCCGGTACATGGCCCGGAAGATCCGCTCCTGATCCGCCGGCAGCTTCATCGCCGGGTTGTAGTAAGGCTCGAGGTCGAGCGGGCGCACCTGCCTCGGGAGATCGGGCGGGATCTCGTCGAGCCGGTCGAGGAGAAGGTCGCGGCGGACGTACGGCGCGTGCGGCGCCAGGATGTGGATCCAGACGAAGTCCCGCCCCCCCTTGAGCTCCGCCAGATAGCGCTCGGCCCGCTTCCCCTCTTTCAGATAGCGGAAGTCGTCGAACCCCTGGGAGTAGCCGAACTGCGACTCCAGCCAGTGGTTGGAGCGGAAGGCGGCGGTGCGGTAGCCCGCGTGCTTCAGCGCCTCCGGGAGAGTGACGAACCGGTCGTCGAGCACCGAGCGGTCGCCGGCCCAGCTCCGCGACCGCCAGGGCTGGAAGCCGGTGAAGAGCGAAGCCATCGACGGCACCGTCCAGCTCGACGGCGAGATCGCCCGGCCGGCCCAGGTCGCCTCCCGGGCGAAACCGGAGAGCGCTGGCATCACTCTGGCAGGTCCACCGAGGGCGCCGACGGTGTCCGCCCGCAGGGCGTCGATGGTGATCAGCACGATCGGGCCGCGATGGACCGGCACCTCGGGAGCCCGGGAGCAGCCGAGAGCCAGCGCGCAGAGCGCGATCGTAGAGAGTAAGCGGTAGCAGTTTCTTGAGGACAAGACGAAATTTCTCCACTCCGGCGAGGGTTCCGGAACTGCGGTAGGATACCTTACGTGCGTACACCACCCGTCCGCTTGTTCAGGGGGATCTTCACCGGCTTCCTCCTTTGCTTTGCCGTCGCCTCCTTCGGCCAGGAGGAACCTGTCCAGACGTTTCGTACGGATAATGAGGCCCTGACGCTGCTCGCCGCGGCGGGCGGTGCCCGGATCGAGCTGCCGGGGGGGCGCGCGGTGCGGGTTCCCCTGCCGGAGCGCGCCGAGCTCACCGCCCTGGCGGCGATCGACGGCGGCTGGGTGGCCGCCGGGACCGTGCGGGACGCCGGCGGACGCCAGCGGCTGTTCCTGCTGCGCGGCAACGACCGCGCCTCCCGGCCGCTGGCCGAGCCCCCCGGGCAGGAGGGGCGGCAGCGGCGCGGACCGGTGTTCCTGGTGGATGGCGGCCGGCTCGCCGGCCTCGCCTGGCTCGAAGGGGAGGACGACGGCTCCCTCTCGGTGCGCGCCGCCTTCTGGAATGGCCAGCGCTGGCAGGCTCCCGAGCGCGTCTCTTTCCCGGGTCCGGGAAGCCAGGTCGCGCTCGCCGGCACCGTGCTGACCGGCGGTTCCTGGCTGCTCGCCTGGAGCGCCTTCGACGGCCAGGACGACGAGATCGTCTGGGCCCGCCGCGCGGGCAACGCCTGGCAGCCGGTGCAACGCCTCTCGGCCGGCAACTCCGTGCCCGACATCACCCCGGCTCTCACCGCCACCGCGGACGGCGGCGCCCTGATCGCCTGGAATCACTTCGACGGCAAGGGCTACGAGCTGCGGACGGCCCGCTTCCAGGGCGAAGGCTGGCGCGACGAGCGCGCCGCCGCTCCCGCCGGCTCGCTCTTCCCCAAGTTCCTCGGCGGCTCGCGGCTGCTCTATGTGAACGCCGTGCCCCACGCCTGGACGGTCCTCGACCTCGACGCCGCGGGCCGCGTGAAGGCCCGGGCGACGGTCGCCTCCCCGCTGGAACGCCCCGTGGTCACCTTCGAGGGGAGCACGGTCCGGATGCGCTGGACCGCCGAGAAGCGGCAGGCATCGGCATCCCTGGAAAAAATCCCGTGAGATTCCCCCGTCTCGCTTCCGCCGCCGTTCTGCTGGGGCCTGTTTTGGGATTGCTGCCCACGCCCGTCTCCGCGCAGACGATTTCGAAGAGCTACCTGGCTTTCGGCGACAGCATCACCGCCGGGGTCGGGGACGACGGAACGCGCGCGGCGCCGGGCTACCCGCCGCGCCTCCAGTCACTCCTCACGGCGGCCGGCGTGAACGCCACGGTCAAGAACTTCGGAGTCCCCGGCGAGAAGACTCCGATGGGGATCGAGCGCATCGACGCGGTCCTCGCCACGGGCAAGATCGGCGACGTGCTAATCCTGATGGAGGGGACGAACAACATCAACCGGGACATCTCCCTCGAGACCACCATCTTCGATCTCGACACGATGGCCACCCATGCCGAGGCGCTCGGCATGGGCGTGATCCACGCCACGGTCATCCCCCGCCCGCCCGATGCCAAGGTCGACGGCGACAACCTGCTGACCGAGCAGCTCAACGGGCGGATCCGCAACCTCGCGGGCGTCCGCGGACGGCGCGAGGCCGACCCCAACGAGGTCTTCCGCAACCTGCCGGACCTCTTCGCCGGCTTCTACAGCAAAGACCCCGACGACCACGTGGGGCACCCCAACGCGGCGGGGTACGACATCCTCGCGCGGCTCTTCTTCAACGTCATCCAGGGGATCGACTCCGTCTCCCCCGTCCCCGGGGTGATCAACCCGGTGAACGGCGCCACCAAGGTCAAGCCCGACGCCACGATCCAGGTGGACGTCTGGGATTTCGGCACCGGCATCGACCTCGCGAACACCTTCCTGCTGGTCAATGGGCAGCCGGTTCCGGCCGTCCCCCAGGGGACGCCCCTGCACGCCACGCTCCTCTACCAGTCCCCGACCGCCCTCAGCGGCGCCGTGGCCGTCGGCCTGCGCTCGCGCGACCTCGCCACGCCGCCCAACGCGATCGACCGCGTGATCTCCCGCTTCACGATCCAGGGCGCCAACGCCTTCCAGGGGGACATCAACCTGGATGGCCGGGTGGACGGCGCCGACCTCATCGCCTTCGGCCTCCATTTCGGCTCCCTGCGCGGCGACACCCACTACAACGCCACGGCCGATTTCAACGACGACGGCCGGATCGACGGCCTCGACCTCGCGATCCTGTCCTCGAACTTCGGGCAGTCGAAGCCGGCGGGAACGTAGGCCCCGCCCCTTCGGGGCGGCCCCTCACTCCCCCAACCCCCTCTCTCCCACCGCACTCCCCCCGACCGGGAGAGAGGGGGCTCAAGAAACCTGTTCTGGAGTTTTAGACTAACTTCTCCCTCTTCTCCCGGTTGGGGGGAGTGCGATGGGAGAAGAGGGCCGGGGTGATGAGGGGCCGCCCCGAAGGGGCGGCGCTTCCTCAGTTCACGTATCCGAGCGCCTTCAGCGCGCGCTCCGTCTCCCCGTTCACCTCGTCCTCCCCGCCGCTGGCGCGGGCCTTCCGCATCCACTCGGCCAGGGCGCGCTTCAGCCGGCGCACCTCGTCGGTATGGGTGGCGGCGAGGTTGTTCGTCTCCAGGGGGTCCGCCTTCAGATCGTAGAGCTCGAAGCCGCCGGTGGGCGAGCCGGCGGCGCGGGAGTGCTTGCCGCCCGAGTTGAAGACCAGCTTCCAGGTGCCCTCCTGGACGCTGTGGTAGAGGTTCGGATGGTGCCCGGCCTCCGAGAACGCCGCGCGGAAGAGATCGGCCGGCGCGGGATCGGCCTTGCCGGCCCCTACCCCCCTCATCAGCGGCCAGAGGCTGTGCCCTTCCAACCCGGGAATCTGGCGGTCCGGCGCGATGGCGTCGCGCAGGGTCGGATAGAGGTCGATCAGCTCCACCGGCCGGTCGATCCGCTTCCCCGCCGGCAGGCCCTTCATCACGAATAGCAGCGGCACGTGGGCGGTGGTGTTGTACGGCAGCGGCCCGTGCTCGAACCAGGAGTTGTGCTCCCCCAGCTCCTCGCCATGGTCGGCGGCGAAGACGATCAGGCTGTCCTCGAGCAGCCCGAGCGAGCGCATTTCGTCGAGCAGCTTCTGGATGTGCTGATCGGCCACCAGGACATTGGCGTCGTACTGGGCCGCGTAGTACTTGAGATCGGTGTGCCCGTCGAGGGTATATCCCCGGGCGACGAGGCGGGCGGGGATCGGCCGGTCGCCGGGGCCCTGGAAAACGGCGTCGCCCAGGAACGGGTTCTTCTCCCCCGCCGGCAGGATGTAGGGCGCGTGCGGGTCCGAGTAGTGGATCCAGGCGAAGAGGCGGTCCGCCTTGGCGTACTTGCGAAGCAGCGGCAGGGCCAACTCGTTGACCTTGGGAGCGCTCGCCAGCGGCCGGAACCGCTTGGGATCGTCCGGAAACTCGCCGCCCCCCCAGGTCTCCTGGAACTCGTCGAAACCGGTGTTCCAGCCCAGTTTGGCCCCGAGCACGGCGTTCGAGACCACGCCGAAGGTCTGATAGCCCTGCTCCTTGAAGAGCTCCGGCAGCGTCAGGTACGGCGCCGGGATGCGCAGCGCCGCTTTGTGGGTGAGGCCGGTGGTGTGCGGATAGAGCCCGGTGAACATCGCCGCGAACGAGCTCCCCGTCTTCGGCCATTGGGTGATCGCGCGATCGAAGGTCACCCCGGTCGCCGCCAGCTTCTGGAGATTCGGCGTGGTGGCGCGCGGATACCCGTACAGGCTCATGCGATCGGCCCGCAGGGTGTCCACCGTGATGAAGAACACCCGCCGCGGCGCATGAAAGCCGGACGCCGGCGCGGCGGCACTGCTCTCCGCCCCCTCTTTGCCACGGCAACCGGCGAGCGCGAGAAGGGCGAAGAGAATCCAGAGGGGTTTCGTGGGCTTGAACGGCAAGGTCATCTCCAGCGGACGGGAGATGCTACTACAGGGCCGAGCCGCCCGCCCGGCCCTCACTCCCCCAACCCCCTCTCTCCCAGCCTCCCACCCACCCGCCGGGAGAGAGGGGGCTCAAGAAGGTTTCTTTAACTAACCTCTCCCTCTTCTCCCGTCGGGAAGGGGGGGAGGCCGGGAGAAGAGGGCCGGGGTGATGAGGGGCCACCGCCCCGCATGCCACAATGCCCCTGCCCATGCCCCCCCTCCGCCTCCACCCCACCGATCCCCGCTACTTCGCGGATGCCGCGGGCCGCCGCGTCATCCTCGCCGGCTCCCATCACTGGGACAACCTGCTCGACAACGCCGAGCGCCCCGGCGGCTTCGACTTCGAGCGCTACCTCGACCGCCTCGCCGGCTGGGGGCACAACTTCATCCGCCTCTGGACCCACGAGGCCTGGACGCACGATCTCCGCCCCCGCGTCTATTGCCGCGAGGAACGCACCGGCCCCGGCCCCGGCCGCGCCCTCGACGGCCGCCCGCGCTTCGACCTCACCCGTTTCAATCCCGAGTACTTCGACCGCCTCCGCGGCCGGGTGGTCCGCGCCGGCGAACGGGGCTTCTACGTCTCCGTGATGCTCTTCAACGGCTGGTCGATCCACAACAAGGGCGAAGGCAACCCCTGGGACCACCACCCCTTCAACCGCGAGAACAACATCCACCGCATCGACGGCGATCCCGACGCCCGCGGCGAGGGCTCGGACGTCCACACCCTGCGAGTCCCCGAGATCACCCGCCTCCAAGAGGCTTACGTCGAAAAGGTTGTGGAGACCGTGGGAGACCTCGATCATGTTCTCTGGGAGATCTCGAACGAGAGCCCGAGGGAGTCGGTCCCCTGGCAATACAACCTGATCGATTTTCTAAAGAAAGTCGACCCCAACCGCCACCCCATCGGCATGACCGCCACCTTCCCCGGCAATCGCAACGAAGACCTCTTCCGCGGCCCCGCCGACTGGATCTCTCCCGGCAACCAAGGCGGCTGGCGCAAGAACCCGCCGCCGGCGGATGGGCGGAAAGTGGTGATCGTGGATACCGATCACCTCTGGGGAATCGGCGGAGACGCGGACTGGGTAAGGCGGATGTTCCGCCTCGGGTATCAGGTCCTTTATATGGATCCGCTGGACGACGATCCGGTGCGGGAGGGGGCGCGGCGGGCGATGGGCGAAGCCCTGCGGAGCCAAATCACCGGCTGACTCCGTCCATCGCGGCCCGGATCGCCCGTCCGAGGCGCCGGAT
>JBDSHF010000384.1:0-24106 GCA_039918595.1 Thermoanaerobaculia bacterium
TCCTGCAGCGCGAGCGAGCGCACCGCCTGCGCGACCCGCTCGCCGCGGATCACCCGCATCTTGCCGCCGGCCGCCAGCTCGGTGGTCAGCATCTCGGAGAAGGCGGTCTGCAGCCAGCGCGTATCCGTGTCGGGCGACAGGCTCTTGAACTCGAGCACGGCGATCGCCTGGCGGACACTCTCCGCACCTGCCACAGGGCCGGCCTGAGACTTCGGCGGCGAAGGACCGAGATGCTGGACGATGTGGGCCGTGGTAACGGTCACCAGCAGCGCCACCACCCCCGCGCCGGCCCAGACGAGCAGACTCCGCAGCCGCCGGGCCGGCGTCCGCACGGGGGTCGGGGCCGGGATCGAGACCGGGACCGCCGTCAGATCGAGCGCGGGAAATGGCTCGGGGGTCGGCGGGACGGGGATAGGCGGGGGAGCGGCCGTCGGCGTCGCCTCCTGGGGGACCACCACGATCGGGAACTCGGAGGTGGAGGAGCGCTCGATCCGCCGCAGCTCGCCGGCGAACGAGTACCCCTGGCCGGGGACAGTCACGATGTAGCGGTTGTCGTTCGCCCGCTCGCCCAGGCACTTGCGCAGGGAGAAGATGTTCTGCGTCAGGTTCGCCTCGGTGACGAAGACTCCTGGCCAGACCCGCTCGATCAGCTCCGACTTTTCCACCACCTCGCCCGGGCGCTCCAGCAGGGCGAGCAGGATCGAAAACGCCTTGGGCGTGATCGCGACCGGCTCTTCGGCACGCAGCAGGAGCCGGCGGACGGGGTCGACGCGGAACACGTCGAACTCGTACAGCACCCTCTCCTTTTCTTCCGGACGGGCAATCATCGTCACAGGTCAACTCGCTGAATTATTCGAATTCTAGCGCAACGCGGCGCGTCCGCGCGCGGAGGAGGAGAATCTGGCATCGAAGTCCGTCTAGACCGGTATGGGTGAGAGACGCAATCCGCGGAATCTGCGAGCTCTCCCTGGCTCTTTTTACGCCTGCCCCAGGGCCTCCAGGAACCGGTCCTTGAGCCGCGGATACCGCTCCTGGTAGTCCGCGCGGCTGCGCTCGATCACCTCGTGAGCCACGGTGGAGCCGTAGACGCTGCTGATCTGGATAGCTTCGAGATCCGAGCCGGGCGGGCGCTTGTAGGTGAGGAAGTAGTGCTGGAGCCGCTCGATCAGCGCTTGGGGCAGGTCGTCGATCTCCCGGCAGTGTCCGAACGCCGCGTCCCCCTTCAGCACGGCGACGATCTTGTCGTCCGCCTGGTTGCGGTCGATCAGGCGCAGCCCGCCGACCGGCACCGCCTGCAGGAGGGTGTCGCCGTGTGAGAAGGTCCGCTCCGAAAGGATGCAGATGTCCAGCGGATCGGCATCCCCCTCGATCGTGGCGGTCTCTCCGCGCGCCGTGCCGAAAGCGGCCACCTGTTCCCCGCAGAAGGTTTGGGGGATGAAGCCGTAGAGCGTCGGGCAGACGTTCGAGAACTGCTGCGGCCGGTCCACCTTGAGATGGCCGCTCGGTTTGTCGATCTCGTACTTGACGGTATCGGTGGGAACGATCTCGATGTAGGCGGTCACCACCCGGGGCGCCTCGGGGCCGATCGGCACCCCGTGCCAGGGGTGGGCCTGGAAAAGAAGCCCGAACAGCTCCCAGGCGCGCTCGCGGTCTTGGTTGTTCATGAGGGGAATCCTAATACGGCTTACCCCTCCCCCGCCGGCTCCTGGAAGATCCGCCAGTCGTCGAGCCGCAGGGCGGTGAGCTCGCGCCCCCAGGCGCAGCCAGTGTCGAGACAGGCGACGCCATCTCCGACCTTGAGCCCCAGCGCCGCCCAGTGGCCGAAGATCACCGTCGTGCCGGCGCTCTGCCGTCCGGGGGCGGCGTACCAGGGGTGGCACCCTTTGGGAGCCAGCATCGGCGGGCCGCTGAAGTCGGCGCACATCCGCGCTTCGGCGTCGAGAGTGCGCAGCCGCGCGAAGCCGGCCAGGGCCACGCGCGCCCGCTCATGGCCGGAGAGGCTCTCCTTCCAGCGCTCCGCTACCCTCTGATCGACCGCCGCCAGGAGCTTCGCCGCCTTCTCCCCACGCAACCGCTCCTCCACCTCGCGCGCCAGGCGTTCCGCCTCGGCCGGGGTCCAGCCGGGGAACAGCCCGGCGTGGACGAGCAGCAACTCCCCCTCGCGGTGGATCAGCGGCCGCCCCCGCAGCCAGGCGAGAAGGTCGTCGCGGTCCGGCGCCGCCAGCACGGCCTCCAGGCTGTCGCGCTTCTTCACCTCGGAAACCCCGGCGGCGCGGGCCAGCAGGTGGAGATCATGATTGCCCAGCACGGCGACGATCCGATCGTCCCGCTCCACCGCCCAGCGCAACACCTCCAACGAGTGCGGGCCGCGGTTGACCAGGTCGCCCACGAACCAGAGACGGTCCTGCCGGGGATCGTAGGCGATTTTCCGCAACAGCCGCTGAAGCGCCTGGAAGCAGCCGTGGACGTCGCCGATCGCATAGGTGGCCATATGGGGCCTAAAGATCTCCCGGCGGCGGCAAGGATGCAACCGCGCCGCCAGCGCCGGCCCCCGTTTTTCTTCAAGTCCGGATCAGATCCGGATCAGATCCCGCCGAGCCAGGGGTACCCCTGATCCTCCCAATAGCCGCCGGGCTTCTCGGTGGTGAAGGTCACCTTCGTCAGGTACTTGGTCAGCTTGTACCCCAGCTTGACCGGCGAATAGAGCCGCAACGGCGCGCCATGCGCGGGCTCGAGCGGCCGGTCGTTGAAGGCGTAGGCGAGGATCGTCTGCGGGTGCAGCGCGCTCTCGCGGTCCCAGCCGTTGTAGTAATTGGCGTCGAAGGTGTCGAAGCGGAGATAGCGCGCGTCCTCCGTGGGCTCGACCAGGGCCACCACCGACGCCAGCGGCACGCCGGTCCAGGTGCCGATCGCCGACCACCCCTCCACGCAGTGGTGCTTGATGGTGTAGCGGACCCGCGGCATGGCGTGCAGCATCTCCAGGGTGAGCCGCGCCGGCTTGCGCACCTTCCCCCCCACTTCCAGCGCCCAGGCCGCGGGGTCCGCCACGCGCGGCAGCGGCCGGACGATCGAGTACGCCGGGAAGCTCGGCTCCGGCGTCCGCGCCGAGACCGGGTACTGATGCGCCAA
The DNA here is from genome assembly GCA_039918595.1 of Thermoanaerobaculia bacterium. GTDB lineage: Bacteria > Acidobacteriota > Thermoanaerobaculia > Multivoradales > UBA5704 > DATARR01. The sequence goes on from JBDSHF010000384.1 coordinate 3,130, forward strand.
GTGGCGATGAGAGAGGAAGACGTTCTCCCCCACCCAGTCGTTGAGGTGGGAGGCGCCGCGCAGCGCCGGCATCAGGGGGCCCCCCTGCCAGCCGCAGGCGGTGGCGAGCGAGGCGGCGCCGGCGGTCAACCCCAGGCGGAGGAGATCGCGGCGGCTCAAAGGATTGTCGGGCCGGTCCGATCGATCAGTCATGGCTCGGAAACCTCCCCCGGTACCAGCCGGTGATCATCGCCCGCAGCGAGGCGGGGTCCACCAGGAAGACCAGGGCGACGTGGACGAAGATGAAGGCGACGAAGATCCAGACCGTCCAGAAGTGCCAGTAGCGGGCGAGCTCGTAGCCGCCGAACAGCGCCGTCAGCCAGGAGAGCTGGACCGGCTTGTAGACGGCGAAGCCGGTCAGCACCGACAGCGCTCCGAGCAGGATGATCGACGTGTAGGCGAGCTTCTGGAGGGCGTTGTGCTTCCCCTGCGGCGGATGCTCCTTGCGCAGGCGCAGGTAATAGAGCTGCATCTGCCACGCCCGGGGGACGTCGCCCGGCCGGAACAGGAGCGAGCGCCACTCCCCCGAGACCGCGAGATAGACGATGTAGACCAGCCCGGTGAGCGCGAACGGCCAGGCGAGGGCGAAGTGCCAGGAGAGCCCACCGGCCAGCCAGCCTCCGAGGCGGCTCCAGGCGGGGAAAGGCTTGCCGTCCCAGGGGTTCGGGAAGTAGGGGCGGCCGCGCAGCCCGAAGTGCGTGAAGGCCATGTAGATCTGCAGCCCGCTGGCGATCATCCCCAGCAGCAGCACCGTGTTGGCCCAGTGGGCCAGCCGCACGATCCCGTGATGGCGTTTGACCAGCGGCCGGCGGGCTGGAGCGGCTGGCGCGGCGGCGATCGGTTCGACAGGTAGCTCTGCCATAACGGGTATCTCTGTCATGATCGGTTTCGCTCCTCTTTCTCAGACAATACGCCTGTCGGCATCCGTCTGGACTCTTCGATGCCCACGGCCGGAAAGTTTGGCGCGGAAACCCGGGAGTCCGGGAGATCGTAGGACGGAGCAGGAAAACTCAAGGAGACTTCATGAGAACGCTTTCCTCGCTGCTGATCGGCCTCGGCCTGCTTGCCCCCGCGCTGGCCGGAGCTCAACCGGCCCCGCGTACCGTCCTTCAGAAGCTCAAGCCCTGCCCGATCGAGGGCCTCAAGGAGCCGGCCCTCTGCGGCGCCCTGTCCGTCTGGGAGAACCGCGCCACCCGCCAAGGGCGCAAGATCGATCTCAACGTCGTCGTCCTCCCCGCCCTCAGCCCGAATCCGGCGCCGGACCCGGTCTTCTACATCAACGGTGGCCCCGGCTACGGCTCGGCCGGCGCGGCGGGTGGATTTGGCCAGTTCCTCGCCGACATCCGCAAGCAGCGGGACCTCGTCTTCGTCGACCAGCGCGGGACGGGCAAGTCCCACCCCCTGCATTGCGACCTCCCCGGGAGCAACGCCGATCTCCAGGGGTACGTGCGGACCCTGTTCCCCCAGGAGACCCTGAAGGCCTGCGAGCCCAGGCTCGCCGCCCAGGCGGACCTCACGCAGTACACCACGGCAATCGCCATGGACGATCTCGACGACGTGCGCGCCTGGCTCGGCTACGAGCGCATCAACGTCTTCGGCGCCTCCTACGGCACGCGTGCGGCTCAAGGCTATATGCGGCAGCACCCGGAGCACGTGCGCAGCGCGATCCTCGCCGGGACGATGATCATGGATGCGAAGATGCCCTTCCACCACGCGCGCAAGGCCCAGGAGTCGATCGAGAAGCTGTTCGACGACTGCGCCAACGACGAGAGCTGCCGCGCGGCGTTTCCCGATCCGCGCGGGGATCTCGCCAAGGTCGTCGCCCGGCTCGATCAGGGTCCGGTGAAGCAGACGATCCAGCACCCGAAGACGGGCAAGCCGGTCGAGCTTTCGATCGCGAAAGGGGCCTTCACCACCACGCTGCGCGCCATGCAGTACTCCCCCTTCCTCTCGGTCCGCATCCCGCTTTACGTCCACCTGGCGGCCCAGGGGGATTACGGTCCGATGGTCCTGATGACGGTGGTCGACCGTACCGATCCGGGCTGGGACATCGGCCTCTACCTCGCGATCACCTGCGCCGAGGACGTGGCGCGCATCGATCCCAGGACCGTCACGGCGGCGGTCGCCGACACCTACCAGGGGGACGACCGCATCCGCGATCAGGTCGCCGCCTGCGCCTCCTGGCCGCGCGCCCAGGTACCGGAGTCGTTCTTCCAGCCGGTGGAGTCGGCCGCGCCGACGCTGATCCTGACCGGCTGGCTCGATCCCGCGACGCCGCCGGAGTGGGCGGCCGAGGTCGCGCGCCACCTGCCGAACAGCCTGAACGTGATGATCCGCGACCACGCCCACAGCCCGGGCGGGCTGGCCCACGTCGAGTGCTACGGCAAGCTGATCGCCGACTTCGTCGCCAACGGCACGCCGATCGGCCTCGATACCTCCTGCACCAAGGAGATGAAGCGGCCGGCCTTCCTCACCAAAGACGAGCCGCTGCCGAGCGGAGGGGATTAGGCGGGGAAAGTACGGTCGGCAGCCAGGATCGCGAACACGAGTTCACGCCTGGGCATATTGGACCTCGGCCTCCGCCAGAACCCGGTCTCGGAAATAAGGGCTGAGGAAACCAGGCGTGTTCAGATCCACTTTCCGTCCCAGGACCGCCGCCAGTTCCTCTTCCATGGCAAGGAACGCCAGCCCCGGGACATGACCAGGCTCGAACTCCACCAGGGCGTCGACGTCGCTCTCCGGTCCAAAATCATTCCGCAGAACAGAGCCGAAAAAGGCGAGTCGGCGGATGTGGTGACGGAGGCAGAAATCCGCGATCACATTGGAATCGACAAAAATCCTCATCTCGTTATCGTACCATCGGCATTCCAACCCATGAATCCCGCGAAGCTCCTCCCGCTCATGCTCCTCCTCTCCTCGCCTGCCCTCGCCGACCGGGTGCGCATCCTCGCGACCGACCGGCAGGCGGCGGAAGCGCGGGTGGAGATGGTCGTCGCGGCACGGGAGGAGATCCTCGCCTCGGCGTTCATCGTCGGCGACGACCCGTTCACCCTGACCAGCCTCGGACTGCTGCGCGACGCCGCCCGCCGGGGCCTCCGCGTGCAGTTGCTCGTCGACGCCCAGTGGAACCGGATTCCGCGCGCCGTCCAGGCCCACCTGCTGGCCGAGGGGGTCGGGATCCGCGAGTACCACCCCTTCCGGCTCGACAAGCCGCTCTGGATCGTCCGCCGGATGCACGACAAGCTTGCCGTCGCCGACGGCCGCGTCCTGCTCGCCGGCGGGCGCAACATTCAGAGCACCTACTTCGGCTACGGCCGGCAGATCCGTTCGAAGAACTACGTCGACTGCGATCTCCTGGTCGAGGGGGATGCCGCCGCCGAGGCCCGCCGCTACTTCCTCGCCCTCTGGTCGAGCCGCGAGGTGCGCCCGTCCCGCGCGCGGGCGACGCCGGCGGAGATCGGCCAAGCGGCGCGGCTCCTCGACGGCCACAAGGCCTGGCTCGACGCGCGGATCGAGGAGGCGCGGAACGATCCCGGCCGCGCACCGGCGACGCTCGCCGAGACCGGCCCCGTCCGCTTCCTCCACGATCCCGTAAACCGCAAGGACCGCGTGCGCAAGGTGGGCTCCGAGCTGCGCGACCTGCTCGGCTCCGCCCGAGAGTCCGCCGTCATCGAATCCCCCTACCTCGTCCCCTCCCGCGCGTTTCGCGCGGCGCTGCGGCAGGCGCTCGACCGCGGGGTCCGCGTCCGCATCCTCACCAATTCACTCGCCGCCACCGACAACCTCTGGCCGCAGGTGGGTTACGTCGGCCACAAGACGGACCTCGTGCGAAGCGGCGTCGAGCTCTGGGAGTACCAGGGGCCGGAGTGCCTCCACGCCAAGGCGGCGGTGATCGACGGCGAGACGGTGATCGTGGGCTCCTACAATCTCGATCCCCGCTCCGAGACGCTGAACACCGAGCTCGCCCTGGTGGTCCGCAACGGTCCGCTCGCCACCGAGATGCGAAGCCTGATGGATGGCCACCTCGAAAAATCGGCGCGGATCGACGCCCGTGGATTTCCGGCAGGATTTACGGAACGCTACCCCGGCGTGCCGCGCTGGAAGGTCTGGAAGCTGCGCCTGTTGCGGCTGCTGGCGCCACTGGTGCGGGGACAGTTGTAGGTTCCCGCTCACACAGAGAGAACGCTCTCCGCGATGCGCAAGGCTCTCGCGGAAATCCTGATTCGATCATCGAAAGACTCGCACCAGAGTTCCCCTCCACGCTGAGAGAGCTGGAGAGCGTGGAGCTTCCGCTTTCCAAACCTCCTGGACCAGTAGGGCGCCAGGGTGCAGTGCGTCGAACCGGTCGCGGCATCCTCGAGGATGCCGATCCTCGGGGCAAAGTATCTCGAGACGAAGTCGGAGCTCTCCCCCTTCGACGTGACGATCACACCCAGACCCTCGACCTCCTTCAGAAGCTCCATATCCGGAGCGATGGCGCGGATCTCGGCTTCTCCCTCGTACACCGCCAGATAGTTCTGGGATGGGGCCTTGAGGATTTCCTTCGGCTCCCTGCCGAGGGCGCGCACCAGATCCTCCGGCCTCGTCGAACATGGTGTCGCTTCAAGGACAGGGAAATCCAAGCCGATCAGCGACCCCTCCTGGACGACCTTGAAGGTCCCTCCCTTCGTCTTGAAGGCCAGGAACCCTTTGGAGGCATCCATGGAATCGAAAACGACCGCAGCCGCGGCCAGGGTGCCATGTCCGCAAAGGTTCAGCTCCATCGTCGAGGTGAACCAGCGCAACTCGTAATGATCCTTGTCCGCGACGAAGAAAGCTGTCACAGGGAGATTATTCTTCCTGGCGATGAGCAGCAGCGTCTCGTCATCGAGCCAACGATCCAGAGGGCAGACCATGGCAGGATTCCCAGAGAAGCCCGGGCCGGCGAAGGCGTCGACGTGGTAGGCGGGAATCTTCATATTCTACGAACACTCCTTGGGTCTAAGCCTGCAAGCCAGCGACAATGTTGATCGGAGGCGGTAGAGACGTTCCAGGTCCTGAACGACATCCGTGGAAGGCCACGGGGACCGCGGAACGTCTCCGCCGGAGGGCAGGCCGTTGCCGGTGGCAATGTCTGACTGGAGCACGCCGAGGCCACCCTTGCTGAAGAGGACCCACCTTCCCGACCTTCGTTGGCGGCCTTCTCGCGGGAAGTGGCAGATGGAGCGGCAAACCCTTCGAGAGACGTCACGCGGTCCCCGTGGCCTTCCAAGGTTGTCGTTCAGGACCTGTGACGTCTCTACCGCCTTCGCCGGAGGGTTTCTTTGCGTCCCGCGCTTATCGCCTACTCCCCCCGGATCGCGTCCAGCGGATTGACGTCCAGGGCCCGGCGGGCGGGCATGTAGCTCGCGAGGGCGGCGATGACGGCAAGGACGGCGGAGATCAGCCCGAAGCTCACCGGATCGTTGGAGCTGACGTTGTAGAGTATGCCCTTCACCACTTGCGAGGCGCCGAACGCCAGCGGCAACCCGAAGACGATGCCGAAGAGCGCCAGCAGCAATCCCTGACGCAGCACCAGCCGCATCACGTCCCCATCCTGGGCTCCCAGGGCGACCCGCACGCCGATCTCCCGTACCCGCTGGCTCACCGAGTAGGAGAGCACGCCGTAGACGCCGATCGCGGCGAGGAACAGGGCGATGACGCCGAACACGATGAACATGCCGCCCAGGAAGCGGTACTCCCAGACCCCCTTCTGCCGTACCTGCTCCAGGGTGTAGACGTCGAAGACGGGCAGGTCGGGGTCCGAGGCCCGGATCTCCCGCCGCGCGCCGGCCACGATCTGCACCGGATCGAAGCGGGTGCGGATCGTCAACCCCGTGTTGCGCGACGGCTGGTAGGGGTACGGCAGATAGGCGGCCGGCTGCATCTTGTCGTCGATGTCCTCATTCTTGAAATCAGCGACCACGCCGATCACCGAGAGCCATTCCTGGTTGTCGCCGTCGAGCAGCCGGAAACGCCGCCCCACGGGGTCCTGCCCCGGCCAGTGCTTGGCGGCGAACATCTGGTTGACCAGGGCGACGTGGGAGAGCGAGAAACCCTCCGCGTCGGTGAAGCCGCGGCCGCTGACCGGCTTGAGGCCGAGAGTCCGCAGGAGGTGGGGGCCGACGCCCGCCCAGAACACGTTGGGCTCCTCGCCGCGCGGGAAATCCTTACCGTCGATGGCGATCCGCCCGTCGCCGCCGCCGTCCCCCAGCGGGATGTTGTTCGACGCCGAGACCGCCTCGACGCCGGGCAGGGTTTCGAGCCGCCGCACCACGTCCTCCACGCGGCGGCTCATGTCCTCGTTCTTCTCGTAGCGCCCCGCCGGCAGATAGATCCGCATCGACATCAGGTGGGAGGTCTCCAGGCCCCCCCGCTCGTCCTGGAGGTTGAGGAAGCTGCGCACGAACAGCGAGGCGCTGACCAGCAGCATGAGCGAGAGCGCCACCTGCGCCACCACGAGTCCGCTGCGCAGCCGGTTGCGCCGGAGGCTCCCGCCGGCGCCACGCCCCCCTTCTTTCAGGGTTTCGTGCAGATCGGTCTTGAGCGCCTGGAGGGCGGGAGCGATTCCGAAGAGGAGCCCGGTCGCCACGGCGATCCCCAAGGTGTAGAGGAGAACCGGACCGTCGATCGTGAACCGCATCCAGAAGGGGGGCGGATTGTCGGCCGGAATGGAGGCCTCGATCCAGCGGATCCCCCAGTACGCGAAGGCGACGCCCAGCGCGCCGCCCAGCAGGGCGATCACCACGCTCTCGGTGAGGAACTGGCGGACGATCCGCACCCTGCTGGCGCCGAAGGCGGCACGCACCGCCACCTCCCGCTGCCGCACCGTGGCCCGCGCCAGCAGGAGGTTCGCCACGTTCGAGCAGGCGATCAACAGGACGCAGATCACCGCTCCCAGCATGGTCAGCACGATCAGGCGCATCTCCTTGCCGGTGAACTCCTCGCGCAGGGGGCGGGCGTTGCCGCTCCACCCGGTGTGCGAGTCCGGATATTGCTTCGCGATCCGCTCGACGACCGTCTTCACTTCCGCCCGCGCCTGTTCGAGGCCCGACCCGGGCTTCAGCCGGCCGAGGACCGAGAGGTTGCGCTCGGAGCGCGGGCTGTCCTTGACGAACGGCGCGAGCGGCACCCAGGCGAGCTGTCTTACAGGAAACGAGAAGCGCGGCGGCATCACGCCGACGACCGTGTGCGCCGCCGAGTTGACCAGGATCGTCTTGTTGACGACGTTCGGATCGCCCTTGAAACGGCGCATCCAGAGCTCGTGGCTGAGCAGCACGGCGCCGGCGGCGCCGGGGCGGTCCTCGTCCTCGTGGAAGGTGCGGCCGAGAGCCGGCTTGACGCCGAGGAACGGGAACAGGTTCCAGGCGATCGAGGCCCCCTCCACCCGCTCGGGCTCCCCCTCCCCCGAAAAGGTGAGGCTCCGCTGCGTATAGGCCGTGATCGCGGAGAATCCGGTCGCCTGCGCGCGCAGATCCTGATAGTCGAGATTGGAGAACCCGGCTTTGTCGATGTCGTTCTTCGGCTGGATCTCGTGCAGGGCGACGATGCGGTCGGGATCCGCGTAGGGGAACGGCCGCAGCAGGATGGCGTTGACGACGCTGAAGATCGAGGTGTTGGCGCCGATGCCGATCGCGATGCAGAGCACGGCGATGGTAGCGAAACCGGGGCTCTTGAGGAGCGTCCGGACGGAGTAGCGAAGATCCTGCATCAGGGTTTCCACGGCGATGCTCCCTCGGGTAAGTGCTGCCCTGAACCCCTACGCTCGGGAAGGGGAAAGTGTTTCAGCCCAGCTTGCGCAAACCCGCGTCCCCGGGGAACCGCGTCCGCGCGTAGCTCAGCAGCTTCTGGGCGGAGCCGGGGTCGTTCAGGATGCGCAGCGTCCTCACCGCCTCGGCGTAGGCGGCCGGCGAGGGGTTCTTGTCGACCATCGTCCGCAGCGTCGGGGCGACCTCGGCGGGGCGGCCGGAGAGGGCGTAGAGGATCGCCAGGCTCGAGTAGGCGCGGATGCTCTCCGGAAACATCCCGATCTCCTTCTTGAAGGAGCTCTCGGCGCCCGGCGCGTCCCCCTGGTCGGCGAGGATCTTGCCGTGGACCAGGGCGAGGCCGCGGATCAGCTCCGGGTCCTTCACCTCGCGCTGATCGTAGATCTCCGCCGCCCTGCGGGTGAGGTCGAGGGCGCCGGCGTCGTCCTTGCGGGCGTGGAGCACCTCGGCCAGGGTGATCATCGGGCCCAGGCGCAGGCTCTTCTCGTCCATCGCCGCCCGCGCCTCCTTCTCCGCCCGGTCCAGGTCGTCACGCTGGAGGGCGATCTGGGCGAGCAGGCCGTGGGCGAAGGAGGCATGGGTGGCCAGCGCCATCCTGGCGTGCGTCTCCGCCTCGTCCAGGCGGCCGAGCTCGAAGTAGAAGGACGCCGCGGCGACGGCGATCTGCGGCGAGCCGTTGGACACCTTGAGCGCCTGCTGGTAGGCGGCGAGCGCCTCGTCGGTCCTGCCGCCGCGCTGCAGGGCGCGGGCGAGGAACTCCCAGGCGTCCACCATCTTCGGGTTCTCGGCGATCACCTTGCGAAAGGCCGCGACCGCCTCCGGATAGGATTTGGCGGCGATCAGCCGGAACCCCTCCTTGAGGTCGCCGAGCGAGCCGATCTTGCTCTTCGGGTCCGGCAGCGGCCCGTCGGCGGCGCTGCCGGCGGAGCCGATATAGCCGAGCGCCATCATTGCCTGCCGCGACTCCTCGTCCACCGCGGCGGGCGGAGCGAGCCGGCGGTCGTACCCCGCGAGGTCCTGGCGCATCGCGGCGTAGATGCGCCGCTCGTCGCGCAGGACGTTGGTCTTCTCCCGCGGGTCCTTCCCGCGGTCGTAGAGCTCGGGGTCCGGCCCCTCGATCAGATGGTTCTTCTCGTCGATCAGCGAGAACAGCTCGTTCCAGCCGAAATGCAGGCGCGGATAGAAGGTCTCGGAGTAGATCCGCCGCGGCGGCACGTTGGCCGCGAGCAGCGAGATGCCGGGCATCGCCTTCGGCACCGCCATCCCGAGCAGGCCGAGCACCGTGGGGGTGACGTCGAGGAGCTCGACCGGCCGCGCCATCGTCCGTCCCGCGTCCTGCGACTTCGGCAGCTTGACGATCAGCGGCACGTGGATCGCCTCGTTGTAGAGCAGCACGCCGTGCTCCTCCTCGCCATGGTCGTTCAAGCCCTCGCCGTGGTCCGAGAGGAGGACGACGAGCGCCCGGTCGTAGACCCCCTGCGCCTTCAGGTCGGCGATCAGCTCGCCCACGATCTGGTCGGCGGCGGCGATCTCGCCGTCGTATTTGAGCGGGTAGCGCGAGGCGTACGGCTCGGGCGGCGCGTACGGGGTGTGCGGCTCGTAGATGTGGAAGAAGAAGAAGAACGGCTTGTCCTCGACCGAGCGCAGCCAGCTCCGCGACAGCTCGAGCGTCTCGCCCCCCGGCCGCTGGAGGCCGCCGAGGCCGGTGCCGGAACGGAACTCGATGCCGTCCTCGTAGAAGTCGAAGCCGGTCGAGAGGCCGGTCTTCCCCTGCAGCACGTAGGCCGAGACGGCGCCCCCGGTGGCATACCCCGCCTGCTTCAGGATCTCCGGCAGGAACGGCAGCTCGCCGCGCTCCACCTTGGCCGCGTCGAGCTTGTAGCCGACGTTGTCGCGCACGCCGTGCACCGCCGGCAGCAGCCCTGTCAGCAGCGTCGTGTGCGACGGGAAGGTGAGCGGCGTCGTCGAGTAGGCATGCTCGTAGAGGACGCCGTCCCGGCGCATGGCGTCGATCGCCGGCGTCTCCACCCCCTTGTAGCCGTAGGCCGGCAGGTGGTCCGCCCGCAGGGTGTCGATCGAGATCAGGATCACCGGCGTCCCCTTCGGGACATCCGGGGCGGCACCGCCGCCGCCGCGCGAGCAGGCGGCCGTCAGAATCGAGACCGCCAACAGAATCCAGCAACGCTTCATGGCTTCACCTGTCTCAAAAACGCCTTCGCTTTCTCGATATCCGGCCCGTAGCGGGCGGGCGGCGCGCCGGCGGCGAAGCGCTCCAGGGCTTTGCGGGCCTGCTCGGCGCGACCCAGCTCGGCCGCCTGGGTGCCGAGGTTCCAGAGGGCGTCCCAGAGGTCGGGCTGGAGATCGACCGCCTTCTGCCAGGCGTCGATCCCCTCCCCCTTGGACCCAAGCTGGAAGAGGGCGACCCCGAGATCGTTCCATGCCAGCGACAGCTTCGGATTGAGCTTCAGGGCCTGGCGGGAGCGGTCGCGGGCCTGGATCCAGTGCCCCTGGCGCAGCTCGACCAGGCCGAGCTGCTCGTAGGCCTTGGGATTGTCGGGATCGTTGGCGAGCACCCGTTGCAGCACGCCGGAGGCGTCCTGCTGCCGGCCGGCCTCGGAGAGGGCCAGGGCGTAGGCGTTGAGCGACTGCGGATCGCCCAGCTTCTCGGCCAGCGGCGCGAGGATGCCGACCGCCTCCGCCGACCGCCCCATCTCGGCGAGGGTGAGGCCGAGCTGCCGCAGCAGAGCGTCCGAGACCGCTCCCTGGCCGCGGGCCTTGAGCATGACGTCGAGCGCCTCCGGGTTCCGTCCGGCCTGGAGCAACCCCTGAGAGAGCAGCGAGTAGCCGAGCGACATCGTGGGGCGCTCCTGCACGATCTGGCGCGCCAGGCGGACCGAGTCCTCCACCTTGCCGCGCATATAGAGATCGATCACGTCGTGGATCTTCCGATCGAGGCCGATCAGCCGCTTGGGATCGTCCTCCGGCCCGTAGCTCTCGCGCACGGCGGCGGAGCCCGAGATGTAGCCGAGGCTGGCCAGGCGCGCCGCGTCGTCGGGGCTCGAGGTCTCCCGCCGCGGCGGCCAGGCCGACTCCCTGGGCAGCGCGGCGAAGACGTCCTTCGCCGTCTGGCGCTCCGCCTCGAAGCGGTTGTCCTTCTCGCCCGGGTCCTTCGGCAGATCGTAGACCTCCGGCAGCGGCAGGGCGATGAACTTGGTGCCGCCGCGCAGCAGGCCGCGCAGGGGGGCCCAGCCGCGGTTCAGCGCCGTCGACAGGGACTCGAAGTAGGAGTCCCCCGCGTCGGGAGCGCCGAGGAGCGAGCGCCCGGGCCGCCGCGGCCCCGCCGGTGCCTGCACCCCGGCCGCCTGGAGCACGGTCGGGAAGATGTCCACGTGCCGCGCCGACCGCCCGTCGCGCCCCGGCGCGACGCCGCGCCCCCAGATCACCAGCGGCACCTTGAGCGTCGCCTCGTAGGCGAACAGGCCGTGGGTCGCCTCGCCATGCTCGCCGAGCGCCTCGCCGTGATCGCCGGTGACCACCACCAGGGCCGGCTTCTCCAGGCCGTCGAGGAACGGCCCGAGCAGCGGCGCGAGGAACGAGTCCGTGGCCGCCACCTCGCCCAGGTATGGATTGTCCTTGAACCGGGAGGCGAACGGCTCCGGCGGCTCATAGGCGGCGTGCGGATCGTAGAGATGGACCCAGAGGAATCGCGGTTTTCCCTTCTGTGCCCGCCACCAGGCGAGCGCCAGGCGCACCACCTCGTCCCCCCGCCGCTCGGGAAGGACGAACTCGGTGTCGTTCGAGCCCTTGGGGTAGCGGTCGTCGTAGACGTCGAAGCCGTGGTCGAGCCCATACTGGGAGTCGAGCGGAAAGGCGCCCACGAAGGCGCCGGTCGCGTAGCCGGCGCCGTGCAGCACGGTCGCCAGGGTCGGGAACTTCGCGGCCAGACGGAAGCCGGTGTTGTCGCGCACCCCGTGCTGGAACGGGTAGAGGCCGGTGAGGATGTTGGTGTGCGAGGGGAGGGTCACCACGTTGTGCGCGTGAGCGTTGGCGAACACCCGCCCCTGGGACGCCAGGCGGTCGAGCACGGGGGTTTGCGACCGCTTGTTGCCCGGCTGATTCCCAGAAAAACCGGGCGCGTCCGCCCGCAGGGTGTCGATGGTGATGAGGACGATGTCGCGGGAGGGCGCGGGAGCCTTCACGGCCGGCGGCGGCGCCGCGGCGAGCAGCAGACCCGCCAGAGCGGCGATCGCCGCGAAGCTCCACTTCGACATAGCGAGCGGATTGTAGCAGGGGGGGCGGGGCGAGGCGGAAAGCAAGAACACGGACGAACACGGACTTACAAAGACGAACAGGACAGGGGAAAACCGGGATCCACCCTGTCCCCTGTCCTTGAAAGTCCGTGTTCGTCCGTGCAAGTCCGTGTTCTACCCACCCCCGCGCAACCGCCGCACCACCGGCTCCAGCGCCGCCAGCAACGCCGGCAGGTCCAGCAGCTCCAGCCCCATGCCGGAGAGCAGGTTGGGACCGGAGTCGGCCTGCGGCTCGAAGCGCTGAACGACCCGCGCGCGCACCAGGAACGGCTGGACGATCGGCCCCGGCGGGAACATCTCGACGCTCACCGTCTCCTGGAGCCGCGCGGGGTAGGGCGTCGAAACGAAGAGCCCCCCTTGCAGGATGTCCCGCCGGTAGACCTCGAGGAACTCCTCGACCCCGGAGAAGCGCACGGTGAAGGCCCCTCCCGATGTGGCGACCGGCACCGCGGTCGGCCTGTCTGGCGCCAGTGGCGGAGCCGGCCTCGGCGGCGCGGCCACGGGCCGTGGAGCCGCGGGAGCGGGCGGCGGGGGTGGCAGGGGGGGCGGCGGAGTCAGCTCCGGCAGGGGCTCCGTGGGGGCGTCGTCGCGCGGAATCTCCTCGGTTTCGCCGAGGCCGGCGGGGATCAGCTCCCGCACCAGCTCTTCCACCGTCAGAAAGCGCACCCCCATCCCCGACTGGTTGAGGCGCGCAAGCGCCGGCGCCATCTTCCGCGCATGCGCGACGACCCCCTCCATCATGAAACCCCTCTCGCGGTCGACCAGCTCGACCCGGATCCGGGAGCCGGACGACAGCGGGGTGTTGGTGATGATGAACATCCCGGTGAGCGAGATATTCGCGGTATAACCGATGTGAGGAGTCGGATCTCCCTGTCTCCAGAAATGGACCTGGACCCGGCGAGGGCGGCGAACGGCGCGGCGACCTGATGACATGGACACCGATTCTATCCTGCAACTACGATTCACCCCGAACATGAGCCCGGAGAGCCAGACCACCGCGCCCCTCGAGGCCGCCGCGATGACCGTCGCCGCCTGCGCCGGCGAGGGGGCGGTGCGGATCGAGCGCCGTCCGCGCCCCGCTCCCGGGCCGGGCGAGATGCTCCTGCGCCTGCGCTGCGCCGGCCTCTGCGGCACCGATCTCTTCAAGCTGGGCGACCCCGCGCACGGCACGCAGGGCACGGCCGCCGCCGGCGCGGTGCTCGGGCACGAGATCGTCGGCACGGTCGCGGTCCTGGGCGCGGGGGTCCAGGGGTTCGCGCCCGGGGACCGCGTCGCCGTTCCTCACCACGCGGCGTGCGGCGAATGCGCGCTCTGCCGGCGCGGCAACGAGCCGCTCTGCCCCGCCTTCCGCGAAAATCTGCTGGTGCCGGGCGGCTTCTCCGAATGGGTGCTGGTGCGCGAGCGCGCCGTCCGCCAGACCGTTTTCGGCCTCCCCCCTCATCTTGCGGATGAGGCCGCCATCTTCCTGGAGCCCGCCGCCTGCGTGCTGCGCGGCGTCCGCCACGCGCGCCTGGCCGAGACCGCTCTCGCGGGACCGGTCCCGGGCTGCGCCGCGATCCTCGGCGGCGGCAGCATGGGGCTGCTGCATCTGCTGGTGCTCAAAGCGGTCCACCCGGACCTGCGGGTCGCCGTCTCCGATCCCCTGGAGGAGCGCCTGGCGCTCGCCCGGCGGCTGGGCGCCGACGCGGCGGCGGCGCCGGGCGAGGCGACCCGGAACGCGGTGGCGGAGCTCTCCGGAAATCTGGGGGCGGACGCCGTCTTCGACACGGCCGGCGGCGCGGGGCCGCTGGAGGCGGCGCTGGCGATCTCCCGCCCCGGCGGCGCCGTGGTGCTCTTCGCCCATGCCGCCTCTGAAGCTCATGGCGAGCGCGCCGGCTTCGACCTCAACGCCTTCTTCAAGGCTGAGCTCCGGCTGCTCGCCAGCTACTCGAGCTCGCTCGCCGATCAGCGCGAGGTCTACCGCCTGCTGGTGTCCCGGCGGCTCGATCCCTCCCCCCTCGTCACCCACCGGCTGCCGCTCTCCCGGTTTCAGGAGGCCGTCGCCCTCGCCCGCGAGCGGCGAGCCCTCAAGGTGCTGCTGGTGCCGGACTTGATTTCGGAGGAGGAGGCCGGATGAGCCGCTCTCCCCTGCTCTCCTCGTCGCGCTCCGACCGTTCCCCGGTCGACCGGCCGGTCACCCAGACCACCGCGTTCCTGATCGGCCCGGAGCGGCTGGAGCTGCGCGAGGTGCCGGTGCCGGAGCCGGGCGAGGGGGAGCTGCTGCTGCGCGTCGGCGCCGCCACCACCTGCGGCACCGATCTCAAGGTATTCCAGCGCGGCGGCCACCCGCGCATGCTCAAGGCGCCGACGCCGTTCGGGCACGAGATGGCGGGCACCATCACTTCCGTCGGAATGGGAGCCGGGAGTTGGCGGCCGGGCGACCGCGTGGTGGTGGCCAACTCCGCGCCGTGCGGGGATTGCGAGTGGTGCTCGCGCGGGCGGGAGAACCTCTGCTCGCGGCTCCAGTACCTGAACGGCGCCTTCTCCGAGTACCTGCTGATCCCCCGCCGCTTCGCCGAGGTGAGCACCTACCGGCTGCCCGCCAGCCTGCCGTTCGAGATCGCCGCCCTCGCCGAGCCGCTCGCCTGCGTGCTGCACGGCCTCGAGATCTCGGGGCTGGAGCGGGCCTCGGAGGTGGTGATCTATGGCGGCGGCCCGATCGGCCTGCTGTTCGTGGACGTGCTCGCCAACTCCCCCGCTGACTTCCCGGCCGCCGGCGAGCACCACATCGTGCTGGCCGACCCCAACCCCTGGCGCCTGGAGGTCGGCCGCGGGATCGGCGCGAACGCCACCGTCCAGGTCGGCCGCGACGGCGGCGAGGCGGCCCGCCTCTGCCGCCACTCGCGCACCGGCGACGGCTTCGACGTCGCCATCGAGGCGACCGGCTCCCCCGCCGCCTGGCAGGACGCGCTCGCCTCGGTCCGTCCCGGCGGCCTGGTCCAGCTCTTCGGCGGCTGCCCCCCCGGCACCACCGTGCCCCTGGACGCCCACCGCCTTCACTACTCGGAGATCACGGTCAAGAGCGCCTACCACCACCGCCCGTCGACCTTCCGGCGCGCGCTGGACCTGCTGGCGAGCGGCAAACTCCACCCGGAGGCCCTCCTCTCCGCCGAGCGCCCCCTCGCCGAGCTCGAAGCCGCCCTGCGCAGCATGCGGCGGCGGGAAGCGCTCAAGGTAGTGATCCGGCCTTAGGCCGCCCTACGCCGCACCGCGGCTTGAACCGATCCGGCGCATAGCCATAATAGAATTAGTCAACTTCTTTTAAGGAGCTTCCCATGGCTTTTAGTTTTTCCGTGCGCAGATTGGCTCCGTGGTTGTGCGTCCTTTCTCTCTTCGCGCTCGGATGCAACCGGCAGAGCCCGACCGAGCCCGCCAGCTCCCCCAAGATCGCGGCCGCCGCAAGCGACGCCGCGGATGTCTCCGCGCCGGGTGATTCGGCGGAGAAGGCCCGCGGGGGCAACGGCGGAGGTCATGGCAACGGGGGCGGCGGGGGCAACGGCGGGGGCGGCAACGGAAACGGCGGTGGCGGCAACGGCCATGGCGGCGATCTGGCGTTCCAGATCGAGCCCGCGACCTGGAACACCAATTGGGTGAACGCGTCTGGCAACCTCCAGGCCTTCCTCCGCGGCGGCGACGCGGGCCAGGTCGACCTCGGCTCGATCCTGCTGGCCGGCGACGGCGGCAAGACGCTCTCTCCGCGCTCGACCCGCTACGCCGGCGGGCAGGTGGTCGCGACCTTCTCCAAGGCCGACGCCTTCGCGCTGCTGGACCATCCCAAGCGTGGCGACACCAAGACCGTCACCCTGCGGTTCAGCGTCGCCGGCGCGCAGAAGGAGCTCACCGACTCGGTGCGGATCGTCGGCGACGGCGGAACGGACGGGACCGGCGGCGGTGGCGAGGAGGAGGGGGAAACCCGTCTCAGTATCGATCCGGACGACTGGAATACCAACTGGCAGCACAGCGCCGGCACCCTCCATGCCTTCCTCCGCGGCGGGGCCCTGGCCAAGGTCGATCTGAGCACCGTCCGGCTGGTGGGAGACAAGGCGGGCGCCGAGCCCCTCGAGCCCACCGACGTGCGCCGCGTCGGCAAGCAGATCGCGGCCCGCTTCTCGAAGAGCGCCGCCTACGCGACCCTGGACGATCCGCACTCCGGGCAGCACCACATGGTGAAGATCACGTTCAAGGCGGATGGCAAGAACGTCGAGCTGACCGCCGACGTCCGCATCGTCGGTCCGTAACGCTCAAGCATCCACGGGCTCGGGATCGATCCCGAGCCCGTCGGCGAGCCGGTTGTAACCCGGCCGTGCGCGATCCGCTCAAAGCTGGCCGCTGAGCAGGTAGCAGGCGCGGTCGAGGGTCCGGTGCCAGAGGTTGTATTTCCGGTCCCAGGACTCGGCTTTCATCTCCTCGCAGTCCTTGAGGTCGTCCTCGAAAGCCGCTTTCAGCTCGGCGGCGATGGCCTCGTCGATGATGCCGACGCCGGCCTCCTCGTTGATGTCGAAAGAGCGCGAGTCGAGGTTGGTCGAGCCGACGTGCGACCAGACGCCGTCGATGACCAGGATCTTCTGGTGGATCAGCGTCCGCTCGAAGCAGAAGATCTTGACTCCGGCGTTCAGCATCTCGCTGAAGTGACGGTGGCCGGCGTGGTTGACGATCGGGCTGTCGGTGACCATGCCGGGCACCATGATCTTGATGTCGACCCCGCGCTTCACCGCCCGCTTGAGCAGGGAGGTCGTCTCCTCGTCGGCGATGAAGTAGGGGTTCTGGATCAGCAACTCCTTCTGAGCGGCGGCGATCGACATCTTGAACATCAGCTCGAGGTCGGAGACGCCGCCGAGGGGGGCGCCGGCAAGGACGTGCATCTTCACCTTTCCCTGCAGCTCGATGGCGGGGAAATACTTCTCCCCCACCAGCACCTCGCCGGTCTCCTCGATCCAGTGCTGGGAAAAAACCGACTGCACGGCGTTGACCACAGGGCCGTGGAGACGCACGCCCGTGTCGCGCCAGTGGTTCTTGTCCTCCCCGTTGCCGGTCCATTTGCTCGACACCCCGTGGCCGCAGATGTAGGCGGTGGTGCCGTCGAAGACCGCGATCTTGCGGTGGCTGCGCTTGTTGAGCTGGCCGATGTCGCGCACGCGCAGCGGATGGTAACGGACCAGCTTGACCCCCGCCTTCTCCACCAGCTCGCGAAGCCGCCGCTTCATCTTCATCCCGCCCATGGCGTCGACCATCAGCCGCACCTCGACCCCTTCGCGCGCCCGCTTGGCGAAGGCCTCCGCGAGCTCGGCGCAGATGTCGCCGGTCCACCAGACGTAGGTCTCGAAATGGATGGTCTCCTTCGCCTCGGCGATCGAGGCCAGGAGCGCGGTGAAGAACTCACCGTTCTGGACGATCTCGGCGCGGTTGCCGTCCAGGATGATCGCCTTGGTCATGCCGGCGATCGACGGCAGGGCCTGCTCGAAACAGTCGATGTCGGGGACGCGGACGTGGAACTCCCGCTCGCGCAGGTTGTTCCACAGCATCGTCCCGAGCAGGAGGATGGCGGCGATCATGGAGATCAACAGCCAGAGATGGATTTCGATCATGGGGCCTCAGAGTTGCTCGTTGAACAGGTACGAGGCGCTGTCCTCGAACTTGTGCCAGAGGGAGCGCTGGCTCCAGGTGCGGGCGTCCAGCCGCTTGCAGCGCTTGAGGTCGGCCTCGAAGGCCGCCTTGAGCTCATCCGCGACCTGGCGGTCGATCAGGCCGACGCTCGCCTCGTCGTTGGTGTCGAGCGAGCGGTCGTCGAAGTTGGTCGAGCCGACGAACGACCAGAGGCCGTCGATGATCATGATCTTCTGATGGCTGAGGGTAGGCTCGAACTCGTAGATCTCCACCCCCTTGTCGAGCAGCGTCTGGAACTGCTTGTGACCGGCGTGGCGGACGATCGAGCTGTCGGTGATCTGCCCCGGGATCATCAGGCGCACGCGCACGCCGCGCTTGACGGCGTTGTCGAGGAGCTCCACCAGCTCCTCGTCGGGGATGAAGTAGGGGTTGGAGATGATCAGCTCTTTCTGCGCCGTGGCGATCGCCAGCTTGTCGAGCAGCTCCATTTCGGAGACGCCGCCGCGAGGAGAGCTCGCGGTCATGTGCGCCCGAACAGAGCCGGCGGCCGCCAGGTGTGGAAAGTATTTCTCCCCCACCAGCACCTCGGTGGTGATGCCGACCCAGTTCTCAGCGAAGACGGCCTGTACGCTGTTGACGATCGGCCCTTC
This sequence comes from Thermoanaerobaculia bacterium, assembly GCA_039918595.1. Taxonomy (GTDB): domain Bacteria; phylum Acidobacteriota; class Thermoanaerobaculia; order Multivoradales; family UBA5704; genus DATARR01. The sequence goes on from JBDSHF010000384.1 coordinate 21,556, forward strand.
CAGGCGCACGCCGGTGTCGCGCCAGTGCTTGGCGTCCTGGCCGTCGCCGGTCCACTCCTCGGCGATGCCGTGGCCGAAGACGTAGGCCACCTTGCCGTCGAAGATGGCGATCTTGCGGTGGGTGCGGTTGTTGAGCAGCGCGAGATCGCTCAGGCGGAAGGGGTGATAAAGCGCGATCTTCACCCCCGCCTCCTTCATCATGTCGAAGAGGTCGTCATCCCCCTTGTGGGAACCGGTGGCGTCGAGGGTGATGCGGACCTCGACCCCGTGGCGGGCCTTGTCGGCGAGGGCCTCGGCGACCCGCTTGCAGATCTCCCCCTTCCACCAGACGTAGGTCTCGAGATGGATGTTCTGCCGCGCCCGCGCGATGTCCTCGAACAGCGGGGGGAAGAAGCCGTCGCCGTTCTGCAGCACCTGGACGGAGTTGCCCCCGAGGACCGGGGAACCGGTGAGGTTGGCGATCGACGGCAGCGCCTCCTCGAACCTGGCGATGTCCGGTACGCGGACGTGCGACCGGCGCTCGTGCAGGACCGACCAGAGCATGATGAACAGGAAGACCACGAGAAAGACGAGGAGGATCACCGCCGAATACGGGATCTCGGCGGTGCGCGCCAGCCACCGGCCCAGGCGGGTCTTCGGGGGTTTGCGGGTCTTCGGAACACTCATAGGCTCGATCTCCCGGCCAGCGCGCCATCCGTTTCGCTCTCCACCTCCCGGCGCAGCTCGACCAGAACCGGCCAGTGATCCGACGGTCCGGTCCGGATCACCTGGTACGACGTGGTCGTCCAGCCGGGGTCGGCGAAGACGTAATCGATGCGCTGCCGCATGAAACGGTGGGTAAAGGTAACGTCGTCACCGCACATCCGGAACAGCTCGGCGGCCATCAGGGTCCCGATCTCCGGGGCGTTCGGAGGGGCATTCAGGTCTCCTACCAGAACAAAGGGACCGTCAGACTGCTTGAGCTGCTCGACGAGACCTCCAATCTGCACACTTCGTGCCGTCCTCCCCCACCGCCCCCAGGCGGCGAGGTGGGTGACGTAGAAGTGGAGCTCGGACTCGTCGAGGACGAGGCGGGTGTGGAGGAGGGTCCGCGGCTCGCCCGGCCCGGGCAGCGTATGGATGGAGGCGGAGCGCAGCTCGCCGCGGGTGAGCACGGCGTTGCCGAACTCGCCGCCATTCCCCATGTCCAGGCTCTTGCCGAAGTGGACGGCCATCCCGGTCAGGCGGGCCAGCTCCTCGGCCTGGTCCTCCAGCCGGGAGTGCCTGGTGCCGCGATGGACCTCCTGGAGCCCGACGACGTCGGGCGCGGCCGCCGAGATCGCCGCCGCCAGGCGCTCCACATGCCGGCGCGACCACCGCGCGCCATGCCCCCCCACGTTGTAGGACATCACCCGCAGACGTAGCTCAGACATGCGGGCGACTATTGCGAAAGGTGTGCCGCCCCCCTACCCATCGAAACGAACGAACGAGAAGTCGCGGACGATGTTGAAGCCGAGGCGGACGTCCCGCTTCTCGAAGCCCGCCGCCGAGTCGCCGCCCAGCATCTGGTCCACCGTGGTGGCGCGCGAGTTGCCGAGGACGATCTCGAAGATGTGCCCGCCCACGGCCTTGGAGAGGGCAACGTGCCAGGCGTCGCGGCTGCCGTCCAGATCCCGGTTGGCCGGGATGTACTCGATCTCGATCAGTTGCTCGCCCGGCAGCGGGAAGGTCAGCCCGATCGGGACATTGAAGGCGTTCCTGAGGCGCGGCGTCGCCCGCACCCAGGAAGGGGAGACCAGGAGGTTGACGCCGGGGGCCAGCTTGCGCGCCAGCAGGAGCTGGACGAAGGGGCGGTCGCGGTCCTCGACGCCAGGCCGCCGGAGCAGGTCGGCGCCCGCGCGCACGGCCACCGTCAGCGGCCGCCGCGGGGCCTGTTCAAAGACGAGGAGCTTCCCCGCCAGCTCGAAGTCCTCCTGGAAGGAGGCGCGGTAGAGGGAGAGGTCGAGACGGCCGGTCGCCCCCCAGGCGAGGCCGATCCCGACGTCGGCGCCGCTGTCCAGCCCCCAGAGGTTGTGGGAGTCGCCGTCGTTGACCGGCTGCTGGAAGCGGTGGGAGAAGAGCACCTCGAGCCGGCGCGACCCCAGCGTGTAGGGGGTGGCGCCGTTGATCAGGATCGTGCCCAGCGGATCGCGGCGGACGGGCTGGTCCTGAGCGGCCGCGGGACCGGCAAGGAGCAGAAAGGCCAGAATCCAAACTCTCTTATCAATCATTCGGGGCTCCAGCGCGGATCCAGGCCGCGATCCCCGCGATCTGGTCGGACGTGAGATAGGGACCGCCGAGCGGCATCCGCTCGCCCGTGATGCTGGGATCGCCACGCAGCTTGAGGATCAGGTAGCTCCCGTCCGGATTCCCGGGCGAGACGCGGTCGAGCGAGCCGTTCCCGGTCGACCGGTGCCCCACCAGCAGGCCGTAGCTCTGGCCGGCGTCGAGCACCAGCCCGGACGGCGCCGAGCCGGCGGCGTGGCACCCCGCCCTGGCGCAGACCGGCGTGAAGATCTGCGTCTGGATCTGC
>JBDSHF010000385.1:0-24414 GCA_039918595.1 Thermoanaerobaculia bacterium
CGCCCCGCGAGCAGCGGATCGCCGACGCGGTCACCTGGCACAAGACGCTGTCGAAGCTGATGATCGACAGCAACTTCAGCCCGACCACCTTCAACCTCGCCTTCTTCATGCACAGCCTCTTCCGCGACGAGATCGAGCGGGAGAACCAGGAGGTCCAGGCCGAGAAGAAGCTCGAGCTGACGCCGCGGCCGGCCGCTCCCGTACCGGTGCCGGTGGCCGCTCCGGCCGCCGCGGCGCAGGATATGCGCGAGGCGACCGGCGTACGCGGCGTGCGCGAGGCCACCTTGCCGGGGACGCGCGTGCACGGGTCTCAGCAGGCGGCGGAGCCCTCGAAGAAGCCGCTCTGGATCGGGATCGCCGCGGCCGCCGTGATCGCCCTGGCCGCCGGCGGCTACTTCCTCTTCGGCCGCGGCGAGGCGCCGGCGGTAACGCCCGCCATCCCACCCGCCGCCCAGGTGGCGTCGATGCCGGGGGGCCTGCAGCCCTCGGCCTCCCCGGCGGTCGGCACGACGGCCGGCCCGACGCCGGAGGAGCTCCAGGCGCAGATCCAGGGAATGTTCGAGGCCCGCAGCAAGGAGATGGAGGACAAGCTGAAGGGGCAGTACGACGACCGCATCAAGCAGCTCCAGCAGCAGCTCCAGGAGAGCAAGAAGGCCGAGCCGGCGAAGTTGGACAGGATCGCCGAGAAGGCCGAGCCGCCGGCCCCGGCGCCGGCGGAGACCCGCGCCGTGCCCAAGCCCGAGGCCGCCGCGCCGCCGCAGGTCACCCCACCGCAGCCCGCCGCGCAAACTCCGGCGGTCGAGAAGCCGGCGCCCTCGCCGGCCCCGGCCAACCCCGCTCCGTCTCAGCCGGCGGTCCCCAGGCCGCAGGCGCAGGTGCAACTGGGGGACCTGGTGCAGCCCGGGGCCGGAGTGGCGGCGCCCAAGCTGTCCTCCAACCTCGATCCCCGCTACCCGCCCGCGGCGAAACACCTCAACCGCTCGGCCCAGGTGGATATCAAGGTGCTGGTGGACGAGCGCGGCCAGGTCCTGGACGCCGACCGGATCGGCGCCAAGGCCGGTTTCGGCTTCGACGAGGCGGCCCTCGACGCGGCCCGCAAGGCGCGCTTCCAGGCCGCCACCAAGGACGGCATCCGGGTGAAGATGTGGACCACCCTGCGGGTGAACTTCAAGCCGATGTAGGCCGGAACGGACCGGAGACGCAAAGGGCACCCCGCGCGGGGTGCCCTTTTCATTTTGGAGCGAGGGAAGGAATTACAGGTCGGCGTTCTTGAGGCTGGCAACCAGCTTCTGGATGCAGGGCTTCATCACCTTGTCGAACATCCGCTCGTCGTCGACGCCGCCACCGTAGCCGAAGACCGACACCTTGACGCTGGTCTCCTCCTGGCTGGCCTCGTCGGCCCAGGCGATCTCGCCCGTGCTGGTGTCGATGATGCGGGCGTTCAGAGCCGCCACGAACTTCTTTTTGCCGGCGAAGACGCCGCCGCCGCCACCGCCGACGTTGGTGTTGCCGTACTCGGTCACGGCGCCGGTCAGCAGGTAGTTGACGCCGAGCAGCTTGCCGACGCGGATGGCGGTCTTCGGATCGACGTCGCCCGAGAGGGTGAGCCCCTTCTCCTTCATCAGGGCCTCGAGCTGCTCGCGCTCGACGACGCGGAACTTGCCGCTCTTGACCAGCTCGGTGACGAAGACGTCCTGGGCCGCCTCGGCGCCGCCCTTGTACCACCACTGGTTGTCCGCCTTGTTCTTGAACTCGAGGACGGCGATACGGGGCTTGTCAGCCTTGCCCGCCGCCTGGATCAGGCCCGGCGCCGCGAGGGTCGCGAGCAGCAGGGCACCGCAAATTGCGAGAGACGAAACGCGCTTCATGATAGAGCCTCCTTCAAGGGAAAGACTTGGTTCCCCGATTTTACCCGAGAACGCTCGTCCGCCACCAATTCCCTCAGCCGGCCCCTTTTCCGTCCGGCAACTCCTGGGCGTCCACCACGCAGAGGGCGGCCATGTTCACGATGTCGCTCACCTCGAGACCGCTCTGGAGGACGTGGACCGGCTTGGCCATCCCCAGCAGGACGGGGCCGATCGCCTCCGCTCCGGCCAGCCGCCAGATCAGCTTGTAGGCGATGTTGGCCGACTGCAGCTCGGGGAAGATGAGGACGTTGGCCGCCTGCTTCAGCCGGCTCCAGGGGTAGCTCTCCTGGAGCATCCGCTCGAAGACGGCGGTGTCGGCCTGCATCTCGCCGTCGATCTCCAGCTCCGGCTCCAGGCGGGAGACGATCTCGACGGCCCGGCACACCTTGCGCGCCGACGGATGGTTGTTCGAGCCGAAGTTCGAGAACGAGAGCATGGCGACCCGGGGCACGATACCGAAACGGCGGGCGAAGGCGCAGGTGAGCAGGGCGATCTCGGCCAGCTCCTCGGGGGTGGGGTCGATGTTCACCGTGGTGTCGGCGAGGAAGAACAGGCGGTCCTGGAGGATCAGGACGTAGGCGCCCGAGACCCGCCGCACGCCGGGACGCGTGCCGACGATCTGGAGCGCCGGGCGGATCGTCTCGGGGTAGGACTGGGTGAGCCCCGAGATCAGGCCGTCGGCGTCCCCCATCTCGACCATCATGGTGCCGAAGTAGTTGCGCTGGCGCATCCGCTTGCGCGCCTCGACCAGGGTCATGCCCTCGCGCCGCCGCATCTCGTGCAGGTGCTGGACGTAGGGCTCGAACTTCTCGCAGCTCTCGTTGTGGATGATGGTGATGCGCTCCTCCGGCAGGTCGAGGGCGCGCAGCCGGTCGGCGATCACCTCCCGGCGGGCGAGCAGGATCGGGTGCGCAATCCCCTCGTCGACCAGAATCTTGGCGGCGCGCAGGATCTGCTCGTGCTCCCCCTCGGGGAAGACCACCCGCCGCGGCGAGCGCTTCGCCTGGTCGAGGATGCCGCGCATCAGCTCCAGGCGGCGGGAGATCAGCGTCTCGAGCCGCCGGTGGTAGGCCGCGAAGTCGGGGATCGCCACCCGCGCCACCCCGGTCTCCATCGCCGCCCGCGCCACCGCCGGCGGCACGCGCAGCAGCACCCGGTAGTCGAACGGCTTGGGGATCAGGTACTCGCGGCCGAAGCGGAGCGACTCGAGGCCGTAGGCGCGCAGCACCGCGTCGGGCACGTCCTCACGGGCGAGCCCGGCCAGGGCCTTGACCGCGGCGAGCTTCATGGCGTCGTTGATGTCGGTCGCCCGCACGTCGAGCGCGCCGCGGAAGAGGAAGGGGAAGCCGAGGACGTTGTTGACCTGGTTGGGGTAGTCGCTGCGGCCGGTGGCGATGATGGCGTCCTCGCGGGCCGCCCGCACCTCCTCGTAGCCGATCTCGGGGTCGGGATTGGCGAGCGCGAAGACGATCGGGTCGCGCGCCATCCCGCGGATCATCTCCTGGCTCACCACGCCGCCGACCGAGAGGCCGATGAAGACGTCGGCGCCGACCAGGGCCTCGGTCAGGGTGCGCGCCGGGGTGTCGGCGGCGAGCAGCCCCTTGTAGGGGTCCATGTCCTCGGTCCGCCCCTGGTAGATGACGCCGGTCTTGTCGCACAGGATGATGTTCGGCCGCCGCGCTCCGAGCTCCAGGTAGAGGCCGGCGCAGGCGAGGGCGGCGGCCCCCGCGCCGGAGAAGACGATGCGGGCCTCCTCGATCTTCTTGCCCGCCACGGCGAGGGCGTTGAGCAGCGCGGCGCCCGAAATGATCGCCGTCCCGTGCTGGTCGTCGTGGAAGACCGGGATGTTCATCTCCGCCTTCAGACGGCGCTCGATCTCGAAACACTCGGGGGAGCGGATGTCCTCGAGGTTGATGCCGCCGAAGGTCGGCTCGAGGAGCTTGACCGTGCGGATGAACTCTTCCGGGTCGGTGGTGGCGACCTCGATGTCGAAGACGTCGATATCGGCGAAGCGCTTGAAGAGGACCCCCTTGCCTTCCATCACCGGCTTGCCGGCGAGGGCGCCGATGTTGCCCAGCCCGAGCACCGCGGTGCCGTTGCTGATCACCCCCACCAGGTTCCCCTTGGCGGTGTACTCATAGGCCAGCAGGGGATCCTTCGCGATCTCCAGACAGGGGTAGGCGACGCCGGGGGTGTAGGCGAGCGAGAGGTCCCGCTGGGTGACGGTGGACTTGGTGGGGACGACCTGGATCTTCCCCTTCCGCCCCTGCGAGTGATAGGCGAGCGCGTCCTCGCGGCTGATTTTCTTGGAGCTCATAGAGGGGATGGATCTTACTAGATCGGCGGAAGCAAACCCGCGCCGCGAGGTGGCCCGCCCGCCAGGGCGGAATTTATCCAGCCTGGGGTGTCAACCCCAGGTAGGGTGCCGGCCCTTCGGGGCTTGGGGGTTCTCGGGTGCCTGCCACCTGGGGTTGACACCCCAGGCTGGATAAATTCCGCCCTCCGGGCGTGGGCTCCGACGCGCTAAGCTCCCCCCATGATCGTCGTCCCGGAAGGCCCCACGCTGCTGCTCGTCACCCAGCCCGACCACGCCCATTTCTCGGGAGAGCTGCTGTCGCTCTGGCGCGCCGGCGGCCTGCCGGACCATCCGCGGCGGAGCGACCTGCTGTTCGCCGCCCGCGAGCACGACAACGGCTGGCGCGAGGCCGACGCCGCCCCGCGCTGGAACGCCGAGGGCGGACGCCCCCACGACTTCATGACCCTCCCCCGGCAGGAGCGGATCGAGATCTGGGAGCGCGGCACCTGCCGGTTCGCAGCGGAACGCCCCTACGCGGCCCTGCTGATCACCCGCCACGCCCTCAACCTCTTCGGCGGCCGCCGCGGCGAGGAGGGGTGGGATCCCCTCCTGGACTTCCTGGACGATTTCGAGGGCAGCCTGCTGGAGGAGACCGGCGCCGGACGGGACGAGGTGGAGGCGGACTACCCGCTGATCGACCTCGCGGACCTGATCTCGCTCACCGCCTGCACGCGGAGACACGAGACGGTCGAGCGCCACGGGGTGCGGATCGTGCCCGCGCCCGCGGACGCCACGGTCGGCCTCGCTCCGTTCCCGCTCGCCGGGGCGACCACCTTCCGTGTCCCCTGCCGCCGCATCCCGCTACGGGAGTACCGGGGGGACGCCGATTTCGGCGGCGAGCTCGCCGCCGCCCGCTGGGAAGAGATGACCGTGCGGATCGCGGAAGACTAGTCCGGAGTCTTGAGGTTCCTGGGCCGCTGCGCTCCGGGCGGCAGCACCATCTGCTCGAAGACCCGGCGATAGAGGAGCAGCAGGTCGGTGAACACCTGGCTGAAGGCCTGGTCGGTGGTGTCGGCCAGCAGGGTGTTGCCGTTGTGGAGCGGGGGCATGTAGAGCGGCTCCTCGCGAGCCTCCCTGGCGGCGGCCGGGATTTCGTCCTCCCCCTCTTGCCCCTCTTCAGCAGCGCCTTCTTCTTCCGCTCCGGTCGCCGCCAGGTCGGCGGCCCGTCGATCCACCAGATAGAGGGTGTAGAAGAACTCGAAGTAGCCCACCTTCAGGGCATTGAGCACCTTCTCCAGCGAGTCCAGCTTGGGGAGCTCCTTGCCGTTCTCGTATTTGGAGAGCTGGCTCTTGCCGATGCCCGCCTCGCGGGCGACGCGGGCCTGACTCTTCCCTCGGAGCTCGCGCAGGAGGCTGAGCGTCCGGCCCAGATTGACGAACATGGCCATGCGCGAAATGTATCGGCTTCCCGACACGCATTGCAAGCACAAGTTACTGAAAGGAATGAGCTTACGACCAAGACGAGTTACCGTTCCAGGATATCTGGAGACCCGCGACGAACCACAATCCTGGATTCGTAATGGAGTTCGGTAACTTATGGCGCCTGGAGAGATCGCGCTACGGGCTCAGCGCTTGCGCTTGGCGCCCGGCCGGCGCCCGGTTCCCGGTGCCGGCGCCCTTGGCGGGGCGGCGGCCGGCTCGCCGCCGGGCTTCCGCGGCGGTCCGGACTCGGGGTTCTTCGGAATGACCCGGAAGAGAACGACGAGATCGCCAACCTCGAAGGCGCCCTGCGCGACCGGACGCGGCTGATGAAGCGTCGCGTCGACGAACGATTCGACCCGATTGAGGATGTCCTGGATCTCCTGCGGCCAGTTCCCCTCGCCATCGGCCTCGCCGGGAGCGGCACCGGCCTGCTGGCGCTGGACCGCCAGCGCCTCGGACTCGACCATGTCGTAGCGGCGGAAGAACTCGCGCCGGCTCACCCCCTGGGCACCCAGGATCTTGGCCAGCGTCGAGAGCGTCGCCTCCTGGCGGCTGTTCTCGATCCGCGAGAGCTGGCCGCGCCCCAGCTCGGCCGCCTTGCCGAGATCCTCGAGGGTCAGGCCCTTGTCTCTCCGGAGCCGGCGGAGGGTCTCCCCGATCAGGGCGAACATTTCCACGTCCGGGAATGTATCCGCACCGGGCGTGATCATCAAGATAAGTCCTTTCATTTGAGGAATTTGCAGATCTGCTCGATGTTACCTCTGACGGCGACATCTTTTCTCGCCGCGTCATTCATCGTTCCGATCCCCCTCCTGACGGGTAAGAAAAGGACGCTCTGCGGAAATCTGGCGTGACCCTTTGCGTGGACCAGAACCGGCGAGCGCGAGCGGGGGCTCGAAGGAGTTCTTGCGTGTTACCCTTTTCGCGCGATGGAAGCGCAGCCTCACATCGATCCCGCGGCGGAGGGCGCGGCGCGGCCCATCCGGGTCCTGATGCCCTCTCCGATCGGACCCCTGGGCGTCGAGCTCCTGGGCACCGCGGTCGTCCGTGTCGCCTTCGACCCGGCCGAGCCGGAGCGCTCGTCTTTCATGCCGCTCCACCAGCTCGACGGCTCGGATTTCCTCGACGAGGTCTTCGGCCGGCTCGCGGAGTACTTCGCGGGAGCCCGCCGCCGCCTCGACCTGGAGTTCGACCTCTGCGCCTCCGGCGTCGACACCTTCGCCCGCCGCGTGCTCAAGGAGGCGGCCAAGATCCCTTACGGCAGGACCCGCACCTGCCGGAGCCTCGCCGAGACCCTGGGGCGGCCGGACTGCGGCCCGGAGATGGTGTCGATCCTGCTCGGCAACCCCATACCGATCGTCATCCCCTGCCACCGCGTGGTCGCCGAGGACGGCGGTGCCGGCGAGTACGTGGGCGGCGCCAAGCGCAAGCGCTGGCTCCTGGACCTGGAATCCCAGGTCGCCGAGCCGGCCTAGCCCCAGCCACCGCTTTACCGAATCGCCTTACGGAACCGTTTTACCGGGCTGAAGGCCCGGGCTCCTTTAGCCCAGGGCAACGCCCTGGGTTCGGGCCATCGCCTCATTGCCAGATGCGGCCTGAAGGGCCGCGCTATCGGTGGGGGTGAAATCCGGAACGCCGGTTAGCGCGGCCCTTCAGGCCGCATCTGATTCCACGGGTCCCTTGGACCCAGGGCGATGCCCTGGGCTAAAGAAGCCCGGGCCTTCAGCCCGGTAAGGCGGCAAATCGACTTGTCCATCTCGGACAGAACAATCTTGACAAAACATGGACAAGGCGATTACTCTGCCTTTCATGAGCAGCAAGACCGCATCGATCAAGGGAGATCGCGTCACCATCGTGGGCGCCGGGCCGGGGGGCCTCGCCGCCGCCATCCTGCTTGCCGGAGCGGGCCTCAGGGTCACCGTTCTGGAGCGCCTCGGCCGGGTCGGCGGGCGGACCTCGATCCTGGAGGGGGATGGCTTCCGCTTCGATACGGGGCCGACCTTCTTCCTCTACCCCAAAGTCCTCGAGGAGATCTTCGCCAGCGCCGGCTACGACCTGCGCCGCGAGGTGGAGATGGTACGCCTCGATCCGCAGTACCGGCTGACCTTCGGCGGCGGCGGCGAGCTGCTGTCGACGTCGCGGATCGACGAGCTGGACCGCCAGGTCACCGCGCTCTCCCCGGCCGACCGGGGAGCCGTCCAGAATTTTCTGGACGATAACCGTGACAAGTTCGAGCGCTTCCGCCCCTGCATCGAGTCGCCGTTCCACGGCTGGCGGGACGTGATGAGCCCCCGCATCCTGCGCCTGCTCCCCAGCATCCGCCCCTGGCGCTCGCTCGACCAGGAGCTCGCCGCCTACTTCAGCGACCCGCGCATCCGGCTCGCCTTCTCGTTCCAGTCGAAGTACCTGGGGATGTCCCCCTTCCAGTGCCCGAGCCTGTTTTCCATCCTCTCCTTTCTGGAGTACGAGTACGGGGTCTACCACCCGATCGGCGGCTGCGGCGCGGTGACCGAGGCGATGGCGCGGGTGGCGCGCGAGCTGGGAGTGGAGATCCGGACGGAGGAGCCGGTGCGCGAGATCCTCTTCGAGGGGCGGCGGGCGGTCGGCGCCCGCACCGACCGCGGCGTCTACCGCTCGGACGCCCTGCTGGTCAACGCCGATTTCGCCCGCGCCATGTCGCGCCTGGTGCCCAACCGCCTGCGCCACCGCTGGACGGACGAGCGGATCGCGCGCAAGAAGTTCTCCTGCTCGACTTTCATGCTCTACCTGGGGATCGACGGCACCTGCGACGACGTGCCGCACCACAGCATCTACATCTCCGAGGACTACGAGCGGAACCTGGACGACATCGAGAACCGCCACGTCCTCTCGGAGGACCCGTCGTTCTACGTCCAGAACGCCTGCGTCACCGACCCGGCGCTGGCGCCACGGGGCAAGAGCACGCTCTACGTGCTCGTCCCGGTCACCCACCAGCACCCGAACGTCGACTGGAACCGGGAGAAGGAGCGCTTCCGCGCCCTCGCCCTCTCGCGGCTGTCCAAGGTCGGCATCCCGGACGTCGAGCGCCGGATCCGCTACGAGCGGGTGGTCACCCCGCTCGACTGGGACCAGGAGTTCGAGATCCACCGCGGCGCCACCTTCAACCTCGCCCACAACCTCGGCCAGATGCTCCATTTGAGGCCGCGCAACCGCTTCGAGGACGTCGACGGCGTCTATCTGGTGGGCGGCGGCACCCATCCGGGCAGCGGGCTGCCGGTGATCTTCCAGTCGGCCCTGATCACCGCCCGCCTGATGATGGAGGATCTCGGCGTCCGCTCCCTCCCGCGGGCGGTGCGGCACCTCGCGGCAGAGCCGCTTCTCGCGGAAGAGCTGGCGGAGGCGAGCTGAGGATGGAGACCGTTCGCCACCTCCACGCCGTTCCGCCCCCCGCCAGGCGAACGGCCGCTTCCCGCGCGGTGCAGGCCGCCTGGGCGACCTGGTCGCTCGGCGAGCGGCTGCGCACCCTGACGGCGATCCGGCACGGCCTCGCGGCGAACGCCGCCGGGCTGGCGCGGGCGGCCGGCGGGGGGGCAGGACGGCCGGAGGCGGAGGTCCTCTCCTCTGAGGTCGTGCCGCTCGCCGACGCCTGCCGCTTCCTGGAGCGCGAGGCGCCCCGCCTGCTCGCCACCCGCCGGTTGGGGTCTCACGGCCGGCCGGCCTGGCTCAGCGGCGTGGAGGCCGAGGTGCGGCGCGAGCCGCTGGGGCTCGTGCTGGTGATCGCGCCGTCGAACTATCCGCTCTTCCTGCCGGGGGTGCAGACCCTGCAGGCTCTCGCCGCCGGCAACGCCGTGCTCTGGAAGCCTGGGCGAGGCGGGGCCGCCGCCGCCGCGGCCTTCGCCACGGTCGCAGCCGGAGCCGGGTTGCCGGCGGGGGTGCTCTCGATCCTGCCCGAGGATCCTGAAGCGGCGCGGCGGGCGATCGCCGCCGGGGTCGACAAGGTCCTGCTCACCGGTTCGGCGGCGACCGGCCGCGAGGTCCTCGCCGAGCTCGCCCAGCGGCTGGTGCCGGCGACGATGGAGCTCTCGGGGTGCGACGCCCTGTTCGTCCTCCCTGGCGCCGATCTCGACCGGGTCGCCCGCGCCGTCCGTTTCGGCCTGACGCTGAACGGCGGCGCCACCTGCATCGCGCCCCGCCGCGTCTTCGTGCCCCACGCCCTGGCGCCTGAGCTGAAAAAACGGATCGGTGCTCCGCCCGGCCCCCTGATGATCACCCCGGTTTCCGATCTCGACGAAGCGCTCGACGCGGCGGCCCTCTTACCCTACGCCCTCGGCGCCTCGATCTTCGGGCCCGAGGAGGCGGCGGTGGCGCTGGCGGCGAAGGTCCGCGCCGGGGTGGTGGTGATCAACGATTTGATCGTGCCCACCGCGGACCCCCGCCTGCCGTTCGGCGGCCGCGGGGAGAGCGGCTTCGGCGTCACCCGCGGCGCCGAGGGGCTGCTCGAGATGACCGTGACCAAAGTGGTGGCGGTGCGCCGCGGGCGGGGGCTTTTCCATCTCGAAACCCCACATCCCGGCGACGCGGAGCTCTTCCTCGCCTACCTGAACCTGACGCACGCGGGGGGTCTCCGGGCCCGCCTGCAGGGCGCCGTCGACCTCGCGCGCGCCCTGATGCGGCGCAGTATTGGGCGCGATATTGGAAGGAAATCCTGATGTCACAGACCGATCGTATTGGCGTCGTCGGCTCCGGGCTCGGCGGCCTCGCCGCGGCCGCCACCCTGGCCGCGCGCGGCTACCGGGTGACCCTGTTCGAGCGCAACCCCTGGCTGGGCGGCAAGGCCGCGACCCTGGAGGCGAAGGGGTTCCGCTTCGACATGGGCCCGACCATCCTCACTCTCCCCTCGGTGCTGGGGCGGATCTTCGCCGAAGCCGGCCGCGACCTCCGGCGCGAGCTCGACCTCGTCCCCCTCGATCCCCAGTGGCGCTGCTTCTACGAGGACGGCTCGACGCTCGACCTGGTCGCCGACCCCGAGGGGATGGCCGCGCGGCTCGACGCCTTCGCGCCGGGCTCGGGCGCGGCGGACGGCTACCAGCGCTTCCTGGGAGTCGCCGAGCGGCTGCACGAGATCTCGGAGCGCTTCTTCTTCTGGCGCTCGGTGGGCTCGGTCCGCGACACCCTGGACGTCGGCAAGACCTTCCAGGCCTCGGTGCTCGGCGATCTGCTCGCCCTGCGCTTCGGCCGCTCGGTGGCCGGCACGGTGCGCCGGCACGTGCCGGAGCCGCGGGTGGCGCAGATGCTCGACCATTTCACCCAGTACGTGGGCTCGGCGCCGGACGCCTCGCCGGCCGTGCTCTGCGGCATCGCCCACATGCAGACCGCGGAAGGGATCTGGTACCCCCGCGGCGGCATCCGCGCCGTGCCCGAGGCGCTGCGCCGGCTGGCTCTCGGCCTCGGCGTCGAGATCCGCGAGGAGACGCCGGTGCGCCGCATCCTGACTGAAAATGGGGTCGTCGCCGGAATCGAGACCGCCGCCGGCGAACGGGTGCCGCTCGCCGCCGTGGTCTCCAACTGCGATTCGGTGCGCACCCACCGCGAGCTGCTGGAGGGGGAGCCGGCGGCGCGCCGCTTCGAGCGCCGGCGCCGCTACGAGCCGGCCTGCTCCGGGGTGGTCCTCTACCTCGGCCTCGACCGCGCCTACCCCCACCTGCTCCACCACAACTTCGTCTTTTCACAGAATCCGGAGGCGGAGTTCGAGGCGATCTACCGCAAAGGCGAGCCGGCCCAGGACCCGACCTGCTACGTCTGCGCGCCCGCCCGCACCGAGCCCGGGGTGGCTCCGGCCGGCGGCGAGGCGCTCTACGTCCTCGTCCACACTCCCTATCTGCGCCCGCATCACGACTGGAAGCGGATGCTTCCGGCCTATCGCGACACCATCCTCGACAAATTGGCACGGACCGCTGGACTGGAAGATATCCGGCAGCGGATCGTCTTCGAGTCCGCCCTGACGCCGCAGGACATCCACGACCGCTACCACGTGCTCGACGGCGCCATCTACGGCCTGGCGAGCCACGGCCGCATGCTCGGCGCCTTCAAGCCGGGGAACCGGAGCCGCGACCTCCGCGGCCTCTACCTCGCCGGCGGCGCCGCGCACCCCGGCCCAGGGATGCCGATGGTCCTGATGTCCGGCTGGATCGCCGCCGACGCCCTCGACCAGGACGGGATCGTCGCCAAGGACGCTGGCTTCCTGCGCAAGAGCGCTTAGTGCTGCGTGCCGGATTCCGTTTGCGCGGCGCTGGCCCTCATCACCCCGGCCCTCTTCTCCCGGCCTCCCCCCCACCCGCCGGGAGAAGAGGGAGAAGTTAGTCGGAGTTAGTCAAAGACAGGTTGGTTTTAGCCCCTCTCTCCCGGCGGTCGGGGGGGAGGCTGGGAGAGAGGGGGTTGGAGGAGTGAGGGCCAGCCCCGAAGGGGCGGCACTCTCGGCGGGCTATCCAACAAAGTGACACCAGAAGCGGAGCGAACCTTGCATAACTTCCTACCAGATTCAACGGCCCGCGTCATGGAGGATCTTCGGACCATGAAGGGAACGGGAACGCCGCCACGTCTGGTTCGCGCGGAGGGGTCCCCCGCGGTCTCGCCGCTGCTGGTCTCGATGTTCGGTCAGTATTGCGAGCGCTATCTCGCGCGGCACTTTCACGCCGTGCGCCTGTCGAAGTCCCAGCGGCCCGATCCGGCCGCGATCCGCGGCAAGCCGCTGATCGTCTACTTCAACCATCCGTCCTGGTGGGACCCGCTGATCTGCCTGCGGCTGGCGGCGAGCCTCTTCCCGGACCGCTCCCACTACGGCCCGATCGACGCCGCCGGCTTGAGCAAGTACCGGTTTTTCGAGAAGCTCGGGTTCTTCGGCGTCGAGGCCGGCACCGCCCGCGGCGCGCGGCGTTTCCTCAGCGCCTCGCAGGAGATCCTGGCCCGGCCGGACACCGCCCTCTGGGTCGCCGCCGAGGGGCGCTTCACCGATCCGCGCGAGCGCCCGGTCCGTCTGCGCTCAGGGGTAGGCCACCTCGCCTCCAAGGTCCGCGACGCCGTGCTCCTGCCGCTGGCCATCGAGTACCCGTTCTGGGAGGAGCGCAGCGGCGAGGCGCTCGCCCGTTTCGGCGAGGAGATCCCGACCGGCGACGCCGACCTCGACGCCGCCGACTGGACCCCCATCCTGGAAGAGGGGCTGGAGTCGGCCCTCGACGCCCTCACCGTGGAGGCGCTGGCCCGCGACACCGCCCGCTTCGAGGTGCTGGTCGGCGGCAACGCCGGGGTGGGCGGGATCTACGACACCTGGCGCCGCCTGAAGGCCCGCTTCCAGGGGGAGCGGTTCCGGCCCGGGCACGGCGAGGAAGATCTGCCCACCCGAGGGAAGCGGTGATCCTCGGCCTCGCCATCGGCTGTGCCCTGTGCGCCCTGGTGCCGGCGCTGGTCTTCCGCCGCAATCTCGAGCTCTACGCGCCGCCGCCGGCCGCCGGCTCCGGGTCTTCCCTCTCCATCCTGATCCCCGCCCGCGATGAGGAGGGTTCGATCCGCGGCGCTGTCGAGGCCGCGCTGGCGAGCCAAGCGGTGGAAATCGAAGTGGTCGTGCTCGACGATCATTCGGCGGATCGCACGGCGGAGATCGTGGCGGAGATCGCCGCCCGCGATCCCCGGGTCCGCCTGGAGACGGCGCCCCCGCTGCCCGCGGGGTGGAACGGCAAGGTGCACGCCTGCTCGGTGCTCGCCGGGCTCGCCCGCCACCCCCTGCTGCTGTTCGTGGACGCCGACGTCCGCCTGGCGCCGGACGGCGCCGCCCGCGCCGCCGCCTTCCTGGCGGCGAGCGGCGCGGATCTCGCCAGCGGCGTCCCCCGGCAGGAGACGGCCACCTTCCTCGAACGGCTGCTGATCCCGCTGATCCACTTCGTGCTCCTCGGCTTCCTGCCGATGGCGCGGATGCGCCGCAGCCATCACCCGGCCTACGGCGTCGGCTGCGGCCAGCTCTTCCTGGCGCGCCGGGAGGCCTACGAAAAAGCCGGCGGGCACGCGGCGATCCACGGCTCGATCCACGACGGCGTGGACCTCCCGCGCGCCTTCCGCCGGGCGGGTCTCGCGACCGACCTCTTCGACGCTACCGATATCGCCTCCTGCCGCATGTACCGCAACGCCGGCGAGGTCTGGCGGGGGCTCGCCAAGAACGCCACCCAGGGGCTGGCGGCGCCGGGGAAGATCGTCCCCGCCACGATCTTCCTGCTCGCGGGCCAGGTGATGCCGCCGGTCCTGCTCGGGCTCGCCCTCGCCGGATGGATTCCGGCGGCGGTCCTGGTCCCCGCCGGGATCGGCGTCATCGCCTCGTGGTGGCCGCGCCTCGCAGCCGTCCGGCGGTTCCGGCAGCCGCTCGACGGCGCCCTGCTGCATCCGCTGGCGATCGCGGTCTTCCTCGTCCTGCAGTGGACCGCCCTCGCCGGCAAGCTCCTGGGCCGGCCGGTGGGGTGGAAGGGACGGTTGTATGGGGCTGAGGCGCTGGATCGTCATTGACGTCCGGATCTTTTTCCTCCACCCGGAACGGGGGGAGGCCAGGAGGGGGGCTTTCCAGAGTCCGGGACCGCTCCTTGTCTGGGGCGCCCCCTCCTGACCTCCCCCTGAAGGGGGAGGAAAAAAGCAGGGACCGAGGGTGAGGTCGCAGGCCACGGACCTCCCCAATCGCCCCACCCCCTCACTCCACCCGCGGCACCACCTCAGACCCCCGCGGCCACCCACCCCTGAGAAAGGTATCCGCGGCCGGGAAGAAATCCTTCGGGCGCTCGATATACGGGTGCGAGCCCGCCCCCTCGATGGCGAGGAACCGCCCGGTGGCGGCGTGGGCGGCCCACTCCCGCGAGGCCTCGACCGGCACCAGGTCGTCCGTGCCCTGCATCACCAGGAGGGGGGCGCGCAGCTCCGCGAGCCGCGGCCGGAAGTCCCAGCGCTCCATCTTGGGGACGATCTGGCGGAAATAGACGTCCATCGAGTGCCGCGGCCACTCGTTGGGAAACGAGGCGACGTCCTCCAGCGGAAAGCGGGCGGCCGCGGCCAGCTCCCCCATCTGGGCCGGCAGCAGGAAATAGGTGAACCAGGCGCGGCAGTACGCCACCGGGTCCTCCCGGTCGATCCCCTCGCGCCGCATCTCCTCCAGGCGCGGGATGCCGGGCGGAAAGATCATCTCCTCCGCCGTCGGCAGCTCCTGCTCCCATTCCCCCGGCCGGCGCGGCGTGATCGGGCAGACGTGCAGCATGCGGTCGACCCGCTCCGGGTTCTCCAGGGCGTAGAGGGTGGTGACCGCCGCGTGGTACGAGGCGCCGAGCAGCGACACCTTCTCCAGGCCGAAATAGCGCCGCACCGCCTCGAGATCCGCCACGTCGTCCTCCAGGCTGAGCTGGCGGCCGTCGGTGACCGCGCTCGAGCGCCCGCGGCTGCGCGGATCGTAGAAAATCAGGCGCCGCCCCTCGGCCAGCGGCTGCAACAACTCCGACAGCCAGTTGGCATTGGGGATCAGCACCGTCTCCGCCCCGTCCCCCAGGACGTGGTAGTAGAGGTGCAGCCCCCGCCGGACGAACACGTACCCTTCGCTGCTCCGCATCGGCCGGATGGTATCGAAAGCCGAGCCGGGTGACTACCGGGGGACTACCGCGCCGGCGTCACGCCCTCGCGACGGCCTCCTCCACCGGCACCTCGACCTCGAAGATTCGCACCGGCGGGCGGTCAGGGAAGGTCTGGCGCAGCAGCGACAGGCTGACGTTGTAGACCGGTATGCCCTGGGCCGTCTTCCCCTCGGGGCGGCCGCGATGGGCGTGGCCATGGAACACGGCCTGGACGGGATAGCGGGAGAGCGGCTCCTCGAGGCGGCTGGAGCCGAGGAAGGGGAAGATCTCCACCGGCTCCCCCTCCACCGTCTCCTGGATCGGCGAATAGTGGAGCACGGCGATGCGGGGCTTGCCGCGCAGCCGGGCGAGCGCCGCCTCCAGCTTCAGCGCCTCGTTCACCGCCTCGCGGACGAACTCCTTGATGATCGTCTCCCCCCACGGTCCGAGCGCACCCCGGCCGAAGCCGCCGCAGAACCCCTTCACCCCGGCGAACCCCACCCCCTTGACCTCCGTCGCCTCGCCGTCCAGCACCCGGATGCCGCTGTCGCAGAGCACCCGCTTGATTTCCTCCTGGTGCCCGCCCTCGAAATCATGATTGCCGAGCACGGCGATCACCGGCACGTTGACCGTCGAATGGATCTCGCGGGCGAGATCGCGCGCCTCCTCCACCAGCCCATGGTCCGTCAGGTCGCCGCAGAGCACCAGCACGTCGCACTCCCCGGCCGCCTGGGCCAGCACCTCGCGTACCGAAGCCTCCGGAGCTCGCGTGTAATGCAGGTCCCCGAGCGCGCCAATGCGCACCGTTCCGTTTCGTTCGCTCATCTCGTCCTCCCTCGCCCAGGCCCAAGCTTCAAGAGGCATGCCAGAGCCCGCGAACTGGTACGCCTCTTGCTGTTGCGCCAGAGCCTCAGACGGGAGGATTCGATGACGTCCCAGACCGCGACCCCGGCCCAGGATTCGACCCGGGAAATACTCAGCGCCGAGACCAGGGAGTTCTACCGCGAGGCGATGCGCGCCTTCGACGACGCCAAGGTCCCCTTCCTCGTCGGCGGCGCTTACGCCTACGCCCGCTACACGGGCATCGAGCGGCACACCAAGGATTTCGACGTCTTCGTCCGTCCCGGGGACTTCGACCATGCGCTGGAAGTCTTCCTCCGCAAGGGGTGGAAAACCGAGCGCACCTTTTCCCACTGGCTGGGCAAGGGGTACCTGGGGGAGGACTTCGTGGACGTGATCTTCAGCTCCGGCAACGGCATCGCCCGCGTCGACGAGCAGTGGTTCGGGCACGCGGTCGAGGAGACCGTGCTCGACTACCGCACCAAGCTGATCCCGGCCGAGGAGATGATCTGGTCCAAGTCTTTCATCATGGAGCGCGAGCGCTTCGACGGCGCCGACGTCGCCCACGTCCTCCACGCCCGCGCCGGGGAGCTCGACTGGGACCGCCTGCTGCGCCGCTTCGAGCCCAACGGCGGCTGGCGGGTGCTGCTGGCCCACCTGATCCTCTTCGGCTACATCTACCCCGGGGACGCGCACCTCATCCCCAACCGGGTGATCGAGACCCTGAACGAAAGGCTCCGGCGCGAGACCGCCAAGCCCGCCGGCGAGGCCAAATCGCGGCTCTGCCGGGGGACCATCCTCTCCCGCTCCCAGTACCTGATCGACACCCACCTCTGGGGCTACGAAGACGCCCGCCTGCAGCCGGTCGGGAACATGACCGGCCCGCAGCTCGCCTCCTGGACCGAATCCGCCGCCAACGACGGCGACGTCAGCCAGTTGGAGATGATCGAGGCGGTGCGGAAGGGGGAGTAGCGCGGCCGCGCGAGCTCCCGGAGCCCGGGGCCTTCATGGAACGTCGTACATGAAGGTTTTCAGGCGCCGAAAAAGGCGCTTCTGCTGGGCCTCGGTCTCGGTGAGGATGAGGACTTTGTCGTCGAGAGTGGACCAGCTCCTTCTGCTCCTTCACCACCTCTCGCTCGGAGAGGATCTCCAGGATGGCCTCCCGGCGGCGCTCCTGGACGTTTCGGTCTCTCGGCATACCTCTCCCCTCAAAGTGGCAGCATCCTACCTGCTTGCGCAAATCTGTCAGGAGACCCCTTGACATCCGATGCAGACATGTCAGACCATATGCGCACTGCATGCACGGCAGCGGCGGCGGCGACTCAGGAGTATCACGCATCGAAGGGCCGCGGGGAATCAGGAGGATTCAGGTTCCGGCGCCATGAAGGCGCAGGATTAAAGGGCCCGCGGGCTCAAGGATGGAGAAGACCATGACTGTAGAAACGACGTACAAGGGGAAGGTGGAGGACTGGGAGCGGTTGAACGAGCGGCTGACCGCAAACGCAGGTGAACTTGCGCATTTGGAAAAGAACCGGGCCCAGTTGCAGGCGCTGATGGAGCAGGCCCGGGGGATCGCGGCGATCCAGTCGGCCCAGATGGCGGCGAAGCAGGAGGCGTCCCAGAAGCTCGCGGACATCGTCGCGGAGGGGACCCGGCTGGCGACCCTGCTGCGGGCGAACGTCCGGCAGCACTACGGGATCCGGGCCGAGAAGCTCGTGGAGTTCGGCGTCAAGCCCTTCCGGGGGCGGAAGCCGAAGACCAGCCTGAAGGGCAAGCAGAGTCCGGCGGAGCCCACGGCCCAGCCGGCGGCCGATTCAGCCCAGTAGCCCGCTGAAGGCTTTCCTGAAGAGCGGGTCTCGGGAGCGTGCTCCGCACGCTCCCTTTTTTTGTGCCTGTTGTTTCCCCTGGCTGTTCCTCTTGAAAAGTCCTGACATCTCCCACCGAGGCAAACCGCGGAAGCGTTCGCGGGTCCGTCATAACCTTATGACGGCGCGCCGTAAGGTTCTGGGGCGCGTTGTAACGTTATGGCGAGGCGCCGTAAGGTTATGACGGGCGTCATAAGCTTACAACGGAGCGCCATAAGGTTCTGCGAAGCGTTATAACCTTACGGCGGGCGCCATAAGGTTATGGGACGCGTCATAAGGTTATGACGGCTCGCCGTAAGCTTACAACGAAGCGTCATAAGGTTCTGCGAGGCGTTGTAACGTTATAATGGGGCGCCGTAAGGTTATGGAGAGCGTCATAACGTTATGACGAGCCGCCGCAAGGCTCTGCAAGCCGTCATAAGGTTACGGCGGCGCGTTATAACCTTATGGCGGAGCCCCCGCGGAGACGTCCCGAAAGAGGACACTCTCCAACATCTCCGGAACCTCTACCCTGAGCCAAGCCTCCGACGTACCGTAGAGACGCCCCAGACGATTTGCGCGATCCTTTCGCAGGCTACAGACGGCGGGGCGTCTCCGCGGCGGCGCCACCCTCCGGATCCCTCGAGCTTTCCGCGTCCTCCATCTTCCCGGCACCGGCCTTGTCGCGATCACCTGCCGGCGGGAGGCTACGACATCCGGACGGCGCAGGAGCTTTGGGCCACCAGAGCGTGAAGACCACGACGATTTATACCCACGTCTTCAACCCGGGGCGGCCAAGGGGTCCAGAGCCCCTGTGGACACCCTCTGACCCGCGAAGTCTTACATGACAGCCCTTCGTCGTGTAAGACGCCTGCTCCTGCCGGAGGAACTCTGGAAGGCGCTGACAACACGAGGCTTATGAGCTCCTCCCCTGGATGCCCATGGTGCTTACCGACATGATCCAGTACGTATAACTCTCCACCACCCCTAGAGAATATTTGCTTACCGACAGCCTGGCATGTCGGCCAAGAGCCGACAACCGGACTTCGACTGTCGTGTAAGCGACCAGCCGTCTCTTCGGAAAAGCAGACGCTTACACGACAGGAGCCTTCCCTTGACGCCAGCGCTGACCTCCCCTATTCTTAAGGAAAGCTAAGAAGGTTGGAGATCATTACTCAATAGCCATGCCTCCATCTTCGACCAAGCCGGGAGGTGGAGGTCAATATGTAAGCCTGGAGCGGCGGGTTGAATACAAGGTTGGGCGCTGCTTGTAACATGGATGAGAGCGGAACGGCGCAGGAGGAATAGAGATGTCGAGGAAACCTTCAAAGCATGGCACCGACTGGACCAAGACAGACCTGAAGCATCTTCGGTCTATGGCACGGCAGGATGTTGATACTGACGATATCGCCCGTCGCCTCAACCGTACTAAGAGTGCGATCTACAGTAAGGCATCAGCTGAAGATATCTCCCTGAAGCCAAAGGATAGGTAGCCTTGCAGAACCGCCAGAAACCAGTGGCAACCGTTGGCCTAGATCTTTCCGGGCCCGTCAATTCCGTAGGTACGGGAGTAGCCGTGTTTCGCGATTTGGAGTTCCAGGAATACGATTGTGATGGTTCGGATGCAAGTATTCTTGCTTTGCTCCGACGACTCACTCCGTCCTACTCAGTTGCCATCGGAATGGATGCTCCTCTTTCGTATCCGACGGCTGGAGGGTTCAGGGAACGGGACCACAGCCTGAGGGCGGCACTCAGGCAAGCTGAAATCAATCCCAATTCCGTGATTCCCCCACTGGCTCCTCGCATGGTCTATTTGACTCTTCGTGGTGTTGCCGTATCTCGGCTGCTTCAATCTGAATTCAATGACTCCATAAGCATCGTCGAGGTACATCCCACAGCTTGCCTCGGCCTAAGAGGGGCTCCTATCGACGACGTGCTGAACTTCAAAAGGCACGCAGGCGCCCGTAGCAATCTGCTGAATTGGTTCCGCGAGCAAGGCATGCGTGGGCTTGAGCAGAAGGCCGGATGCACAGACCACTTTATAGCAGCCTGTTCAGCAGCTCTGGCTACTTGGAAGTGGGCACACGGCAAACATGTGTGGCAGGTAGCTGCGGAGCCACCGTTTCATCCTTACGGTTTTGTATGTTGAGTAGAGGCAGAGGTGCAGCGCCCAACTCGGGGCATCAAGCGGACAGCTACGCTGCCGCTTATACCCAATCACGTTGGCCGGCCAAGAAGTAGAGTCAACTGCTATGATCGATCCACTGCTAGTATTCGTTTGGTGCTGGATAGTGTTACCCATCCTGCCCATCGCGATCACTTGGTGGCAGCTTTTTAGGTTAAACAAATCTGGTGTGACCATTGCTCCAGAGCCAGCAGCGATACTGCTACTAGTAACCATTAGCTACTCTTGGATTTTGGTTGGGCTTGTCTTCACTGCTGCAATTGGTCCCGATTACAGCTCTCGCCGATTCACAACTATTTGGATCAATCTGGGCATAACGGCGTGTCTTGCAATATGGGCTCTCATTCGGGGGCAACGCCTTAAATGGCTGTTGCTTGTGAGTTGTGCGCTCACGGCGAGTGTTTGGCTGTATACCGCAATGATAAGTACGGTAGTCTGAAAACGGAAGAAGCATCCTGCGGATTGTTGGGTAAAAGTCGTAACGAAGTGGCAGATTGGACTCGAGGCCCGGGCCACCTTCCCTTATCGGCCGCAACCGGCTTCTCCCGTTCTTCCATGAACTCCCACCCGGCCCAGGGCCCGCACCCGGCTGACGCCAGACTCCTACCGAATCTCTGCCGGGCTTCCATTCCAGCGGGCTTTGCGCTATTATTGCTCTACAGCTTAAAAGTATAGGGCACATGGACATATCGAACTTTCGCGAAAAGCGGCCAACTCAAGCGGTCGAGCGGACGAAACCCGCAAGAAGCGCGGTTTTGCCGCTCACCTACTGAACATTGCACGACTAAAATGCGGCTCAACACCTCACGGACTTCCTAAGGCAGTAGCCGTTACATCTCTCAATTCCCGTATCTTAGAGAGGTCAGATGCTCCCTCGTAGTCTTTGAGCCAGTTGTCTAAGGCTGTGAGTCCCCACCTTCCGGGGAAGTCCTCAGACCATATTCGTTCGCTACCAACATACTCCTGCAAGGTAATGTACGCACCGACAAGCGGTGATGAAGTCCCAATCTCTACTTCGAACCTATGCATTGTCATTTTTCTGTTTACTCCGTTTATCGGTTTGCAACTCAGTTTGGTGCTACTTTGATCTGGTAGTGGCGATCTCGTTTTGTTCTTTTCTATCTATCATCAGGGGCCTTCCAGTTCCGAAGAATACCCCCCAGAAACCTGCTTTTGCAAGGCGTTAGATTGCGCCCGCAACAGGCTTCGCCCGTTGCTACCTTCGTGGCGCCGCCGCCCCACCCAGCAGTTTGGCGGTCGCTCCGCGCTCCAATGCTGCTCATTTAGGTTTAGGAGGTCTTGGCGTAGTTCTACTTTGTCAGATTGCCTGATTGGCGGCCGGAGAGTGTCGCCCCTTCGGGGCTGGCCCTCACTCCCCAACCCCTCTCTCCCAGCCTCCCCCCCATCCGCCGGGAGAGAGGGGCTCAAACAGGAAAAAGTTGTGCTTTTTTACTAACCACTCCCTCTTCTCCCGTCGGGAAGGGAGGGAGGCTGGGAGAAGAGGGCCGGGGTGATGAGGGCCAACGCCGCGCCAAAGGAATCTGACAAAGTAGAAGTAGGGGAGGGCTTGTCCCCTCCCCAGCCCCGAAGGCCGCACTGCCAAGCACTTCTTCGGTTGGGAGCGCCCAATGCCTCAGGCAAAGGGGATCGGGTCCAAGATCAGCCGGGCGACGCGGAAGGTGCGGATCATCGTCGCGGCGGCGTGGCGCGCCATGAGCCGCAGGTCGGCCTCGCCTGCCACGGCCAACTCGGCGAAGCAGCCCAGGCCCCCCGCGGATACGATCAGCGTAGCCTCGTCCGGGAATGCCGCCCGGAGAGCCCCCGCGAGCGCCTCGATCTCTCCGGCCCTTCCAGACTCGGCGAACAGGAGCCCGAGATCGACAGACACCAGCGCGGCCTCCGCCGGGCTGGGCTCCGCGAGGAGCCTCTGGCGGACGGATTCCAGGATCTGCAAGGCCTCCGCCGGCTCGCCCAGGCAGCCCAGGACCCGCGCCTCGAGCCAACTGGCGCGGATCATCTCGCGCGCATCCTTGGTCTCCGCGAACAGGCGCCAGGCTTCCCGCAACGTGCTTCGGGCCTGGTCCGCCCGGCCCCTCCCGGCTTGGCAGGCGGCCACGGAGAGCCCCACCCGCAGAGCGATTCCTGGACGGATTTCCCGTCCCATTTCGGACCACCCTTCGAGCAGCGCGGGCAGCGGATCTCCCAGCCCGGGCTGCTCCATCTGGAGCAGACCGAGGAGGCCCAGGCAGCAGGCGTCGTCTCCGCCGAGCCCTTCCCCCGCGAAGAGGCGTGCCGCATGCCTCAGCAGCGCCTCGGCTTCATCGATCCGCCCCTGCTCCCAGCGAACCAGCGCGGCGATGCGGCAGTACAGAGCTCGCTCGCTGGAAAACTCCACGAACGGCGCCGCCTTCGCCAGCATCGCATCCGCCCCCTCCACGTCGCCTCCCAGACGCCGCGCGTTGGCGCCGAGGCAGAAGGCCCTTGGCAGGGCGGCCGCCGCTTCCGGCTCCTCGACGGCGAGGGTCGCCGCCAGCCGTCCAGCCAGATGAGCCATCTCCTCCGCCCGCGGGGGATCGGCGGGCTGGGAGTCCTGGCTCTCCTCGAGCAGCCGGTCGAGCAGATCGAGATTCCGGAAGCGCTCCTGGCGGAGGAGGTCCCTCTGGGATTCGAGCGGAGCGCCGGTCAGCTCCGCGAACAGCTCTCCGGCGGCTTGCCGGCGCCGCTCGCGTTCGGCGACCTTCTCCGGGCTCAGATCCAGACGGCGCCAGATCTCGCCGTACGGCTCCTCCAGCGTCTCGTCTTCGTCGAACAAGAGGCTCATCGATCGCCCGGCTCCCGCTTTTTCCGCGCGTAGGCCGCCGCGGCCAGGAGATCCCGTATAGCGGGGCGGATGCTGTCGGTGAGAACGCAATCGATCACCGAGCGGATCTCCGTGGCGACGTCGACCTCCTCGTCGTTGTCCTCCTCCCGATCTGCGATGGATGGCGCCGGCACGCTGCCGTGAAGCACCTCCATCCTCTTCTCGATCTTTTTCAGATCCTCGGCAAGCTCTCGCAACGCATCCTGCATCGCGGCTTCCAGCTCCGAAGGGCTCTCACTCATCGCAGTTTCGCCTCCCTCTATAAGCTCCGTTCATAAGCTTCGTTCAAAGAGAGACTAAGAGACGGCGAGGCGCCGGCGAAGACACCGGCGGGCTCAGGCCGCCGGGCTCACAAACCAGGGCGCACGCGGGGTGATTTTCTCGGGCGAGGTCAGCCCGGCGAGGTCAGCCCATGCGCTTTCTTCCCGCCGTCCGGGCCTGGGAAAGCTCGATGGCCCGGTGAGCGAGCGGAAAGTGAAGCCCCAGATGCTTGACGAGCGTGAGGACCGCGCCTCCCACCACCCGCTCAGCCTCCCCCTGGGCCGCCTCCTCGAGCGGTGCCGGAGTCGGGGACTTGCCCGCCAGGTAATCGATCGCGGCCTGCAAATCCTGGAAGTCGCAGTCCAGGCCGGCGAGCACGGCCAGCAGGGATTCCAGCGAGGGGAGCTGCCGCCCGGTCTCGTAGCCGGACAGCATCCCCTTGGTGACTTCGATCTCTTTGCAGAGCGCGATCTGGGTCCGCTGTTTCCGTTGCCTCAGCACCCGGAGCGCGGGACCCAGAAGCTTCGCCCGCGCCTCGATCTCCGGGTTCCGGGCAAGCCGGGCTCTGCCCTTTCGTTTCCTCATCTCTTTCTCCTTCCCGGAGAGATTAGGGCGGTAACGAGTCGTAGGCCGCCATCCGCACAGAAACGGAACCCCCGCTCTCAAGGGCAAGCGCGCCAGGGGGGTGATTCCCGGCAGCGTCACTGGCGCGCGATCGTGCCGTGCAGGGGCATAAAATACTCTCTCAAAGATCCTTGCGTGTCACGAAGGGGTCTTGGCTTACACTCTATATCGTTGAAGAACGACATATGGGAGGGAGCTTCATGGCGTCGAGGAAACTGTCGGAACTGAACCTGACCCTGACCGTCCAGCGGTCCTCCCTGAACTGGACTCAGGCGGAGCTGGCCCGGGCGGCCGGCCTGCCGCCCAACGCGGTTTCCGACTTCGAGCGCGGCAACCGGGCGTTCTCCGCCGAAAAGCTGGAGGAGCTGGCCGGCGTGATGGGGCTGCCGGTGGAGGCGGTCACCCAGGCCCGCGCCTTCGTCCGTTCCATGCGCCAGCACGCCCGGTCTCCCGGCGATCCGGACGAGGACGCCCATGCGGACCGCCGGCACGTGGAGAAGGTCGCCG
>JBDSHF010000386.1:0-10289 GCA_039918595.1 Thermoanaerobaculia bacterium
GCTCGCCGTTGGTGCAGTTGTAGATCTCCACCCGCTCGAACTGCACGAAGTCCGCCGCTTCCATGAGCAGGGGATCGATGGTGATCGACCCCTGGTAGAGGAGGTTGGCGTCGGTCACGGTGGCCCGATGAATCTTCGACTTCAGAAGCGTGCGCTTCATATCCTTGACTCCTCAGGCGGCCGGGTCTCCCCGACCGTCAGGCGAATGTTGTCGATCAATCGCGTCCCCCCGATCCTCACGGCCAGGGGGAGCACCAGCCGGCCGCGCAACGTCTCGACCGGTTGAAAGCTTTCGGCGTCCACCACCTCGGCGTATTCAACAAGCGCCAGGGGCTCCGTATTCAAAACCTCCCGCAGCCGTTCCCGCACGGCCTCCCCCCGGCGCTCCCCTTCGCCGATCGCCGCTGCCGCGGCACGCAGGGAGCGATGGAGGACCGCCGCCGCCCGCCGCTCTTCGGAGGAGAGGTAGGCGTTGCGGGAGGACATCGCGAGCCCGTCCGCCTCGCGGACGGTCGGGCCCGGCACGATCTCGATGGGCAGATGCAGATCGCGAACCATCTGCCGGATCACCGCGAGCTGCTGGGCGTCCTTCTCGCCGAAGACGGCGACGTCGGCCCGCACCAGGTTGAAAAGGGCGCAGACGACGGTGGCGACACCGCGGAAGTGCCCGGGCCGGCAGGCTCCCTCGAGCCCCTCGGCGGCGCCGGCGGGATCGACGAAGGTGGCGCTGCCGGGCGGGTAGATGGTCGCCACGTCCGGCAGGAAGAGGAGGTCGCAGCCGGCCTCTTCGAGCATCGCCCCGTCCTTTTCCGGCTGGCGGGGGTAGCGGTTGAAGTCCTCATTGGGGCCGAACTGGGCCGGATTGACGAACACCGACGCCACCACCTGGGTCACCCGCCCACGGGCGAGCCGCACGAGGGACAGATGTCCCGCGTGGAGCGCGCCCATGGTCGGCACGAAGCCGATCCGCTCCCCCGCCGCCCGCCAGCCGTCGACGGTCCGGCGCAGCTCGTCCTGCGTCCGCGCGATGATCATCTTCGGACCCTCACCCGTACAGCTTCGCCGGCTCTTCGGCCGGCTTGGCCACACCCCCGCCGTACCCCTCCTCGGGCGACGGGAAACGGCCGGCGCGGACGTCGTCCGCGTAGCGCGCGATCCCCTCGCGGGAGAGCCTGCCGAGCTCGGCGTAGCGCCGCACGAAGCGGGGCGCGATCCGCTCCTCCATCCCCAGCAGGTCGTGGTAGACCAGCACCTGCCCCGTGCAGCCGGCGCCGGCGCCGATGCCGATGGTGGGGATCGAGAGCCGCTGAGTGACCTCGGCGGCGAGATCGGACGGCACGCATTCGAGGACGAGGGAGAAGGCGCCGGCGGCCTCCGCCTCCTCGGCCGCCCGCAGGATGAGCTCGCGCGCCGCGTCCCCGCGCCCCTGGACCTTGAAGCCGCCCAGGCGGTGGACCGACTGCGGAGTGAGCCCGAGGTGGGCCATCACCGGCACCTCGGCCTGGGTCAGGGCGGCGACCAGCTCGGGGCGGTGCCCCTCGATCTTGACCCCCTGCGCGCCCGCCTCCTTGACGAAGCGGATGGCGCTGCCCACCGCGTGCTCGGTCCCGAGGTGGAACGAGCCGTAGGGCATGTCGGCCACCAGCAGGGCGCGCTTGACGCCCCGGCGGACGGCCTTGGTGTGGTGGATCATCTCGTCCATCGTCACCGACAGCGTGTCGGGGTGGCCGAGCACCACCATGGCGAGCGAGTCGCCCACCAGGATGATGTCCACCCCGGCCGCGTCGGCCGTGCGTCCCTGCGGAAAATCGTAGGCGGTGACCATGACCAGACGGTCGCCGCGCTCGGGGGCCCCCGCCACCCAGGGAACCGTGACGTTCTTCGGTTCGCCAGCCATCTGAAGCTCCTTTCGGGTTCAAACGTGAAAAGCCCTTCCGCACGCAGAGACGGAAGGGCCTTTGGCGGGGCCCGCGGGTTCGCGGCTGTGCCAGCGAGAGTTGAGAGGTGGCTGTCCCCGCCGGGGGATCAGGTCCTCGCTCGCCAGTGCCGCGCCGCAGGGGGCGCTGTGCTCCGTCCCGGTCCCGCCTCAGCGGGATCCAAGCGGTTGGAAGTACTCGGTCCCCTTGATCGGCTTCGACAGGCGGTGCAGCAACTCGTCGAAGTCCTCGGGCCGCTGGGGGAAGTTGAGATGCCTCGTGTCCACCACCAGCAAGGGCGACCGGCTGTAGTAATGATAGTAGTGATTGTACGCGTCAATCAACTCCGAGAGATATTCCCGGGCAATCGTCTTTTCGATGTTGCGCGCCCGCCTGCGGATCCGCTCCATGCAGGTGTCGACGTCGGCGACCAGGTGGATCACCAGATCCGGCACCGGCACCTGCGGCTCGAGCAGGGCGTAGAGCTTGTCGAACAGCATCAGCTCGTCGTCCGTCAGGTTCAGATAGGCGAAGATCCGGTTCTTCCAGAAGGTGTAGTCGGAGACCAGCACGCGGTCGAACAGGCCGCGCTGGCCGAGGTCGCGCTGCTGCTTGAAGCGGGAGAGCAGGAAGTAGAGCTCGGTCTGGAAGGCGGCGCCCGGGCGGTCCTGGTAGAAGTCTCCGAGGAAGGGGTTGTCCACGTCCTCGAGGATCTTCACCCCCTCGAACTGCCGGGTCAGCAGCTCGACCAGCGTCGTCTTGCCGACGCCGATCGGGCCGTCGACCGCCAGATAGTGGAAACCGAGGGTGTCGGGCTTCAATGGGCGAGCGAGATCGGGTTATACAGCGTGTCGCGCTCGACCGGCACGAATCCAGCCTCGCGCACGATGCGCTCGAGCTCCGGCCGCGTGAGCTGCTGCGAGGTGCCGGCGCCGGCCATGTGGTAGATCTTCTCCTCGACGATGGTGCCGTCCAGGTCGTCGGCGCCGAAGCGCAGCGCCACCTGGGCGAGCTTGGGGGTCACCATCACCCAGTAGGCCTTGATGTGCGGGATGTTGTCGAGCACCAGCCGGGCGGTCGCGATGTGCCGCAGGTCTTCCGTGCCCGTGGTGTGGTACTTCAGGCCCATGTAGTTGTTCTCGGGGTGGTAGGCGAGCGGGATGAAGGCGTTGAAGCCGCCGGTCTCGTCCTGCAGGGCGCGCAGTTGCAGCAGGTGGTCGACCTTGTGCTCCGGCCGCTCGACGTGGCCGTAGAGCATGGTGCAGTTGCTCTTGATCCCCATCTTGTGGGCGATGCGGTGGACCTCGATCCACTCGCCGGCGTCGAGCTTGCCGTCGCAGATGATCTCCCGCACCTCGGGGTGGAAGATCTCGGCGCCGCCGCCGGGGAGCGAGCCCAGGCCGGCGTCGCGCAGCCGGCTCAGCACCTCTTCGATCGACAGCTTCTCGCGCTTGGCGAACCAGCCGATCTCGATGGCGGTGAAGGCCTTGAGGTGGGCGTTCGGGAAGCGCTGCTTCAAGCCGCGGAGCATCTCCTCGTACCAGGCCATCGAGAGGTCCGGATGCAGCCCGCCGACGATGTGGAACTCGGTGACCGCGTTGCCCCCCTGGTCGGCGGCGTGCGCGTAGACGTCGTCGTGGCTCATCTCCCAGGCGTGGGACTCCCCCTTCATCGCCGCGAAGCTGCAAAATTTGCAGTTGTAGGTGTAGACGCAGACGTTGGTCGGGTTGATGTGCCGGTTGACGTTGAAGTAGGTGATATTGCCGTTCAGCCGCCGCCGCACGGTGTCGGCCAGCTTGCCGAGGTGGAGGACGTGCGGGGTGGTGAAGCAGGTCAGGGCGTCCGCTTCGTCGAGGCGGAGGCCGTCGCGCACCTTGGCGGCGATCTCCTGCAAAGGCGCGGGGAACGCCTCGGGGCGGATCGGGGAAAGCGTCTCGTGAGTGATCTCCGTAATCATCAGGACCTCAGTATATCAAGGGCGGTCGCGGCGAAGAGCCAGAGCGACAGGGAGCCATTGGCGGTGAAGAAGGCGGCGTTGAGGCGCGACAGGTCCCCCGGCCGCACCACCCAGTGCTGGTAGGCGATCAGCAGCAGGCAGCCGACCCATCCCACCCAGTAGGTGGCGCCGAGCACGGGCGGCCCCGGCAGATAGACGCGGGGGAGCAGGGCGAGCAGCGTCAGCGTCAGGGCGTGGAGGGCGCCCGAGATCCAGAGCGCGCCGGCCACCCCGAAACGGGCGGGGATCGAGAACAGCCCCGCCCGGCGGTCGAAGTCGAGGTCCTGGAGGGCATACAGGATGTCGAAGCCCGCCGTCCAGGTCAGCACCACCCCGGCGAGGAGCAGCGGGGTCGCCTGGATATCCCCGCGCACCGCGATCCAGGCGCCGAGCGGCGCGCCGGCGAGCGAGAGCCCCAGGAACAGGTGGGCGGCCCAGGTGAACCGCTTGGTGTAGGAGTAGAGGAAGAGGATGCCGAGCGCCACGGGCGACAGGGCCAGGGCCAGCGGATTGAGCTTCCAGGCGGCGAGCACCAGCAGGCCGGCGCTGACCGCCGTGAAGGCGGCGACCGCCCCGGGGCTGATCTGCCCCGCCGGCAGGGCACGGCCGGCGGTCCGCGGGTTGGCGGCGTCGATCCGGCGGTCCACCAGGCGGTTGAACGCCATCGCGGCGCTCCGGGCTCCCACCATGGCGACCACGATCCAGAAGACCGTCCGCCACGAGGGCCACCCGCCAGCGGCGAGCAGCATTCCCAGGAAGGCGAACGGCAGGGCGAACAGCGTGTGCTCGATCTTGATCATCTCGAGCACGGTCGAGAGCGTGCGGATTGGGCGCATGGCGGGGATTGTACAAACGAAAGTCCCTCTCCTCCCAGGAAAGGGACTTGGTTCCTCATTGATACAAAACACGAACCGGGCGGAGGCCATTCCACGGCCGTCCGCCCGGTTCGCCGGCCTGAACCGCTCTAGGAGCTAGAAGTTGTAGGGCGGCCGGTAGCCGTTGTCGTTGTCGTGGTCATGGTCCCGGTCACCGTCGTTGTCGCGGTCGTCGTTGCGGTCGTAGTGGTCATGGTCCTGGGAATACCGGGGGTGGCCCCAGGTGCCGTAGTAACCGGTGCGGTGGCCGTAGTAGCCCGCCAGCTCGTTCATCAGACTGTAGATCCGTACCATGCCGCGGTTGACATAGGAACGGGACCCGGTCCGGCGCAACGACCTCACGGTATCGTTGAAGGCGCTCTCAAGGGCCGCGAATTCGCGCCCGGTGCGGCGGGGGTTCTGACGATAGCGCTCGACCTCATCGTGAAATTGGGCGGCTTGCTCGTTGAGCGCGTGCAACTGCTCCATCACCTGGGCCTCGTCCCGGTTCGGGCGGCGGTTGTTCCGCTCGAACTGGCGGTGGATGTAGGCCGAGGTCTCGTCGATCTCGTGCGCCAGCTCGGAGACCCGGCCGACACGGGCCGCGTCCGGGTAGTCATAACGATCGTCGTTCTGTTGCCGGTCCCGGGGCTGATACTGATCCCGGGGCTGGTACTGGGGCTGGGGCTGGTACTGGACCTGAGCCGACTGGGGCTGCTGGTATGGGTCCTGAGCCTGAGGCTGAGCCTGGGGCTGGGCCTGGGGCGGGTGCGCCCGGAGAGCGGGGGTAAGAGAGAGGGCCAGCAGGGCCGTGGTCATCAGAGTGGTCGTGTGTCGCATGGTTTCCTCCTTGTTAATACTAAAAACCGGGCGGAGCGCCTCCCGTGGGCTCCTCCGCCCGGTGTCAGGCGGTGGTGTCAGTGGTTGTAGGGAGGCTGATAGCCGTCGTAATCCTCGTCATCCTGATCGTACTGGTCGTACTGGTCATGGCCGTAGCGGCCGTGGTCATACCGGCCGCCGTCGTACTGGCCATGGCCCCAGGAGCCGTAGCCGGAGCTGCGGCCGTAGTACCGCGACAGCTCGTTCATCAGGACATAGATCTGCTCCATGCCGCGGTTGATATAGGAGCGCGGCTCGATCCGGCGCAGCGACCTCGCCGCGGTGGAGAAGGCCCTTTCCAGATCGGCGAAGTCATTGACGGTGTGGCTGGGGTTCTGCCGGTAGCTCTCCAACACGTCGTGAAAATGGGCGGCCTGCTCGTTGAGCTCGTGCAGGTCGGCGAGCGCCCGGGCCTCGGCCCGGTCCGGCCGGCGGTTATTGCGTTCGGCCTGATCGTGGATAAAGGTCGCGGTCCGGTCGATTTCGTGCGCCAGCCGCGAGACCCGGTCCACGTGGCCGATGTCGGGATAGGAGTAGCGATAACCATCCCGGTAGCCATCGGTGGAACCGAGCTGGACGTGGACGCCCCAGGACTGCGCCTGGGCGGCGGGGGCGAGCGAGAGGGCCAGGATGGAGGCGGTGATCAGAGTCGTATGTCGCATCAGAGTTCTCCTTGATGTCCAACGCCTCTCCATAAAAGCAAGGTCGATGCCAAGCAGAGCCCGGACTGAGAATAAAGGGCTTACGCGATTTCAGCTCTAGCAACCAGGCAATGTGTCCTCCGAGGAGGACGGAGGACGGAGCCGTCCTCAGGGCTGGCTCAGCCCCAGCGCAGCCCCGGTTCCCCCGGCTCGGCGATGCCGAGGCGGTCGAGAATCCGGAGGGCGTAGTGGTCGAGGAAGCGGCCGAGATCCTCGCCGCCGATATAAAAGGCCGGGACCGGCGGCAGGATCACCGCTCCGGCGTAGAGGAGGCGGCGCATGTTCTCGACGTGGATGAGGCTGTAGGGAGTCTCGCGGAACCCGAGCACCAGCGGCCACCGCTCCTTGAGGGCGACCGCCCCGGCGCGGTGGACCAGCGTGCGCGCCGAGCCGGTGGCGAGGGCGCCGAGGGTGCCGGCGCTGCACGGCAGCACCACCGCGCCGGTGAGCCGGTACGAGCCGGAGGCGATCGGCGCGTCGAGCTCGTTGTCGCGGTGGACGACTACCTTCGCCCGTTCCGCGTCCCCCAGCCCGGCCGCCTCGACGAGGTCGGCGCCGCCGGTCTTCTCCGGCCCCAGCTCATGGCGCAGCACCTGGCTCGCCCCCGCCGAGACCACCAGATGGATGCGCTCGATCTCCGGATGCGCCGCCAGCCGCCCGAGCACGTGCCGGGGGAGGAGCATCCCCGAGGCGCCGGAGACGAGGAGGGCGAGGCGGTGGGGCATAGGGGAGGATCTTATGATGGAGCGACCCGTAGATGGGCGCGAAAGGCGGCCCGAGCGATCCGGGGCCAGACATCCGGATGAGCGATGTCGGAATCCGCGACCAGCCCCAGCAGATCCACCTCGACCCGATCGTTGAGCACGATGCAGATCGAGCCGGCCTGCCGCCCACGCCAGCGAATGCCATGAATCTGAGGATAGTGGTTGTAGAAAGCCCGGGCCCATTCCTGGCACAGCGAATAATCCCGGTCGGTCCCGATTCGCTGGTCCAAGCCGAAGGCCCTGGCCGCAACGCCGACGAGGTTCAAGACCGTGAGCGAGATCCTTGGTTTGACGAAGCAGATCCGTCGCCCGGATTTCTGGTCGATCTGCCCCTGATTCCCGAAGGCCTCCGACAACGCTCCGACCATTGAAGTCGCGGCATACCAGACCGAGCAGCCTGAAGCTCCGCCCGAAGGGGGCGGGTGGTGATCGAACCGCATGTCGGGAAGAGGGCCGTAGGAGCGCTGGAGATGCCAGGCTCCGCGAGACGGGTTATAGAAACGGATGAGCGTAGATCCGGGGCTCAGCTCTGCAAGCGGAGGGTCTGCCGGCAGGACCGGCGGCGGTGACGGAAAGCTCAAGGCATGAGGCTTTGTTCCCAAGCCAGTTGGATCACCGGCTCAGGGCGGTGCCGCCGGAGCAGCTCGATGGGAGCAATCCCGTCGAGCCGTTCCGCGGGCTGGAGAAGCCAGAAGGCAGCAGCCGCTGGAGAGAGCTGGAGATTCCGGAGGACCTCTTCCAAGCCGGGAAGCACGCCTCCCGGCGCATCCGGCTCGAACTGCCATCGTGGATAGCGCCACTGATTTCCAGCTCTCAGGACCAGAAGCCGGCCTTCCCGGCGCAGTCGCTCAATGGACTGCCGGGACCGGCTGATCAGCTTTGCGGCATCGGCGGCACTGACGGTGTCCTTCAGCAGGGTCTCGCGATTGGCCTGAATCTCCGATTCCGCCCACAGCAGCGCCTCCACGGCTTCCGCGGGGCTCATCGGATCGTCGACTTCAGCCAGGGGATCATCGTCCCCGGCCTCCTGGGCGATCCGGATGGCGCTCACGATCCCGCGCGAAAGGGAGGAGCGCTTCTTGAGGGAGGCACCGGTGTGGGCGAGGTCGAGCAGCGAGGAGACCACCTGCAGCTCGTCCTTGGAGAGATCCTGCGAGGCGCATACGGCGGTCTTTAGCCGCTCTTGGGAGATGCCAAGGCGGATCGACGCTTCGCGCACGAAATCGGCGATCGCCCCGGTCTCCTTCGCCTTTATAGCGGGTCTGCCCATGACCTTACTTTATACGGGACCCCTGTTCCATGCAACTTGTGCTCACGTCTACAGCGGGAAATCCAGGTTGTACACCCACCGCCCCCGCTGCACCGCCAGGAGCAGGCCGCCGCGGTCGAGGCCGCGCAGGACCTCGCGGCCGAGGTTCTCGACCGAGTCGACCTGCTGGCCGTTGGCGCTGAGGATGACGTCGCCCGGGCGGAGCCCCTTCTGCTCGGCGAGCGAGCCGCCGGCCACCCGGCGGATGGCGAGGCCGCCGCGGGCCGGCTCGACCGCGAGCCCCACCGAACGCTCCAGCACCTGGAGGCCCAGGCCCTGGGGCGGATGCACCGCCCGCAGCTTCACCCGGACGGTCTGGCCCCCCCGCCGCACCTCGGCGTCGAGCACGGCTCCCGCCGGCGCCGTGTAGAGAGCCGTCGTCACGTCCTCGCGGGCGACGACGGGATGGCCGGCCACCGAGATGATCACGTCTTTCTCCCGCAGGCCGGCCGCGGCCGCCGGCGAGTCCGGGGAGATCTTGAGCACCAGCGCGCCGCGCCGCATGGACGCGGGCAGGCCGTAGCGCCGCGCCAGCTCGGGGTCGACGCTGACCAGGCGGGCGCCCGTCCAGAGCGGCTGCAGCTCGCCGAAGCGCAGCAGGTCGTCGACCACCCGGCGGGCGCGGTCGGCCGGGATGGCGAAGCCGATCCCCGTCGCCCCCGAGATGATGGCGCTGTTGATGCCGATCACGTCCCCCTGGATGTTGACCAGCGGGCCCCCCGAGTTGCCCGGGTTGATCGAGGCGTCGGTCTGCAGGAAGTCGGTGAACAGCCGCTCGCCGCGCTCGGAGGGGACGGTGCGTCCCACCGCCGAGAGCACGCCCGTGGTCACCGTGTTCGACAGGCCGAACGGGTTGCCGATGGCGACCACGGTCTCGCCGATCATCAGGTCCGAGCTGTGCCCGAGGGGGACGGCGGGCAGGCCGCTCGCCTTCACCTTGAGCACGGCGATGTCGGCGTCGCGGTCCGAGCCGAGCAGGTCGGCCTCGATCTCGCGGCCGTCGAGCAGGGTCACGGTGATCCGCGAGGCCCCCTCGATCACATGGGCGTTGGTGACGACGATGCCGCTGCGGTCGACGATGAACCCCGAGCCCAGCGACTGGGCCTGGCGCTCGGCGCCGAGGCCGAAGCGGCCGAAGAACGGGTCGGCCTCGCGGACCGTCGACTCGGCGGAGATGTTGACCACCGCCGGCGCGACCTTCTCGACCAGCGCCACGACCGGGGTCCGGCGGACGGCTTGCGGGGTCTGGGCGGCGGCGAGGCCAGGGAGGAGCAGGGTCAGGGAAAGGGCGGAAAGCGCGTTTCGGCTACTCATGATAGGTAGGGTAATATGGGAATCCTGTCCGGGGAATCACCGTTTCCTGCCTTGAACACCCCTCGACGGGTCTGATCCAAAAAGAAGAACGCCTTGACCGGCGTCAAAGTTCCGAACCGAAAGGAGCTCAACGCGTGCACGCTCGAAGAATCACTCTGCTGCTCTGCGGCCTGCTGGCGGTGGCGACACTGGCCGGCGCCGCCGGGAAGCCGGCGGCTTCCGGGGACATCTTCCCCTTCAAGGTCCATAAACAGACCCTCGACAACGGCATGAAGGTGGTGGCCGTCCCCTACGACAGCCCGGGGACGGTGGCCTATTACGTCGTGATGCGCACCGGCTCCCGCGACGAGGTCGAGGCGGGGCACAGCGGCTTCGCCCACTTCTTCGAGCACATCATGTTCCGCGGCACGGAAAAGTATCCGAAGGATGCCTACACCGACGTCATCAAGCGGCTGGGCGCCGATTCGAACGCCTTCACCGAGGACGACCAGACGGTCTACCACATGATCGCGCCGGCGAGTCAGTTGCCGCTGATCATGGACATCGAATCCGACCG
>JBDSHF010000387.1:0-8926 GCA_039918595.1 Thermoanaerobaculia bacterium
TTGCCGAGGAGAGGGCCTTATCCCATTGGCCACCTCCCCCCCGGCCAGGCTGGAGAGGTCCTCTTCTCATTCCATTGAGGAGGGAGCCGGCCTTCGTTGTCTGGAGGCCCGGGTCAGCTTGGCGTCGTATGAAAGAGCGCGTCGTAATCGTCGATGACGAGCCCGCTATCCGGGCTCTGCTGGTAGCTCATCTCTCCTCGCTCCCCTTGGATTGCCGGACCGCGAAGAACGCCGCGGAGGCTCTGCTCCTCGCCGCGGAGGAGCCCCGGCCGTCGCTGGTGCTCTCGGACATCGAGATGCCCGGCCTCTCCGGCATCGAGCTGCTGGGCCGCCTGAAGGCGCTCGACGAGACCATTCAGGTGGTGATGGTCACCGGCGTCGCGCAGATCGCCACCGTCCGCCAGTGCGTGCGCGCCGGCGCCTACGACTACATCGTCAAGCCGTTCGAGGTCGACGACCTGCTGGTCACCGTCGAGCGGGCGGTCGAGCGCGCGCGCCTCATTCGCCAGAACGAGGAGTACCGCCGGGATCTCGAGCGGATGGTCAAGGAGCAGACGGTCGAGATCCGCCAGACGCGGGACATCGCCCTGCTCACCCTCGCCCGCCTCGCCGAATCGCGCGACAGCGCCACCGGCCGCCACCTGGAGCGCATGGCCGAGTACAGCCGCCGCCTGGCCCAGGCGGCGAGCCGCGAATCCGCGCTGGGGTCCCACCTGGGGAAGATCACCGGCGAGTTCGTGGATCATCTTTACAAATCGAGCCCCCTCCATGATATCGGCAAGGTCGGCATCCCCGACGCCATCCTGCTGAAACCGGGCCCCTTGGCGCCCGACGAGATGGCGGTGATGCGCCGCCACCCGGAGATCGGCGGCGACACGCTGCGCGACGTCATCGAGCGCTACGACGGCCACCGCTTTCTTCGCATGGGTATGGAAATTGCTTATTGCCATCACGAACATTGGGACGGCTCAGGATATCCGCGCGGCCTTGCAGGACTCGACATCCCGCTCGCTGCCCGCATCGTGGCTCTCGCGGACGCCTACGACACCATCACCAGCCGCCGGCCCTACAAGAACGCTTTCGATCATGAGGAAGCGGTCCGTAGGATCGCCCGGGATCGTGGTACGCACTTCGATCCGGTGCTGGTGGATGTCTTCCTCCGCTGCCACCGGGAATTTGCCGAGATCCGTGGGCGGCTCACGGACCAGGCGCAGGGGAATCCGGTCCGCGTCTGACGCGGGGAGAAGAGGATGATCGCAAGGGACAAGCCCGCGGAGCCGCCGGCACTGGAGAGGGTACCGGAGAGGGTATTGGAAAGGCCCGCCCGTTGGGAGGTGGGCAAGTCGAACGAGGAGCGCCGCTCGCCCCGGCGCCGCACGCTGGCCTCTGTGCGCATCCTGGAGGGGCCCGAGCTCGGCGGCGGCCTGGTGGCCACCGACCTCTCGGCCGACGGCGCCTTCCTGCGCGCGCCCGCCGCGGTGGCGCCGGACGTGCGGTTCCGGCTCGCGCTGGAGATCCCCACCGACCCCAAGCCCATCGTGGTCACCGCCCGCGCCGTGCGCTCCTCGCCGGAGGGGGTCGGCCTGCGCTTCGAGGAGGTCTCGGCGCGCGACCGCGCCCGGCTGCGCGCCCATGCCGGCTTCTATGAGATGGACGAGGCGATCGTCCGCGTCCAGCAGGCGCTCGGCGACCTCGTTCCCGGCAACCTGCTGCCGCTCGGCGAGCCGTCCGAGATCCGGATGCTGCTCGAAAACCTGGTCGAGCGGGCGCTGCCGGTGACCGTCATCCGGCCGGGGCGCGGCTTCGATCCGGTGGTCTGCCGGGCGGTCGCCTATCAGCCGGCCGGCCGGCATGGCGCCACCCTGCGGCTCGACCTCGCCGTGCCGCCGCGGACGCGGGTCCTCTATCTGGCCTTCTCCGATCCGCCGCTCTTCTACGCCCTGGAGGCGATCGTGCTCGGCGCCGCTGAGGGAACGGCGGAGGGGACGGAGGTGATGGTCCCCGAACGCGTCTATCTGACCGAGCGCCGCTCCGAGCGGCGGGCCAGCCTGCGGGCGGCCTTCTGCGAGCTCGCCGCGCCGCACGTCGCGGGAGGGCGGCTGCGGCTGCCGGTGATGGATCTCGGCGAGGGGGGAGCCTCGGTGCGCCTCGGCGCCGCCGCGGCTCTGGTGCCCGGCGCCCGCCTGCCGGCGTTCACCCTGGAGGTCGAGGGGTCGCGGCGGGAGATCGCCGGCGCCACGGTGCGCTACCTCTCGGCGCTCGACGACGGCGGCGTGCGCGCCGGCCTCCGTTTCGACGAGGGGGAAGGGGAGCGCGACAGCTTCCGCGAGCTCAAGCGCCACGCGGTGCGCGGCGGGTTCACGGCGAAGATCACGCGCACGGTCTCGCTGCTCGGCGGCAAGGTGGCCGCGTTCGTGCGCCGCCCCCGGCGCGCCGAGGAAGGGGGCGTCGAGGTCGTCCGCTTCAAGAACCGCCGTGGCGACACGGTGGCGGCGATCGTGGACGCCAACTTCGACACCTCGGATCCCGCGATCCGGCCCGACGTGGCGGTGGTGATCGCGCCGGCGATCCTCAAGCGCAAGGAGGTCTTCGCCCTGCTCGCCCGCACCCTCCTGGACGACCTCGACCGCGACGGCCGCAAGGCCGTGGTGCTGCGTTTCGACGCCACCTACATCGCCGGGGAGAGCGCCATGGACCCGCGGCTGGTGGCCGAGGGGCGCCCCTACTACAACTGGACCTTCGGCCATCTGGGGGACGACACCGCGGCGTCGCTGCGCTATCTCCAGCGCCGCTTCCGGCCGGTCCGGCGGACGCTGGTGAGCGTGTCGCTGGCGGCGATCCCGGCCCGCAAGGCGATCCTGGAGTGCGAGGGGGAGGCGCCGGTCGACCTCTGGATCGCCCCCTTCGGCTGCCCGGACGCGCAGGACGTGCTGCGCAACTATCTCGCCGGGCTCGACCTCTTCGATCTCTACCGCCGGGGGGAGGGGCCGGAGACGATCCTGATCCACGGCCGGCCGATCCGCGGCAGCTCGCTTTACGGGCAGGCCATGGAGGCGGGGCTCGCCTTTCTGGAGGACGGCCGGCGCGATCTGGCGCGGATCGCGGCGCCGGTAGTCTGGATCCTCGGCACCTACGACTGCTGGGTGACGCGCTCGCGGGTGCGGGCGATGCTCGACGCTCCGGGGGGCGGCGTGCGCGAGGTCTTCGAGTGCGCCACCGGGCACGTGCTGAAGAGCGGCGGCGAGGCGATCGAGCTGTTCAAGCTGGTGGCCGAGTCGATCTCCAAGCACCTGTTCGGCGTCGACCGGCCGGCGCGCGATCCGAACCTTGCCCGCTTCGCCCGCCAGAGCGAGGCCGAGTGGGGGCGGGTGCGGCGGCAGGAGCTCTCCGACGCCGAGGGGTTCTGGAAGGAGCACCTGTTCGGCGCGCCGGGGGACGACGTCGGCTACGACGTCTTCCTGGAGCACCCCGAGTACCCCCGCTTCCTCGCCCGCCAGGCCGAGCTGCTCGATCCGCGGCCGGGGGAGCACCTGGCCGACTTCGGCTGCGGCACCGGCAACCTCCTGCTCGCCCTGCTCGACGCCTGCCGCGACGGCGGCGCCCCCGCCTCGCTCACCTTCCTCGACCTGGTGCCCGAGGGGGTCGAGCGCACGCGGGAGAAGGTCCTCGCGGCCTGCTCGGAGCGGGGGCTGACCGTCCCCGAGCTGCGCGGGGTGGTGGCGGACCTGGAGGTGTCGCGCTTCGCTGCGATCGCCGATTTTCTCGATGGACGGCTGTGGGGGGTGGAGGGGCTGGTCCACCGTGTCGAGGGGCTGCCGTACGCCACCGCCCGCAAGCTCGCCGAGGGGTACGGCAAGGAGCTGCACACCATCCTGCGCGGCGAGCCGGCGGCGCCGGGCCGGGTGCGCGCGCTCTGCCCGGCGCTCGACGAGCGGGAGGTGGAGATCGCGCTGGAGCTCGGCCGCGCCGCCCGCTTCCTGCTCGGCCGCGCGACCTCCGAAGACCTGAAGCCCGGCGCGCCCGCCGACCCGGGGGCTCGCACGGCGCGCCACCTGCGCCTGCGCCACCTCCACTTCGGCGACTCGGCGCCGCGGCTCCGGCTCGATCTGCCGGACGGCTGCTTCGACCGCATCGGCTCGTCGCTGGTGCTCCCCTATCTCTACGATCCGCTGGCCAGCCTGCGCGAAATGCACCGGCTGCTCAAACCCGGCGGCACCCTGGTCGTCTCCTCGATCCTGCCGAACTTCGACCCCTCGAAGCTCTACACCGAGGGCGCCGACATCCTCTCCCGGCAGGCGGCGGCGGGGGACGAGCGGGCGGCCGGCAAGCTGGAGGCGCTGCGCCATTTCGCCAACTCGATCAGCCGGCTGATCGAGCTGGAGGAGGACGGGCGCTTCCGCTTCCTCGACGCCGGAACCCTGGAGGCCCACCTCGCCGAGGCCGGCTTCTCGCGGGTCCACTGCTTCCAGGCGCTCGGATCGCCGCCGACGGCGATCGTGGCGCGGGCGGAGAAGTAGGCTTGACGACCGCTTCCCGGCTCCCCGGGTTCGAAGCGGCCTACCGCGCGGAGACCCGCGGGCTGTTCGTCGAGCGGTCCCGCTTCCTGCTCTGGTCGGTGCTCGCGCTCTATCCGACCTTCTGGCTGCTCGACCTGGCGGTGGCGCCGGAGCAGGCGAGGTACTTCCTGTTCATCCGCCTCACCGTCTCGGCGGTCTACGCCGTCGGGCTCGCCGGCGTTTACTCGCGATGGGCCGAGCGGCTGGCGCAGCCGCTGGTGATGGCGGGCGCCCTCGCCTCGGCGACCGGCATCACGCTGATGACCTCGCTGCTCGGTGGGTTCACCAGCAATTACTTCGCCGGCAACCTCATCGTCATCTTCACGATCGGCGTCTTTCTCCCCTGGGAGCCGGCGGTGGTGGC
This sequence comes from Thermoanaerobaculia bacterium, assembly GCA_039918595.1. Lineage (GTDB taxonomy): Bacteria > Acidobacteriota > Thermoanaerobaculia > Multivoradales > UBA5704 > DATARR01. The sequence goes on from JBDSHF010000387.1 coordinate 4,921, forward strand.
GGTGCTGTGCGCGCTGATCGTGGCCGTCGATCAGGGGATCAACCTGGCGGCTCACGGGCCGTCGCGGGAGATGATCGGACCGCTCTTCTTCCTGGCCGGCGCCGGGCTCTTCACCTTTCTCGCCACCGTATCGAACCGGCGGACGCGACGGCGGGACCTCTCGCTGCGGCTGCGCCTGGAGAAGGCGAACGAGGAGCTGAAGGAGCTCGACGAGGCCAAGACCCGCTTCTTCGCCAATGTCAGCCACGAGCTGCGCACGCCGCTGACCCTGCTCCTCGGGCCGCTCGAGACCCTCCTCGGCGCGGAGGAAGAGACGGGGGAACGCCGGGTCCTTCTCGAGGCGATGGAAGCCAACGCGCGCCGCCTGCTGCGGCAGGTCAACGCCCTGCTCGACGGCGCCAAGCTGGAGTCCGGACGGCTGCGCCTGGAGCCGGCGCCAGGCAACCTCGGGGTGCTGCTGGCGGATCTCGCCGCCGCCGCGAAGCCGCTCGCGGAGCGGCGGGGGCTGCGGCTGCGGACGGAGCGGCTGGACGAGATCCCCGACTCGCTTTTCGATATCCACAAGACCGAGATCATCGTCGCCAACCTGCTGTCGAACGCCCTCAAGTTCACCCCCTCGGGGGGGACGGTCGTGGTTCGCGCTGAAACGGCGCGCACCGAAGCGGAGCCGGACGAGATCGCCTTCACGGTAGAGGACGACGGCCCCGGGATCCCCGAGGACCAGCTCGAGCGGATCTTCGATCGCTTCCATCAGGTGGACGCCTCCGCCTCGCGCGAGCACGGCGGCACCGGTCTGGGGCTCGCGCTCGCCCGCGAGCTCGCGCGGCTCCACGGCGGCAACGTCACCGTACGGAGCCGTCTGGGGGCGGGCACGGTTTTCCGCGTCGAGCTGCCGCGCGATCCGGGCGTGGCGCTGGTCGAGCGCCGGCGGCGTCCGCGCCGCCGCGAGGACCAGCTCACCCAAACCCGGTCGGACGCCCAGGCGGCCCGCGAGTACGCCCTGCGCTCGATGCGCGAGACGCTGCTCGCCGACGTCGACCTGCCGCGCCGGGAGAGCGAGGCGCCGCGCCCGCAGCCGCCGGCCGGCGCCCCCCGCCTCCTGCTGGTCGAGGACAACGCCGACCTGCGGAGTTTCCTCGCCACCCGCCTGGGGCGCCGCTACCGGGTGGAGACCGCCGCCGACGGCGCCGCCGGCCTGGAGGCGGCGCGGCGGTGGCGCCCCGACCTGGTGGTCACCGACGTGATGATGGCCGGCGTCGACGGCCTGGAGCTCTGCCGGCGCCTGAAGGCCGACCCCGCCTTCGCGACCACGCCGGTGATCCTGCTGACCGCCCGGGCGGGCACCGACGCCGTGGCCGAGGGGCTCGACGCCGGCGCCGACGACTATGTGGTCAAGCCCTTCGCGCTGCGCGAGCTGGAGGCCCGCATCGCCGCCCACCTGCGGGCCCGCGAGACCGAGCGGCAGCTCCACGAGCGCGAGAGCCGCCTGGCGGCCATCGGTCAGATGACCAGCTCCGTCGTGCACGACCTGCGCAACCCGCTGACCCTGGTCAAGGGGTACGCCGACCTCGCCCACGCGCTCGCCGTCCGCGGCGGCGACGCCGCCACCATCGCCCGCGAGCTGGAGACCGTGCGCAGCCAGTCCGACCGGCTGCGGCGGATGATCGAGGAGATCCTCGACTTCGCCCGCGGCGGCTCGCCGCGCCTCGCCATCGAGACGGTCGCCGCCGGCCGTTTCCTCGACGACGTCCTGCAACCCCTCGCCGCCGACCTCCGCGAGCGCGGGATCGTGGTCGGCATCGACCTCCGGCTTGACCCCTCCCTCCAGGTCGCCCTCGACCGCGACCGCATCCAGCGCGTGCTCGAGAACCTCCTCACCAACGCCCGCGAGGCGCTGGCCACCTGGGAGCGGAGCCAGCGGATCGCCGTCCGCGCCCGGGTGGAGGAGGGGCGCCTCGCCATCCGCGTCGCCGACTCCGGCGCCGGGCTGCCCGAGGAGGCGGTCGAGCACCTCTTCGAGCCCTTCGCCACCAACGGCAAGAAGCAGGGCACCGGCCTCGGGCTGGTCACCGTGCGCAACCTCGTCCAGGCGCACGGCGGCGAGGTCCGCGTCGAGGCCAAGGCGCCGGAAGGGGGGGCGGCGTTTACGGTTTTGCTGCCCCTGGTGGGTGTGGCGGGGGCGGCGGCGCGCGTGGCGTAGGTTCAAAAGCACACAGACAAACACGGATTGGCACGGACCGTCACGGACGTCCTACGCGGGCGCAGCCCGGCTCAGCCGTCCGTCCGCCCCATCCGCCGCGCGATCAGCAGGGCCATCTCCAGCGCCTGCTCGTAATTCAGGCGCGGGTCGACCTGCGAGCGGTAGGCGCGCTGGAGATCCTCTTCGGTGACGCCGCGGGCGCCGCCCATGCACTCGGTGACGTCCTCGCCGGTCAGCTCGAAGTGGACGCCGCCGAGATAGGACCCCATCTCCTCGTGGAGGTCGAAGGCCTGCTGGAGCTCGGAGAGGATGTGGTCGAAGCGCCGGGTCTTGAGGCCGCTCGCCACCGCCTCGGTGTTGCCGTGCATGGGATCGCACACCCAGAGCACCGTGCGCCCGGCCCGGCGGACCGCCTCGACCAGCGGCGGCAGCCCGTCGGCGATCTTCTTGTGGCCGAAGCGGTGGATGAAGGTGAGGCGCCCCGGCTCGCGGTAGGGATCGAGCACGTCCGCGAGCTCGACGACCCCGGCGGGCGTCATGGCGGAGCCCACCTTGACCGCGATCGGGTTGGAGATGCCGCGGAAGTACTCGACGTGAGCCCCGCCGAGCTGCGCCGTGCGCATGCCGAGCCACGGGAAGTGGGTCGACAGGTTGTACCAGCCGGCGCGGCGCGGCACCCGCCGGGTCTGGGCCTGCTCGTAGAGGAGGTGCAGGCCCTCGTGGCTGGTGAAGTAGTCGACGCGGCGGATCTCCCCGGCCTGGCTGCCGGCGAGCGACTCGAAGAACTGCAGCGAGTCGCGGATCGCCGCCACCCGCCGCCGGTACTCGTCGGCGTGCGGCGAGTGCTTCACCCAGGAGAGGTCCCAGTACTCGGGGTGGTGAAGGTCGGCGAAGCCCCCCTCGATCAGGGCGCGGATGAAGTTGATGGTCAGCGCCGCCCGCTCGTAGCCGCGCAGCAGCAGCTCCGGGTCCGGAGTGCGGTCGGCGAGGGTGAACGGCGAGCGGTTGATCAGGTCCCCCCGGTAGGAGGGGAGGATGACGCCGTCCCGCTCCTCCAGGTTCTCGCTGCGCGGCTTGGCGTACTGGCCGGCGAAGCGGCCGACGCGGATCACCCGCCGCCGGGCGCCGTGCACCAGCACCAGGCTCATCTGCAGCAGGATCTTGAGCTTGTTGGTGATCGACTCGGAGGTGCAGTCGGCGAAGCTCTCGGCGCAATCGCCCCCCTGAAGGAGGAAGCTCTCGCCGCGGGCCGCCTCGGCGAGCTGCGCCTTCAGCCGCTCGATCTCCCAGGAGGTGACGAGCGGCGGCAGGCTCGAGAGGTCGCGCAGCACGCCCTCGACGCGGACGGCATCCGGGTAGACCGGCTGCTGCAGCGTCGGCCTCTCCTGCCAGGAAGTGGGGGACCAGTCGGCCATGGCGAGAGGGAACTGTACATCATCCTCCCCGGCACGGGCCCCGCGCTCCCGAAGTTGAGTCTCCATAGCCAGGGAGTGTGCCGAGGGGAGGATTCCGGGACTTGGCGCGGAAACTCTGGCGCCCCGGAAGCGTAGAATGCCCTTGGAGTTCGCTCCTGGAGGTTTGCCATGCACTTGTTCGGTTCGTCAGCTATGTTCGTCCTGATTCCGATCGTCGCCATCCTCGCGGGGACCTTCAAGTCCTGGCTGCGGATGAAAGCGCAGCAGCAGGTCCTGGGCGCTTCGAACCACGAGCTGGAGCGGGACGTCGCCACCCTGCGCAAGGACCGGGACACCCTGCTCGAGCGGCTCGAGAACCTCGAGGCCATCGTGGTCAGCCAGACCTGGAACG